>JARBUN010000037.1 GCA_029239635.1 Microbacterium sp. | reverse complement strand
AACCCCGCCCGCGTCGCCTACGAGCTCACGGACGAGTACTTCGGGCCCGGCGCCAACGGTCCGCTCATCATGACCGGGACGATCGTCACCTCGAACGACCCCCTCAACCTCATGAAGGACATCGGCGACGAGATCGCGAAGATCCCGGGCGTCGCCGAAGTCGCGCTCGCGACGCCGAACGCGACGGCCGACACCGGCATCGTGCAGATCATCCCCGAGACGGCACCGGACGACCCGCGCACGGCCGATCTCGTGCGCGAGCTGCGTTCGCAGGAGCAGCGTCTCTACGACGAGTTCGGCGTGCGCCTCCTCGTCACCGGCTACACCGCCGTCACGATCGACATCTCCGACCAGCTCGGTGCCGCTCTCCTGCCCTTCGGCATCTTCGTGGTCGGTCTCTCCCTCGTGCTGCTGATGATCGTGTTCCGCTCGATCTGGGTGCCGCTGACCGCCGCGGGCGGCTACCTGCTGTCCGTCGCCGCCTCCTTCGGGGTCGTGGCCGCGGTCTTCGAGTGGGGGTGGTTCGCCGACGCCCTGCACGTGGCCAAGGTCGGCCCGATCATCAGCTTCATGCCCATCGTGGTGATGGGTGTGCTCTTCGGGCTCGCGATGGACTACCAGGTCTTCCTCGTCTCGCGCATGAGAGAGGACTACGTCCACGCGAAACGCGAGGGCCGCACCCCGCGCGAGGTGGCCCTGGGGGCCGTCCGCAGCGGGTTCGTGGGCTCGGCCCGTGTGGTCGTCGCCGCCGCCGTCATCATGTTCGCCGTCTTCGTGGCGTTCGTCCCCGAGGGCGACTCGAGCCTCAAGCCGATCGCCCTGGGGCTCGCGGTCGGTGTCGCCGTCGACGCCTTCCTCGTGCGCATGACGCTCGTGCCGGCGGTGCTCGCCCTGCTGGGCGACAAGGCCTGGTGGATGCCCCGCTGGCTCGACCGTCTGCTGCCGAAGCTCGACGTCGAAGGCGAGGCGGTCGAGCGCGAGGTGCGCCTGGCCGACTGGCCGAGCGAGCCCGAGATCGCCGTCGCCGCCGACGAGCTGCGCACCGTCGGATCCGCGGATGCCGAAGAGCCGGTGTTCCGTGACATCTCGCTGCGCCTCGGCTACGGCGGGACCCTGTTGGTCACCGGCGAGAGCCGCACCACCCGCACCCTGCTGCTCGCCCTGTCGGGGCGCCTCGCCGGGATCGACGGACAGCTGCGCGTCGATGGGCTGCTCGTTCCCGAACGCGCGGGGGCCGTCCGGGCACGCGTGGGGGTGGCGCTCCTCGATGACACCGCGGACGCCGCGCGCACCGTCTCGGACGCCGTCGCTCGAGGCACGCGCATCGTGGTCGTCTCCGACGTCGATCGTCTCGACGACGACACCCGCGACGAGGTCGCGCACGTGCTGCGGCGGGCCGCCGCCGACGCGCGCGAGCGCTCCGGCGACGCGTCGTCTCCCTTCACCCTCATCGTGTCGGCCCGCGACGAACGTCGGGCCCTCGCGCTGCTGTCCGAGGCGCTGCGTCCGGACGTGGCATCCCTCGCTCTTCCGACGCCGCGTCGACAGCGCACCGAACCCGAAACCTTCGCCGATCTCTCCGAGGTGTTCGCATGACTCTCCCCGTCGAGCGCTCCCGCTCCCGCCGCCCCGTGACCTGGCGCACCCTGGTCGGCGTGCTCCTGCTGCCCGCGGTGATCGGCGGCATCCTGGTCGGTGCGCTGTACAACCCCACCGACCGGCTGCAGAACATCACGGCCGCGATCGTCAACGACGACAAGGCCGTCCAGCTCAACGGGCAGCTCGTGCCGCTCGGACGTCAGCTGACCGGTGGCCTCGTCAAGGGCGCCGACGACCAGGCGAGCAACATCGACTGGGTCATCTCGAACGACTCCGACGCGGCCGCGGGCCTGAAGGACGGCACGTACACCGCCGTCGTCACGATCCCCGAGAACTTCACGGTCGCTTCTCTCTCCACGCGCCCCGGAGAGACGCCGGAGAAGGCGACGATCGATGTGGCCACCGCACCCAACGCGCGCGTGGTCGACGGCGCGATCACCGCGACCTTGGCATCGACCGCCACGTCGGTGTTCGGCACCGAGCTGTCGTCGCAGTACCTCAAGAACGTGTTCCTCGGCTTCACGACGTTGAGCGACCAGCTGGGCAGCGCCGCGAGCGGAGCGCACCAGCTCGCCGACGGCGCCGGGCAGGCGGCGACCGGCGCGACCGGGCTGCGGGACGGTCTGGGGCAGCTCTCCGACGGCGCGGGGCAGCTGGCGAACGGCGCGGGGCAGCTCGCAGCCGGGGCGGGACCGCTGGCGGATGGGGCCTCGCAGTTGGCGAGCGGCGCGACCGCCCTAGCCGGCGGGACGCGTGACGCGGCGAGCGGTGTGGGGAAGCTGGCATCCGGAGCCGACGGTATCGCCGCGGGCAACCAACAGCTCGCGACCGAGATCAACGGACTCGCCGATCAGATTCCCCCCGGTTTCGCCGATGCGGCGACGAAGCTGTCAGAGGCCGCCCCGCAGGTGAACACCGCCCTCGTCGACGCCGCCGCCGCTCTGCAGAAGGCCGCCGACGAGTGCACCGGGACCGCCGAGCAGTGCGCCGCGCTGCGCAAGGCATCCGACGACGCCAACAAGGCGCTCCCCCAAGCGACGGAGACCGTGACGAAGATCGGTCAGCTCGCGGGGCAGGCGGCACAGCTGCCCGCCGGTATCCGCACCATCGCCGACGCGAACCAGAAGCTCGCGGACGGGGCGTCCGGACTCGCCGGCGGCGCGCGCGACGCGGAAGCGGGACTCAACACGATCGCCGGGGGCATCGACGGCCTCTCCGGCGGCGCGACCCAGCTCGCCGACGGCGCGCGGCAGTTCGGCACGGGCGCATCGGCGCTCAGCTCGGTTGCCGCGCAGCTCGCGACGGGAGCGTCCGGCGCCGAGGACGGTGCCGGTCAACTCGCCGACGGCGTGGGCCAGGTGGCATCCGGGACCTCATCGCTGGCCTCCGGCCTCGACAGCGCGGTGGCACAGCTGCCGAAGTACTCGGACGCCCAGGCGACGACCCTCGCCGATGTGGTCGCCGACCCCGTGTCGGCCACCGGTGCCAGCGACTCGCTGTTCGGGGGCGCGGCCGTGCCGCTGCTCGCGATGGCCGTGCTGTGGTTCGGCGGGTTGGCCTCCTTCGTGGCGTTCCAAGCGGTGTCGGCGCGCGCGCTGACGAGCCGTCGCCCCTCGGCGCTGGTCGCCCTCCGCGGCTTCGCCCCGGCGGCACTCGTCGGTGCCGTGCAGGGTCTGCTGGTCGCGGGGGTGGTGCAGGTGGCATCCCAATACGACTGGGGTGACTGGGCCCTGTTCGCGCTCGTCAGCGTCGCCGCGGGCGTCGCTTTCGCCGCCGTGAACCAGGCGCTTCTCGCGCTGTTCGGCGGTGCCGGGCGCTGGATCGCGGCGATCATCGGCAGCCTGGCTCTCGCCGCGAGCATCGTCTCGACGGTTCCGCCCGTGCTGGCGGGCCTCGCGTCGCTGCTCCCGACCTCGCCGGCGTACAGCGCGATGCTCGGCGCCCTGACCTCGGCCGGCGGCGTCGGGGCCGGCTTCGCCGGGCTCGCTGTCTGGGCCGTGCTCGCGCTGATCGTGACGACCCTCGTCGTGGTCCGCCGCCGCACGACATCAGCTCGGGCGGCCGCGCTGCCGGTCGCCGCCTGAGACGCGCGGCCCGCCCGCCGCGCTTCGCCCTTCTCTCTCCCCTCCCGCCCTCGTCGACTGTCCAAGACACGCCGTAACTACTTCCCCCATTTCGGCGTGTTTTGGACACTCGGCGGCGGCATGGCGGGGATCGGCGCGGAAGGGGCGGGGAGGCCACTCCTCGTGCACAGGGCGGGGCGTTGTCCACAGGCGGGGGCTGAGCAGCGGGAAGCCGGGCGAGATTCGGGTGGGATGGCGCGATGCGACCACCTCGCCCGTTGCCCCCGAACCTCGGCCCGGCGTTCCACGTACAGGATGCCGACGACCGCCATGTCCCGCGGCGGCGGCTCATCGCACGCGATCTGAACGCGCCCTTCCACGGAGTGCGCGCATCGACGGACGCGCGCACGGATTCCGTCCTCGAACGCTGCCGGATGTACCTCCCGCGACTGCGCCCCGGGCAGTTCTTCAGCCACGCGACTGCGGCTCGGCTCTGGGGGATGCCATTGGCCCACCGACATGACGCGGTCCTTCATGTCAGCGCCATCCCTCCCGCGAGAGAGCCGCGCACGAAGGGCGTGGTCGGCCATCGCCTGGCCATCTCTCCCGACGAGATCGTGACGCTCGACGGACTTCCCGTCACAGCGAACGTCACAACATGGGCGCACCTTGCCGCTGCGGTCGGCGAGGCCGACCTCGTGGCCATCGCGGACTGGCTCCTGGCCCACGAGGTGCCCCGGTCGGCGCTGGCCGCGGCCGCCGGAAAGCACCATCACCGGGGCATCGTCGCGCTGCGCTCGGCGGCGGACCTCGCGCGTCCCGGCGCGGAGTCCCCCCGCGAGTCCCGCGTCCGGCTCATCCTCGTCCAGGCAGGACTGCCCGAACCCGACCTGAACTGGACGCTCCGCGATCCTTCCGGCGCATTCATCGCCCGACTCGACATGGCCTACCGAGACCACCGGGTGGCTGTGGAGTACGACGGACGACAGCACGCCGACGCCGCGCAGTTCCGAAAGGATGCCGACCGCTGGCGCGCCATCGCCGCGCAGGGCTGGACGCTGGTCCGCATCGTCGCGCACCACCTCGATTTCCCGGAACGCGACGTGGTGGCGCCTGTGGAGGCCGCGCTCCGCGCCGCCGGTTGGCGCCCCTGAGCCGCGATCATCCCGTTGAGTGTCCACAACACGCCGCAACTCCGACTCGAGTTACGGCGTGTTGTGGACACTCAACGGGCACGTGCGGCGCGCGGGCCCGCGCCCTACTGCGTCAGGCCGCTGTATGCGTGCAGGCCCTTGAAGAACACGTTGACGATCGTGAAGTTGAACAGCACGGCCGAGAAACCGATGATCGACAGCCAGGCGGAGCGGGTTCCGCGCCAGCCGCGGGTCGCGCGGGCGTGGATGTAACCGGCGTAGAGGACCCAGATCACGAAGGTCCAGACCTCCTTGGTGTCGAAGCCCCAGAAGCGGCCCCACGCGTCGTTGGCCCAGATCGCGCCGGCGATGAGCGTGAAGGTCCAGAAGATGAACCCGATGATCGCGAAGCGGTACGCCAGAGACTCGAGGGCGTCCGCCGAGGGCAGCGTCCGCAGGAAACTGCGGCGGCCGGCGGCCTCGACCGGCGCACCGATCAGCTTGCGCTCGCGGCGCGTCTGCAGGAGCTGCACGACCGACAGTCCGAAGGCGAGGGCGAACAGCGAGGTCGCGAGGATCGCGACGAAGACGTGGATGACGAGCCAGACCGACTTCAGCGGATCGGCGAGGGGCGTCACCTCGACGTGGTACGCCAGGGTCGCGCCGCCGAGCAGCACGATCGCGAGACCCGAGATGAACGAGCCGAGGAAGCGCAGGTCGTAGCGCGTCAGCGACACGAGGTAGACCATCACGATCAGCAGCAGACCGGTGAGGGCGAACTCGTACATGTTCGACCACGGCACGCGCCCGGCGGCGAGACCGCGGAGAACCGTCGCCGCGAGGTGGAACAGGAACGCGAGCGCGGTCAGCGCCGTGCCCATCCGCGCCCACAGGTATCGCGGCTTGTCCGAGAAGGAGGGACCGGATGCCGCCGCCCCGGCCGATGCATCGAGGACGCCCCCGCCACCCGCCGTGACGAGCTCGCGCGCGACGACCTGGTCTTTCGCCTTCACCGCGAGGTCGGAGCGGCGCGCGAGGTCGATGGCGTAGGCGATGAAGGCCAGCACATAGACGCCGACCGCCGTCCACACCAGGAGAAGGGAGATCTCGTCGAGGAAGAGCGAGTTCGGTCCGGGCATGGTCTCAGTCTACTTTTCCGATGTCGGGGCGGGATGGTTCGGTGGATGCGGATTCGGCGGGCAGCGACCCCCGGTGCTTCTCGACCATCTGGTCGACGGCGGCGGCGAGCGTCGGGTCCTCCCCGCGAGCGAGGCCGGCGTACTCCGTTGTCGAAGGTGATCGTGCCGAGGCCGTTCGGCAGGTCCTGCGTCTCACCGGGCATGAGCTGGATCGCGGGGGTGCCGCTGTCGCCGCCCGCGAGCTGCGTCATGTTGGTCGGGTCGAGCGTGTACACCGAGCGCGGCGTGCCGTCGTCGATGCCGAGGTCGCCCGCGTACACCCGCAGCGTCAGGACGGGGTACTCGAGGGCGCCGTAGGTCGAGGTCAGGGCACCGGAGTCGAGCACGTTCATCGTCGGGTAGAAGAAGCCGATCAGGCCGAGCTGCTCCGGCATCCCGTCCGCGACCTTGATCACGCCGAGCGAGGTCATGTTGGCATCCTGCGGCAGGAACGCGACCGAGTCGTGGAACACCTCTTCGCCCTGGGCGTTGCGGATCGTCACGGTGGGGGCGTAGCCGTTGCCGAGCAGGTAGACCCGGTCGCCCTGCACGTCGAGCGGGTGGTTCACCCGGATCTCGCCGTCCTGCGGCTGAGCGCCGGGCGCCTGGGTGGTCATGTGCGCCACGAAGTCGCCGGCCTGGCCGCCGCCGGGCTGGCCGGGGGCGACGTAGTTCACATCGAACTGGTCGAGCGTCATCGAGTACGGGGTGAGGGTGTCGCCGTTCACGAAGCGCCCGGGGTTGAAGGACGAGTAGTCGAGCAGACTGTTCGCGAACGCCTGTCCCTCGACGAGCACGCGCTGGCCGGTGTAGGTGAATCCCCCGCCGACGCCGACGGCGATCAGCACGCCGACAAGGGCCGCGTGGAAGACGAGGTTGCCGGTCTCACGCAGGTAGCCGCGCTCGGCCGAGACCGAGAACGACCCGCGCCCGTCGTACCGCGCCACGCGGTAGCCGCTCTTCTTCAGCTGCGCGGCAGCGGTCTCGACGGCCGCGGCGGCGACGGCCGCGGCATCCTGACCCTCCGGCACCGACACGGTCACGTCGCGGTGGTCGTCGAGGCGACCGAGCCGTGCGGGCGTGCGCGGCGGCTGCGACCGCAGCGCCTTCCAGTGATGCTTCGTGCGCGGCAGGACGCACCCGATCAGCGAGATGAACAGCAGGATGTAGATCGCCGAGAACCACGGCGACGTGTACACGTCGAACATGCTCAGCTTGTCGAGCACCGGCGCGAGGTCGGGGTTGTCGGTGAAGTACTGCGTCACGCCGTTGGGGTCGGCGCTGCGCTGCGGGACGATCGAGCCGGGCACGGCCGCGATCGCGAGGAGCAGCAGCAGCACGAGCGCGGTGCGCATGCTCGTCAGCTGGCGCCAGCCCCAGCGCATCCAGCCGACCACGCCGAGACGCGGTTGCGTGATGTCGTCGCCCCCGTCGCCGGCAGGCGCGGAGTCGGCGTGATCGGACGGGCGCAGGACGCCGTCGGTCGGCTCGGTCACGGTGCCACCTCGATCAGAGCGGGAGCTGGACATTGAGCATCACCCCCTGAAGGGTCGACATCCAGGTTCCCCAGACGCCGACGACCATGAGCAGGCCGAGCACGATCAGCAGCACGCCGCCGATGAGGTTCACAAGGCGGATGTGCGCGCGGATGAACGCCACGGACCGCGTCGCCCAGCCGAAACCGAGCGCGAGCAGGATGAACGGGATGCCGAGACCCAGCGAGTACGCCAGCCCGAGCAGCGCTGCCCGCCACGGGTCGCCGAGGTTGTACGACACCGAGATGATCGCCGTCAGCGTCGGGCCGATGCAGGGGGTCCAGCCGACGCCGAGGGCGATGCCGAGGAGCGGCGCTCCGATGAGCCCGAGGTTGCCGCGCGCCTGCAGGCGCACCGAGCGCTGCGCGATGCCGAAGAGCCCGATGAACACCAGGCCCATGAGGATGATGACGACGCCCACGACCCGCGTGATGACGTCGGCGTAGCGGGTGAAGAAGGCTCCCGCCGCCCCGCCGAGCACGTTCAGGGCCATGAACACGACGGTGAAGCCGGCGATGAAGAGCAGGGTTCCGCCGAGCAGGCGTCCGCGACCGGTTCCGGATGCCGAGCTCCTCCGCGGCGCGACGGCACCGCCGATGAACCCCAGGTATCCCGGCACGAGGGGCAGCACGCAGGGCGAGAGGAACGAGATGAGACCCGCGGCGAGGGCGACGGGGATCGCGAGCCACAACGCCCCGTCGAAGACGAGAGCGCCCGGATTCACGCGTTCTCCTCGAGCACGGTACGCACCATGGACTCGAGGATCGACGCCTCGGGGAGCTCGCCGATGATGCGGGCCGCCACGCGTCCCTGCTTGTCGAGCACGAGGGTGGTGGGCGTGGCGTTCAGAGGCGTCTTGTCGTTGAACGCGAGCTTGAGCTCGGCGTCGTTCACCGCGAGGGCGCTGGAGTACGACACCTTGTTGTCGCGCGCGAACGACAGCGCGGTCGGCCCCTGGTCGTAGGTGTTGATGCCCAGGAAGGCGACATCCTGGCCCTGGAACGACTGGTACGCCTGCTCCAGGCGGGGCGCCTCGATGATGCAGGGTCCGCACGTCGCGTACCAGAAGTTGACGACGAGGACCTTGCCCGCGAAGTCGCCGCTCGAGACGGGCGAGCCGTTGTCGAGAGTGCCCGCGAACTCGACGGGTTCGCCCCGCTGGTCGGGGGCGATCTCCTGGGTCTGGAATCCGTTGGCCGCGATGTAGCCCTTGTTGTCGCCCGCGCGGTACTGGTCGGCGAGGGGGTCGGCGCTGCAGGCGGCCAGGCTCACGGCGAGAACCGCGACCACGGCGGCGGACAGGATTCGGCGCATCACACGGCTCCTACGTCGACGGCCCCCGCGGTGCTCGCGGGTTCCGCGTAGGCCACTTCGACCCAGCGGCGGGAGCCGTCGGCGTCGTCGCGCCGCTCGAAGCTCGTCACGCTCGACAGCGCGCAACGGCGCTTGCGGGGGTCGTGGCGGGTGGGCTGGAGGGAGAGGGCGAGGTGGGTCACCCAGATGGGGAGCTGGTGCGAGACGATGACGACGTCGCCCGCGGGAACGCGGTCCCAGGCGTCGTTCATCGCGGCCGTCACGCGGGCGACCACCTGGGCGTAGGGCTCGCCCCAGCTCGGGACGTCGGGCTGACGCAGGTGCCGCCAATTGACCGGATTGGCGAGTGCCCGCTTCATGCGGCGCCCCTCGAAGACGTTCGTCGGCTCGATCACGCGCTCGTCGATCACGGGTTCGATCCCGAAGAGCGACACGAACGGCTCAGCCGACTCCCGCGTGCGCTGCAGCGGCGAGGCGATCAGCGCCGAAACGGGCCGGTCGAGCCCGTGGACGTACTCGGCAGCCTGACGGGCCATCCGACGGCCGTCGACGCTCAGACCGAACCCGGGGAGCCGACCATAGAGTACGCGACGGGGGTTGTGAACCTCCCCGTGGCGCACGAGATGAAGGCGATCCGCGGGCACCGATCCAGTCTACGTGCGGGTTCTGTGGTCTGACTGAGCGAGCGAGCGGGTTGTCTCGACATGGAGATACCGCGGCGCAAGGCGTCGACGGGGCCGGCGCGACCTCAGACCTGGCTGCGACGCGAAGCCAGCAGCGAACGGATCCGCGCGTACAGGAACCAGGCGACCCCGACCGCCACCGCCGCGATCACGACGTACTGCAGGATCGAGGCGTACTCCTCGACGATGTGCCAGTTCTCCCCGAGCAGATAGCCCGAGAGCACGAAGATCGTGTTCCAGATGAGGCTTCCCGCGCCCGTCAGCAGGCCGAAGCGCCACATCGGCATCTTCGAGACACCCGCGGGGATCGAGATGAGGCTGCGGAAGATCGGGATCATCCGCCCGAAGAACACCGCCTTGCCACCGTGGCGTTCGAACCACGCGACGGTGCGGTCGACGTCCTCGGGGTGCAGCAGGGGCATCTTCTCGGCGAACGTCCGCAGGCGTGCGGCTCCGAGCCAGCGGCCGAGGCCGTACAGCATGAACGCGCCGACGACCGAGCCGATCGTCGTCCACAGGAGCGCCTCGAAGAGCGTGAACGAGCCGCGGCTCGCCGTGAGTCCCGCCATCGGCAGCACGACCTCGCTGGGCAGCGGCGGGAACAGGTTCTCGAGGGCGATGGCGACACCGGCACCCACGGGGCCGATGACCTCCATGAGCGAGACGGTCCAGTCGGCGAGCGACGTCAGCCAGGACTGGTCCTCCGAAGAGGGAGCCGCCGCGGGGGCGACGGAGAGGGTCATGTCGGTCATCGGGTGCCTTCGCGCTCGGTGATCGGCCGCCCGACCGGGCGCCCGTTCCAGGCTACGGCCCGGTCAGGCCCGAATCCTGGGGGTTGCCCCCGAGCGGGTCACGCGTTCAGGATGCCGAGACCCCGAGGCTGACGATCGCCGCGGAGACGAACCAGAACGCCGTCATGAGCGCCATCCCCGCCAGCGGCACCCAGAACGCCAAGCGCCGCTTCACGAGGAGCACGATCGAGACGACGACCGCCGCGAGGAGCACGGCCCAGGGCGCGATGACCGCCGACCAAAGGCCGACGTTCATCAGGTCGGTGTTGCAGGTGTGGGACCCGCAGGCGTCGGCTGCGAAGGCGAGGAAGAGACCGGCGTACGATGCGGCGAGCGCGGCCAACGGCAGGAGCACGAGGAGGACGATCGTCAGCACGACGTCCCAGGTGCGCGCGGACGATCGCACGGGCCCGGGCCGGAGCGTCCGGAACGACTCCGGAGGCATCGAATAGGTCACGCCCGCCATCCTAGGGAGCGGCACGCCGCGGGACGTCACGAAGTGGCGGTCGAGGGCGTTCGCGCCGTAGCGTCGAGGCGTGTCGTCCTTCCGGTCCTTCACGCCCGACAGGATCGACGCGCTGCTCCCCGTTTCCCTCCGCCTCCACCGGGAGTGGCGCAGTGCGCTCGAGACCCTGTCGTACGGCGGTGCCCTGCCTCCCCTTCCGCCCCCGCTGCGCGAGACGCTCCGCGACGTCGGCGGCGTCGATCTCGTCCGCGAGCCCGACGGCGTCGACCCGTTCGCGTCCGGGGCCTTCGGCATCCTGTATTCGCGCCTTCGCGCCGAGCAGGTGCTCCGCGCGGTGTCGGCGCGCACGAATCTCACGCTCGCGGGCACGACCGTGGCCGTGGTCGGCGACGGCCTGCTGTCGGAGGCGCTCGCGACGTCGCTCCGCACGTTGGGGGCGGCGGTGATCCGCGCCACGGACGCCCCGGTGACGGCCCTCGCGGCGCGCCTGGACGGATTCCGGGTGCAGCCCTTGAAGGAGCTCTCCGCCCGCGACACCCCCGTGCACCTCACGGTGCTGACCGGCGAGGGACACGGCATCCTGCCCGTCGACACCCTCGAGGGGCTCGTCGCGGACGCCTCCCCCGACGGAGCCGCGACCGCGGGGATCGGCACCTCGCCGTCGTCCCGTCCGTTCGTCGGTCGGGCGGGAGCGGCCTCCCTGGTCGAGATGCCGGCCCCTCTGCCGGAGGCCGACGCCACCCCGTCGAGCACCCAGTGGCGCATCCTGGACGCGCTCATCGCGCTGCTCGTGCTCGACCGGCACGACGCCGGCGACGACGACCGCTTCGCTCGGGAGGTGACCCCGTGACCGGACGCATCGCCGACCCGTCGCTGTGGCGCGCGGGCCAGGACCGCATCGACTGGGCGCGCGCGCACATGCCCGTGACGGTCGCGCTCTCCGACCGTCTGCGCGAAGCCGGGACCGTCGCGGGGGTGCGGATCGGGGTCTCCGACGTCCTCGAGCCGAAGACCGCGACCGTCGCCCTCGCCCTGGCGGAGGCGGGAGCCGAGGTCACGGTCACGTCCGCGGGTCGCAACACCGACGACGCGGTCGCCGCGGCGTTGACCCACGCGGGGCTGCCGGTGTACGCGCGGGCGGAGGCCGGCCGGTCGGAGGACCGCGAGAACGCGTTCGCCTTGCTCGACCATCGGCCCGAGGTGATCGTCGACGACGGCGCCTCGACGATCCGGCTCGTGCATCTCGAGCGTCCCGATGTCGTGGCGCAGATGCGCGGAGCGACCGAGCAGACGACGAGCGGCGTGCGCCCCCTGCGACGCATGCACGCCGAGGGAGCCCTGCGCATCCCGGTGGTCGCCGCCAACGACGCGCGGTCGAAGTCGCTGTTCGACAACCGCCACGGCACGGGGCAGTCGGTCGTGTTCGCCGTGGCCGACGTCGCGGACCGCTCGCTCCGCGGCGCGACCGTCGTCGTCGTCGGCTACGGCCGCGTGGGTTCCGGCATCGCCGAGCACGCCGCCGCCCTGGGCGCGCGGGTGATCGTGACGGAGACCGACCCGGTGGCGGCGCTGCAGGCCGCGTTCGCGGGCTTCGCGGTGCGCACCCTTGCTCAGGCCGTCGCCGACGCCGACTTCGTGATCTCGGCCACCGGCATCCGGCACACCGTGGACGTCGGGCATCTCGACGCTCTGCCCACCGGGGCGATCGTGGCCGTGGGCGGCGGGGTTTCCCAGGAGATCGCTCTGGATGCCGCCCGCGCGGCCGGTGCGACCGAGCTGGCGCGCGACGGGGCGGTGTCGACGATCCGGATGCCGAGCGGTTCGGTCGTGCACGTGCTCGACGACGGCAACTGCCTGAACGTCAGCGCGGCCGAGGGCAATCCCGTGGAGATCATGGACCTGTCCTTCGGGGTGCAGCTGGCCTCCGTCGAGTACCTGCTCGCCACGGTCGGGCTCGACGCCGCGGTGCACGACCTGCCGCGGGCCGCGGACGACGAGGTCGCGGCCATCGCCCTGGCCTCCTTCGGCGGCACGGTCGACACCGTCTCGCCTGCTCAACGGGACTTCCTCGCCTCGTGGAACTCGCACGAAGAAGGAGACGAATGACCGTCACGGTGCACCGCGCCCGCGCGGTCCTCTCCCCGGGTGCTCCGGCTCTCGCCGATGGGGCCGCCGCCGTTCGCGGCGGTCGGATCGTGGCGGTCGGCCGCTTCGACGAGGTGCTCCGCGGGTTCCCTGATGCCGAGGTGCAGGAATGGGACGGGGCGCTGACCCCGGGACTCGTGAACGCGCACACCCACTTGCAGTACACCGACATGGCGGCGGTGGGGCGCGCGTCGCACGACGGGTTCGAGTCGTGGATCAGTGCGTTCATGGAGCTCTACCCGCTCCCGCGCGACTGGAGCGCGTCCGCGGCGGCCGGAGCGGCGCTGTGTCTGCGCGCGGGGACGACCGCCGTCGCCGAGATCGTCACGGACGCCGCGGCCGGCAGCGCCGTGCACGAAGCGGGGCTCCACGGCATCGCCTTCTGGGAGGTGCTCGGGTGGACCGACAGCGCCTGGCGGCTCGGCGGGCCCGACACCGTCCGCGCGCAGCTGAACGCGCTGCCCACTCCCCCGTCGACGGGCCTCTCCCCCCACGCGATCTACTCCCTCGACACCGAGGTCATCCGCGACCTGTCCCGCCTGGCCGCCGAGTGGGGCGTGCGCCAGCACATCCACGCGGCCGAGTCGGCGTGGGAGGACGCGTACGTCCGCACCGGCACCGGCGATCTCGCCGACCGGTGGCGCGCGAACGGCCGCGGCGAGTTCGCGCTCCTGAGCGGGAACGGCGTCGGCACGGGGGTCATCGCCTACCTGGACTCGCTCGGCGCGCTCACCCCGACGACCCACCTCGCGCACGGCATCTACGTCGACGCGGACGACCGCCGCCTCCTCCGCGACCGCGGGGTCAGCGTCGCCCTCTGCCCGCGGTCCAACGCCGTCATCGGCCTCGACCCGCCGCCCATCGCGGCCTACCTGCGTGAGGGCAACGCGATAGCCGTCGGCACCGATTCCCTCTCGTCGTCGCCGAGCCTCTCCGTGTGGCAGGACGTCGCCGCCCTGCACGCCCTGGCGCGCGACCAGGGCTACACCGACGGCGATCTGCACGCCCGCCTCTTCCATGCCGCCACCGCCGGCGGGGCGCACGCGCTGGGACTGGATGCCACCGACCCCACCGGCATCCTGGAGATCGGTGCTCGCGCCGACCTCGCGGTCTTCCCGGTCTCGGCCACGACGCCCGAGGACGCGCTCGCGGAACTCGTCGAGGCCGGCCCCGCCGAGGCATCCCTCACCGTCGTCGGCGGGCACGTCCGCTGGCGCACCCCCGCCCGAGAAGAACGGATCACCGCGAATGTCTGACCCCCGCCCGCTCCTCTTCGGTCTGTACGAGCAGGCGTGCGTCGGCAACGGCTCGTCCGCGGCGAGCATGTGGACCCACCCGGCCGACGAGCGTCTGACCGCGACCTCTCTGCGCTATTGGACCGACCAGGCGCGCCGCGTCGAGGCCGCCGGCATGGACCTGTTCTTCTTCGGCGACGTGCTCGGGATGTACGACACGTACCGCGGATCCGCGGCGACCGCGATCGAGACGGGCGTCGAACTGCCCGCGCTCGACCCGATGCTGCACATCCCGGCGCTGGCCGCGGTCACCGAGAACCTCGCCTTCGGCACCACGGTCTCGACGACGTACGAGCACCCCTTCTCGCACGCGCGCCGGTTCTCGACCCTCGACCACCTCACCGACGGACGCATCGGATGGAACGTCGTCACGTCGTACCTGCCCGGGGCCGCCGCCAACTTCGGCCTCGACGTGCTCGCGCACGACCAGCGCTACGACCGGGCCGACGAGTTCCTCGAGGTCGCCTACGCGCTGTGGGAACGCAGCTGGGAAGACGACGCCTTCGTCGGAGACAAGGCCTCGGGCCTTTTCGCCGACCCCGCCAAGGTGCACCGCATCGACCACGAGGGCGAGCACTTCCGGGTCGCCGGACCGCACCTGAGCACCCCGTCCCCGCAGCGCACCCCGGTCGTCATCCAGGCCGGGTGGTCACCGCGCGGCCGCGAGTTCGCGGCCCGGCACGCCGAGCTGATCTTCGTGGGCGACAGCGACCCCGTCGCCATTCGCGAGGGGCTGGCCGGCATCCGTCGACGAGCCGAGGAGCTGGGCCGGGATGCCTCGCAGATCCGCGCCGTGGTCGGGATGAACCTCGTGGTGGCCCCGACCGACATCGCCGTGCAGGAGAAGATCGACTCGCTCCAGCAGCACTACTCGCCCGAGGCGCAGCTCGCGGCGTACGCCGGGTGGGGCGGCATCGACTTCTCGCGGTACGCCGACGACGAGCCCCTGGTCAAGCGCGCGACGAACGCCACGCAGACGAAGGAGACTCGCGGCGACGCGCCCGTGCTCACCGCGGGCGACGTGCGCCGGCAGTTCGCGAGGGTCACCGCCTTCGCGGACGATCGGTTCCTCGGGACGCCGGATGCCGTGGCCGACGCGATCGGCTCCTTCGTCGAGGAGTCGGGCGTCGACGGTTTCCTCCTGCACCCGTTCCTCTCACCCGCGTCCGTCGAGGACTTCGCCGAACTGCTCGTCCCGGCCCTCACGGAGCGCGGCCTGTACGGCGGGTTCCCGAAGGACGGCACGTTCCGCTCCCGCCTGCGCACGGACCGCCGCGACCGTCTCGCCGACGACCACCCGGCCCGCGCCCGACTCCGCTGAGCGGGAGCGGCGGCCCGAGCTGAGCGACGTGCCGCGCACCCCTCCCGCGGAGCGACGGCACGTCGCGCGAACCCTGCTCAGTCGCGCGGAGCCGGGCCCGTCGAGAGGGCCTGCACGAAGCGTCGCAGGAACGCGGTCTTGTCGAAAGACGTGACAGCGCGGATCGTCGGCCCCTCGGGCGTCCCCCAGGCCAGCGGGAGACCGTCGCTGGTCAGGGCGATGCGGGTGGCGAGCGAGTCCGCATACGGGGTGTAGTCCACCGGGCCCTCGATCCAGCCGGTGACGATCTCGGGACGGTGCAGCACGACCGTGGCCAGACCGTCGTGCGCCGACGAGATCCGACGTCCCCACTTGTACTGGTAGAAGTCGTTGTAGGCGTCCAGTACCTCGCCGGCGAACGACGCCCACGGGGTACCGGTCCCGCGCAGCACCGCGAGCACGTGCTCGTCGAGGATCGCCTGGGCCGTGACGTTCACGCCCACCATCACGACATTGCCGTTGTTGGCCGCGCCGAAGACGATCTCGGCCGCCCGCCGGTCGTTGGCCGTGTTGGCGTCCGTCAGGGTCGCTCCGCCGGGCGGCGGGTACGCGCCGGCACCGCCCATGATCACGACCGAGCGGAACTTCAGGAACAGCTCCGGGTCGCGCTCGAGCGCCCGGGCGATGTTGGTGAGCGGGCCGAGGGGGTGGAGGTCGACCTCGCCCGGGTTCTCCGCGGCGATGCGGACGATGGCATCCACCGCGCTCTCGTCCTCGACGCGCAGCTCGGCCCGCTCGAAGCGGTCGCCGAGACCATCGGTGCCGTGCACGAAGTCGGCGATGGACGCCTCGCCCTCGATCGGGGCGGCCTCGCCGAGGTGGACGGGGATGTCCTCGCGCCCCGCGAGCCGGAGGACGGTGCGGACGTTGCGCGCCGAGTCCTCGACGGGCGTGTTGCCGTAGATCGTCGTGATCGCCTCGATCTCGACATCCGGCTGCGCGAGCAGGTACATGAGCGAGTGGGCGTCGTCGAGGCCGGTGTCGGTGTCGACGAGCACGCGCTGACGCGCCCGGGGCGCGTCGACGGAGGGGACGGGAAGGGATGCCATGAGCGCTCCTGGTGCAGAGATGGGGATGCTCTCAGCCTGCCCGCCCCGGAGCGCCCGCGGGGGCAGGTGTTACACCGCGTGACGCTCTTGTTCCCTGTTCGTCATGTGGAGGCAGCAGAGTGAGCATCGTCGCGGGACCCGACCCGCTCCCCCACACAGCACTCAGCGATCGGCGATGGCGCGCCGGTCGGGAAACGGACCACACATGGCTCTCTCCTCGTCGCGGCTGCGCCGCCTCGCCCTTCCCGCGATCGGACTCGTGGGCGCGCTGACACTCGCCGGCTGCGCGGGCGGACAGTCCGCCCCGGCGAAGACGGACGGCTTCCAGGGCGTCTCGCTCACCGTGTGGAACAGCATCGACTTCGAGCCGTACCAGGGCCTGCAGAAGAAGTACTTCGAGGACTGCGCCTCGCAGCTCGGCATCACGGTCGACGTCCAGACGCAGTCCGGCGACTACACGACCAAGCTGCTGCAGGCGGCCGGGGCCAAGGCGCTCCCCGACGTCGCCCTGCTCTCCACCGACACCCAGCTCCCCCAGCTCGCCTCGCAGGGCGTGCTCGCCGACCTCGGGCAGTACGACGTCTCGACCGACGGCCTCGCCGAGAGCGTCGCGGGCCTCGGCGATTACGACGGCACGCTGTACGGCCTGCCCGTGCAGGTCGAGGACTACGCGATCTTCTACAACAAGGCCGCCTTCGCCGCCGCGGGCGTCCCCGAGACCGCCCCGAAGACCTTCGACGACCTCGTGAAGCTCGCCGGCTCGCTCACCACGGCGAACCAGAAGGGCATCATCCTGCCCGGCATCGGCGGCGACGGCTCGACGGCGACGTACTTCCTGCCCTTCCTGCTCTCGGCCGGCGGCGACCCCGCCGACCCCACGAGCCCGGGCGCGGTCGACAGCGTGGACCTCTACAAGAAGCTCGTCGCGAACGGCTCCCTGTCGCCCGAGTTCGTCAACCAGGGCTGGAAGTCGATCGACCAGTGGACCTCGGGCGCGGCCGCCATGACGGTCTCCGGCCCGTGGAACCTCGTCGACACCTCGATCCCCTTCGACTACGGCACCTTCCCCTTCCCCACCGCGAAGGCCGGCGAGTCGCCGCGCGCCAACCTGCTCGGCTACGTCTACGGCGTCGCCGCCAACGCCGACCAGCAGAAGGAAGCGGCCGCCGCGGCCCTGGTGAAGTGCCGCGCGTCCGAGGACAACCAGGTCGACACCGCCACGAAGGGTGGGTACATCCCGGCTCTCACCAGCGCTCAGGCCACCTTCGTCGAGCAGGTCCCGGCGGCCGCCCCGTTCGTGGATGCCGTCGACGGCGCCTACAACACGGCCCAGCTGGGCACGGAGTGGAACACCCTCCAGCAGAAGTACGTGGATGCGATCCAGTCCGCAACGGTGGGCGGGGAGACCGCGGAAGCCGCGCTGAAGCAGGTCGCCGGTCAGTGACCGCCACCGATGTGAGAACGGCCGGCCGGCCGGGGAGATCGTCCCCCGGCCGGCCCCGGCTGTCTCTGGCGGGCCGCTCGCGGGCCGAGTTGGGGGCGTTCCTCGCACCGGCTCTGGTGTTCTTCCTGCTCTTCTTCCTGTTCCCTCTGGGGTACGGGATCTTCATGAGCACCACCGAGTTCCGCACCGGCACCTTCATCACCGGACGGGCTCCCTTCGTCGGCACCGCGAACTTCGAGGCGATCCTCGCCGAACCCGTGACGACCCGAGCCCTCATCAACACGGTCGTCATCACGGTCGTCTCCGTCGTGGTGGAGCTCGTGCTCGGGCTCGCCCTCGCCCTGCTGTTCTCGCGTCGCTTCCCGGGGAGCCGCTGGCTGCCCACCCTCATCCTGCTGCCGTGGCTGCTCCCGGCCGTCGTCGTCGCGACGGTCTGGAAGTCGCTCCTGGCGGGGGAAGGCCCCATCAACGAGGTGTTGAAGGCCCTGCGCCTGCCCGCCGAGGCGTGGCTGGCCAACCCGGCCACGGCTCTTCCCGCGGTCATCGTGGTGGCCGTGTGGGCGAGCCTGCCGTACTGGGCGACGATCCTCGGCGCGGCCCTCAAACAGGTCCCCGCCGAGCAGCTCGAGGCGGCGCAGCTCGACGGGGCGGGCGCGTGGCGTCGCCTCACGGCGATCGTCCTGCCGACCATCTGGCCGGTCGTCTCGGTGCTCGTCGTGATGAGCGTCGTGTACACGCTGCTGATCGTCGACCTCGTGCTCGTGCTCACCGCGGGCGGACCCGCCAACAGCACCGTGACGCTCGGACTCCTGTCCTATCGCCAGGCGTTCCAGCAGTTCGAGTTCGGCCTGGGCGGGGCGTACGGGATGCTTCTTCTCGGCATCAGCATCGTCTTCGCGATCGTCTACACCATCCTGTCGATGCGCAGGGAGCGTGCCGAACGATGACCACTGTGCAGTCCGCCCCCGTGTCCCCGGCCCCGATCGCCCCACCCGCGTCTCCGGAGCCGCGCTCCCGCCGCCGCCGTCGCGGCTGGATGTGGACCCTCCTCACGGTGATCGTGCTGGCGGTCTACCTCTTCCCCGTCTACTGGATGGTCTCGGCATCCTTCCAGCCGTCGGCGAACTCCGCCGACACCGCTTGGTTCCCGACCTCGCCCGGGCTCGGCGGCTACGAGACCGCCCTCGACGACGCCGGCCTCGGTGGTCTGCGGGTGTCGCTCCTCGTCTCGCTGGGATCGGTCCTGGTGACCCTCCTCGTCGCGATCCCGGCGGCCTATGCGCTCAGCCGTCTGCGTTCGCGCGCGGTGAGCCTGGCGCTCATCCTCCTGCTGCTCGCGCAGATGGTCCCGAGCGTCGTGCTCGCGACCTCGTTCTACGCGATGTTCAACTCGTGGGGCCTGCTGAACACCTTCCTCGGCCTGATCCTCGCCAACTCCACCGCCGGCGTGCCGTTCGCGATCATCGTGATGCGGGCGTTCATGCTCCGTCTCGACACCGAGGTCATCGAGGCGTCGACCGTCGACGGGCTCGGGCCGATCGGCACGCTCTGGCGCATCGTCATCCCGCTCTCGCGCAATGCGATCGTCACCGCCGGGGTGTTCGCCTTCCTCTTCAGTTGGGGCGACCTCCTGTTCGGACTGACGCTGGTCAACCGCAACGAGATGTACCCCGTCTCGGTGCTGATCTACGCCCTCAGCAGCTCGAACCTGAACACGTGGGCGGCGACCATGGCCGCGTCCCTCATCGCGAGCGTCCCGGCGCTCGTGGTGATCCTCGCCGCGCAACGTCACGTGAAGGCGGGCCTGTCGGCGGGGGCCGGACGCTGACGCGTGGGAGTCCTCATCTCCCGCCCGTAGACTGGTCGATCGTGAGCGAACGCGTCCTGGTCAACCAGCTGAAATCCCTCCCCGCCGGCCCCGTCGAGGTGTCGGGATGGGTCGAAACCGTGCGCGATCAGAAGAAGGTGCAGTTCGTCGTCCTGCGCGACGAGACCGGCGCCGTGCAGCTGGTCAACCCCGCGACGCGCCCCTCCGAAGAGGCGACGGATCAGGATGCCGCTTCCCTTGCGCTGACCGAGACGATCGGCGCCCTCGCCACCGGAACGTTCCTCACGGTCCGCGGCGAGCTCAAGCACGACGAGCGCGTGAAGCTCGGCGGCGTCGAGATCAAGGTCGGCGAGCTCGTGATCGCCGCCGCGGCCAACCCCGAGACGCCGATCGCCGCCGACAGCAGCCCCGACAAGCGCATGGACTGGCGCTTCATCGACCTGCGTCAGCGCCGCAACAACCTCATCTTCCGCGTGCAGACGACGCTCGAGCACGCCATGCGCACGTACTGGGTCGAGCGCGACTACATCGAGATCCACTCCCCCAAGCTCATGGCATCCCCCTCGGAGTCCAACGCCGAGCTGTTCGAGGTGCCCTACTTCGAGGACAAGACGGCCTACCTCGCGCAGAGCCCCCAGTTCTTCAAGCAGATGGCCCAGGTCGCGGGCTTCGGCAAGATCTTCGAGATCGCTCCCGCCTTCCGCGCCGACCCCTCGTTCACGAGCCGCCACGCGACCGAGTTCACCTCGATCGACGCCGAGATCAGCTGGATCGACTCGCACGAGGACGTCGCGCGCATGCAGGAAGAACTCCTGCACACGGCGTTCCAGGCCGTCGCCGACAAGCACGGCGCGGAGATCGCGGAGCTGTTCGGCGTCGAGGTCCAGGTGCCGACGCTGCCGTTCCCCCGTATCCCGCTCGCCGAGGCCCGCGAGATCGTCGCCGCCCGCGGCTACGAGATCCCCCGCACCGACGGCGACCTCGACCCCGAGGGCGAACGTCAGATCGCGGCGCACGTCGCCGAGACGTACGGGCACCAGTTCGTCTTCGTCACCGACTACCACCCCGAGATCCGCGCGTTCTACCACATGCGCGACGAGGAGACGGGGCTGACCAAGTCGTACGACCTTCTCTTCAACGGTGTCGAGATCACGACCGGCGCGCAGCGCGAGCACCGCGTCGACGTCCTCATCGAGCAGGCGAAGGAGAAGGGTCTCGACCCCGAGCACCTCGACTTCTATCTCGACTTCTTCCGCTTCGGCGCCCCGCCGCACGGCGGCTTCGGCATGGGT
Organism: Microbacterium sp.; assembly: GCA_029239635.1. GTDB lineage: Bacteria > Actinomycetota > Actinomycetes > Actinomycetales > Microbacteriaceae > Microbacterium. The sequence continues at coordinate 25,445 of JARBUN010000037.1, read as the reverse complement.
CTCGCCCGCGTGCTGATGCTGATGCTCGGCGAATCGTCGATCCGCGAGGTCACCTACCTCTTCCGCGGCCCCACCCGGCTCGCCCCGTAACCTGCGGCCGGGGCACGCGCCCCGACGTCGTGCAAGGTTCGAGCGAGCGACGCCCGGGGTTCACTCCCCGGGCGTCGTCGCGTCATGGGTTCTCCGTACCGTGGGTGCATGATCGCCGAGCGCCCTGCGGATCCGTCGCCCTCGATGGGCGACCCCGCGCGCGCCGGATGGGCGATCTCGCTCCGGGGCGTGAACCGGACGCGCGCGGGCACGTCGGTCCTGTGCGACATCGACCTCGACATCGATCCGGGCGACATCGTGGCCTTCGTCGGTCCTCCCGGTTGCGGGGCGTCGACGCTTCTCCGGGCGGTGACGGGCGCCGAGCGCCCGGACACCGGCATCGTCACGGTCGACGGCCGCTCTGGCGTGTCTTCTCCTCGTGTACCGGAGGTGCGGGACCGCACTCCGGTCGCGCGGTTCGGCCGCGTCCTGACGTCGATCGCCGCCACCGCGCGACGCGCCGGGCGACCGGATGCCGACGCCGAAGCGAGCCGGCTGACGCAGGTCGTCGGTCTCGGCGGGCGGGAGAAGCTCGTCCATCGGCTCGCGCACGGCGATCGGCAACGCTGGGCGCTGGCCCGCGCCCTCGCCGCGCAACCGGGGGCCTTGGCCCTCGACGATCCTCTGGCCGCCCTTCCCACGGCGGCGCGAGCCGAGACGCGGGATCGCGTGGTGCAGGAGCTGCGCGCCCGACGGGTGACGACGCTGTGGTTCACGCGCGACACCGCGGAAGCCGCGGCGGTGGCGGATCGACTGGTCGTCATGGACCACGGGCGAGTGGTGGCCGACGGGTCGCCCGACGAGCTCTACTCCCGCGTGGACGACGCCGTGGTCGCCGAGGTGCTGGGCCCCGTGAACGCGCTTCCCGGGATCGTGGAGGGCGCGATCGTCGAGGTCTGGGGACAGGAGCTCCCCCTCGCGCGCCCCGCCTCCGACGGGCACTGCGAGGTCGTCGTCCGCCCCGAGAGCGTGATGATCGTGGGGACCGAAGAACCCGGGATGGATGCCGTGGTCGAGGCGACGACGTTCCTCGGGAGCGCGCGTCGGTCCACCGTTCGCACGGCCGACGACGTCCAGGTCGTGGTCGAGCATCCGTCCGAGCAGCGCCTCGATCTCCGATCGCGCGTGCGTGTGGCCCTGACGGTCACTCCCGCGACCATCCGCCCGATCAACTGATCGGGCATGTCGGCCGGAGCCGGAGGCCGGGTCGCCCCGACCGGCCTCAGGCGGGGTAGTCGACGCAGGCGCGCTCCGCCACGACGGAGCGCACGAACCCGACGACCTCCTGGTGAGCGGGGTGGACCTGGTAGCGCTCGAGGGCCTCGGCATCCGCGAACTGGCTCACGAGCGCGACGTCCCAGTTGGCCTGGGGATTCGCGACGTTCCGGCCGATCTCGAGGTGCTCGATCTCGTCGATGACCCCGCGCAGCGCCAGCAGGCGCTCCTCGATCTGCTCGGCGTGCAACGCGCGGGTGTCGGCGTCGTCGGCGGCCAGCTTCCACAGGACGATGTGTCGGATGCTCACGCGGAGGCTCCTTCGGTGTCGGCAGCCAGGAGGGTGGCGCGCAGTCGGTCGGCCGACACGCGCCAGTGCGTGTGCAGCTCGCCGTCGACGAGGATGACGGGGATCTTCTCCCACCACTTGTCGTACAGCGCCGCGTCCTCCGTGATGGAGGCGTGGTCGATGGTGACGCGGTCCGCCACCTCGGGGGGAAGCTCGGAGACGACCGTCTCGACGATCTGCTCGGCGACCTCGCAGAGGTGACAGTCGGGCTTACCGATCAGCGTCAGGGTCGTCACGTCTTCATCCTAGGAGGACGAAGACGGAGGTCAGACCTCGACGTCGTAACCCGCCGCGATCCATTCACCCGTGCCACCCTCGACGTTGGTGGCGTCGTGCCCGCGCGCTGACAGCGCCTCGACCACGCGTGCGGAACGGCCTCCCGCCTGGCAGATGACGTCGAACGGCTCGGCCGGGATCTCGTCGAGGTGGTCCCCCAAGGTGGACATGGGGATGTTCACGGCGCCCGGGACATGGCCCGCGGCGAACTCGTGCTCCTCGCGCACGTCGATGAGCGGACGGTCCCGTCCGGCGCGCAGGTCGGCGATGGTGATGGACTGCATGCTTCCTCCGAAAGACGAACGGCGCGACGGAATACACGAAGCGCCCGTCGCAACAGGACAGGCGCTCGGTGTGGTGGCCGCGTTACTTCTTGTTGCGGCGCTGGTGACGAGTCTTGCGAAGCAGCTTGCGGTGCTTCTTCTTCGCCATGCGCTTACGGCGCTTCTTGATGACAGAACCCACGGAAAACCTCACTAAGTCGGGGTCTGGGTGCCGATGTCGGCCCCCGGGAACAGCAGGCGTTGAAAAAAAGCCTCGGATCAGTCTAGCCGACGTCGGACACCGGACGTTGCACGGCCTCGGCGACCGCCGATTCCGGCACGCGATAGCTGCGACCGAAGCGCACGGCGGGGAGCTCCCCGGCGTGCACGAGACGGTAGACCGTCATCTTCGAGACGCGCATGAGCTCCGCGACCTCCGCAACCGTGAGGAAGCGCATGTCAGGAAGCTCCGCCATCGTTCACCCTTCGTTCCGGGTGGACTCACCCTTCGATGCTGCACACTCTAGGGTCTGGGTGCGACGGCTGTAAACCTATGTGGCTACTGTGATTTTAAGATGTCGGGAACCGTGCCCGCGCGGGGATCAGCGCCCGGGAAGCTTGCGGAACGCCGACGTCACCGAGTGCTTCACCGATGCGGCGGCACGACCGACCACCTCGGCGTAGTGCATCGCCGATTCGGGCAGCGCGGGCTCGTTCTCGGCATCCACCGAGAAGAACGGGACGAGCCAGTCGTCGACCTCGTCGAGGGGGGCGACGGCCAGGCTGTAGTACCGGTGCTGCCCCTCTTCCCGCACCGTGACGAGCTGCGCCTCGCGCAGCACCTTCAGGTGCTTGGAGACGGTCGGCTGACTCACACCCAGCGCCGACACGATCTGCGACACGCTCGTTCCGCGCTCGCCTCCCGTCGCCCGGTCCAGAAGCAGCTGCAGGATGTCGCGACGCGTTCCGTCAGCGATCACGTCGAAGATGTCCGCCATGGCATTAGGTTAGCCGCGCCCTCGCCCGAGTACCATGATTCGGGTTCGGGCACCGAAGGGAGCGGCGCATGGCAGCGACGCCGAGCGAGGTGCGGCTCTCCGTGCGCGCGCGACGCATAGCGGCGGAGGCATGGGATCGGCTGCGGAATCTGACGACGGCATCCCCCGCTCGTTTCGCGGTCCTCGTGTTCGTCACGCTGATCCTGCTCTTCACCGCGCTCTTCTCGCTCCCGCAGGCCTCGGCGACCGGTCAACGGACGCCGTTCGCGGACGCGCTCTTCACCGCCGTCTCGACCATCTGCGTCACGGGGCTGTCGACGGTGAACATGTACACGCACTGGTCGCCGCTCGGCCACGTCATCACCTATATCGGCGTGAACGTGGGCGCCCTCGGCGTCCTGACCCTCGCGTCGATCCTGGGCCTGGTGATCTCGAAGCGCCTGGGACTGCGCGCCAAGCTCATCGCCGCGGGCGACAGCAACCCGCTCCGCGCGCACGGGGGTCCCGTGAACGAGGGACAGACCGTGCGTCTGGGAGAGGTCGGCCAGCTCCTGCGCACCGTCGCCCTCTCGACCCTCGTGATCGAGGCGGGTCTCACCGTCCTCATCTATCCCTCGCTGGTGATCGGCGGTATCGACCCCCTCGTCGCCCTGTGGGAGGCGCCGTACTACGCGGCGATGGCCTTCACGAACACGGGGTTCGTGCCGAACGCCGACGGCCTGACGCCCTTCGCCCAGGACTACTTCCTGTTGACCGTCCTGATGATGGGCGTCTTCCTCGGCTCGATCGGGTTCCCCGTGATCTTCACGCTCTGGCGGCACTACTGGCGGTTCCGCCAGTGGTCCCTGCACGCGAAGCTCACGATCATCACGACGGTCATCCTCTTCTTCGCGGGAGCCGGCGTCATCATCGACATCGGCGACCTGAACGGGGCGACCCTGATCGTCGGGTCGATGCTCATGTTCGTGGGCGGGGGCTCGGCATCCACCGCCGGAGGCATCAAGGTGACCACCCTCGCCGTCCTCGCCCTCGCGGTGTTCTCGGAGGCGAAGGGGCGCCCGTCGGTGCAGGCGTTCGGTCGACGCATCCCCAGCGACGTCCAGCGCGTCGCCCTCTCCGTCGTGGCGTGGGGCGCGACGATCGTCGCGATCTCGACGGTGACCATCAGCCGGATCACGGATGCGCCCATCGAGCATGTGCTCTTCGACGTCATCTCGGGTTTCGCGACCGTCGGTCTGTCCACCGGTCTCACCGCGGAACTGCCCGACCCCGCCGTCTACGTCCTCGCCGCGACCATGTTCATGGGGCGCATTGGTACTGTGACACTCGCCGCCGCGGTCGCGGCCTCGTCACGATCGCAGTTGTACGCGCTGCCCGTCGAAAGGCCCATCGTTGGTTGAACGCATCCGCAGTGACGCCCCCGTCCTGGTCATCGGCCTCGGCCGCTTCGGCGCCGCGTGCGCCGGAGAGCTCGACCGGCTCGACCGCGAGGTCCTCGCCGTCGACGGCAACCTCGAGCTCGTGCAGAAATGGTCGGAGCGGGTGACCCACGCCGTCCAGGCCGATGCGCGCAACATCGACGCGCTGCGTCAGATCGGCGCGCAGGACTTCCAGGTGGCGGTCGTCGCGGTGGGCTCGCTCATCGAGGCATCCGTCCTCATCACCGCGAACCTCGTCGACCTCAAGGTCCCGCAGATCTGGGCCAAGGCGGTCTCGCAGTCGCACGGCAAGATCCTCGCCCGCGTCGGCGCGAACCACGTCATCTACCCCGAGGCCGAGGCCGGGGAGCGCGTCGCGCACCTGGTGAGCGGGCGCATGCTCGACTTCATCCGCTTCGACGACGACTTCGTCCTCGCGAAGATGTACCCGCCCAAGCTCATCCGCGGGGTGGGCCTGAATCAGTCGGGCGTGCGCACGAAGTACAACGTGACCGTCGTCGGGGTGAAGAGTCCGGGCCGACCGTTCCGCTACGCGGAGGCCGACACGGTCGTCACCAACCACGACCTCGTCATCGTGTCGGGCACCAACTCCGACATCGAGCGCTTCGCCGCCCTCGACCGCTGAGGGTCAGCTCCCCGCGGCGAGCTCTTTCGCGCGCGCGAGCGCCGCTTCGGCCGCGGCGGTGAAGGTGTCGTCGAGACGCGCGTCCTGCAGCACGGCGACGGCCCGCTCCGTGGTGCCCTTGGGGCTCGTCACCCGGCGGCGGAGCTCGGCCGGATCCACGTCCGACGCGGCCATCAGTGCGGTCGCCCCCGCGAAGGTCTCCTCGGCGAGCAGCCGGGCCTGATCGTCGTCGAAGCCCATCCGCACGGCGGCCTTCGTGAACTCCTCGACCAGGAGGAAGACGTAAGCGGGGCCCGAGCCCGAGATCGTCGACAACGCGTCGATCTGCGCCTCCGGCACCTCCAGCACGACCCCGACCGTCTCGAACAGCGCGCGCACCACGGCGACGTCGTCGGCGGATGCCGCGGGCCCGGCCGCCAGTCCCGTGACGCCCTTCCCCACGAGCGACGGCGTGTTGGGCATCGAGCGCAGCGTGGAGACGCGGTCGCCCAAGTGCTTCGCGAAGGTGTCCAGCGTGACGCCGGCGGCGAGGCTCACCACGACGGCGCCCGGACGCAGGTGCGGCGCGATCTCGTCGAGGAGGTCCGGCACCATCGCCGGCTTCACCCCGACCAGGACGATGTCGGCGGATGCCACCGCCGCCGCGTTGCCGTCGGGCGCCGCCTCCAAGGCCACGCTCGTGACCCCCTCGAGGCCGGCGAGCTCCGCAGCCTTCGCGATCGAACGGTTGGTCGCGGTGACACCACCGCCGGTGAGTCCGGCCGCGACGAGTCCGCGGAGGATGGCTCCTCCCATGGAGCCGGCGCCGAGGATGGCGATCGGGGGCAGCGAGGTCGTGGCATCCGTCATGTCCGACAGTCTACGAAGCGCACGGTCGGCCCCCGGGGCAACCCTGAGTGCGGCCGAAAGGGGCGCGCGTTAGAGTCGGATCGCGGGCGTACCGGGGCACCCGCGAGCGACACGGAGGACCCTCTCATGACTCTCTTCGACGGCATCACCGCGCGTCTCGTCGACACCGATCGCCTGAGCGTGAACGTGCTCGAGCGGGTCGGCGACGATCCGGCCACCGCGCCCGAGCACACGGTGGTGTTCGTGCACGGGAACGTGTCGTCCTCCCTGTTCTGGCAGGAGATCATGCAGGACCTGCCGAGCGATCTGCGTGTACTCGCGATCGACCTCCGCGGCTTCGGCGGCACCGAGCACATGCCGGTGGACGCCTCGCGCGGCGTCCGCGACTTCAGCGACGACATCCGCGCGACCCTGGAGGTCCTCGGCATCCCCGCGGCCCACTTCGTCGGATGGTCGATGGGCGGCGGTGTGGTGCTGCAGTACGCCCTCGACCACCCGGTGCTCTCGCTCACGTTGCAGTCGCCGGTCTCGCCATTCGGCTTCGGCGGCACGCGGCGCGACGGCTCGCGCCTCACCGACGACGACGCGGGCACCGGGGCGGGTGGGGCCAACCCGGACTTCGTCCAGCGCCTGACCAACCGCGACACCACCGACGACGCGCCCACCTCGCCGCGATCGGTCTTCCGGTCGGGGTACGTCGCCGCGGGCTACACGAGCGAGCACGAAGACGTCTGGGTCGAGTCGATGCTGTCGACCTCGACCGCCGGCGGCAACTACCCCGGTGACGCGGTCGCGAGCCCGAACTGGCCGGGCTTCGCCCCGGGCGCGAGCGGTGTCCTCAACACCATGGCGCCGAAGTACTTCAACGTCTCCGCGATCGTCGATCTCGCCGACAAGCCCCCGATCCTCTGGATCTACGGGACGGCGGATGCCATCGTGTCCGACGCGTCCTTCTACGACCTCAACCACCTCGGCGCGCTCGGCGTGATCCCGGACTGGCCCGGCGAGGATGTCGCGCCCGCCCAGCCGATGGTGTCGCAGACCCGCGACGTGCTCTCGGCGTACGCCGCCGCGGGCGGCGAGGTGACCGAGGTGCCGGTCGACGGGGCCGGTCATGCGGCGCACCTCGAGCGTCCCGCCGTGTTCCGTCGGGCTCTGCTCACCCACATCGGATACGTCGGGCGTCCGGCGGATCCCGCGCCGCCCACCGAGGCGATCATCCTGCGCTCGGCCGACTGACACCCCGCCCCGCTCCCGTCGCCCCACCCCCGCCCGAAAGGCCACCGTGGAATACTGCCTGTTCACCGAACCCCAGCAGGGCTTCTCGTACGACGACCAGCTCGCTTTCGCGCGCTCCGCCGAGACGCACGGCCTCGACGGGTTCTTCCGCTCGGACCATTACCTGCGGATGGGCGAGGGCGACCCGCGCCCCGGCCCCACGGACGCGTGGACCACCCTCGCCGGCCTCGCGCGGGAGACCTCTCGCATCCGGCTCGGCACCCTCGTCTCGTCCGTGACCTACCGGGTGCCGGGGATCCTCGCGATCCAGGTGGCGCAGGTCGACGCGATGTCGGGTGGACGGGCCGAGCTCGGGCTCGGAACGGGGTGGTTCGAACGCGAACACGAGGCCTACGGCATCCCGTTCCCGGCCAAGCGGTTCGATCTTCTCGAGGAGCAGCTCGCGATCGTCACGGGTCTGTGGGCGACCCCGGATGCCGAGACCTTCACGTTCGACGGGGCGCACTACCGGCTCGACGCGGCACCGGCGCTGCCGAAGCCCGCGCAGGAGCGGGTGCCGGTGATCGTCGGCGGCGGCGGACCGAAGCGCACGCCGGCGCTCGCGGCACGCTACGCGACGGAGTTCAACATCGGTTTCGTGCCCGAGGACGTCGTCACCCAGAAGTTCGACGTCGTGCGGGCGGCCTGCGAAGACCTCGGGCGCGACCCCGCGACGCTGAAGATGTCCGTCGCCCTTCCCACGATCGTCGGGGCGGACGACGCCGAGATCGAGCGACGCCTCGCCGCGATCGGCCAGACCCGCGAGCAGTTCGACAACGGCGCCAACATCATCGGCACCCCGGACCAGGTCGTCGAGAAGGTCGGCCGGCTGCGCGATCTCGGCGCGAGCCGCGTGTATTTCCAGCTGCTGGACCTGCGCGACATCGACCACGCCGACCAGTTCGGCACCGAGGTCGTCCCGCACCTCCCGCGCTGACGCCCGCGCGCGCGTCCGCGCCGGCAGGTGCTGCGGCGTGCCGGTGGGCGTGCTGCGGCGGGTGCGCTGCGGCGTGCCGGTGGGCGTGCTGCGGCGGGTGCGGCGCGGCGGGCGTGCTCTGCGGCGGGTGCGCTGCGGCGCGCGCTGCGGGGGGGGTCACCTGCAGACGAGTGGATGCCTCGCCTTCGGCGACCCCGCCGACCACCTCGACCCGGTGCGGCAGACGCCGATCGCGCAGGACGTCGTACATCGATCCGGCGGCGCCCGCTTTGGCATCCCACGCTCCGAACACGACCCGCGGGACGCGCGCCTGCAGAACGGCGCCGGCGCACATGATGCACGGCTCGAGGGTGACCACGAGCGTGCACTCGGCGAGATGCCACGTGCCCAGGGCCTCGGCCGCCCGACGGAGGGCCACCACCTCGGCGTGCGCGGTGGGGTCGTGGGTGGCCTCGCGGAGGTTGCGGCCTTCGCCTCGGATCGTCCCGGAGGCATCGACCACGACCGCCCCGACGGGCACGTCGCCCTCCGCCGCGGCGGCGTCGGCCAGGACCAGCGCGCGGCGCATGGCGGAGAGGTCGAGGGCGGTGGGGGTCACGGGTGCTTCCGAGATTACGGCGGAGTCGTCGGGGTCGAGCGACTAGCCTTGAGCCTATGCGTGTCCACGTCGCCGATCACCCGCTCATCACCCACAAGCTGACCGTGCTGCGCGATGAGCAGACCTCGTCGCCGGTCTTCCGCCAGCTCACCGAGGAGCTCGTGACCCTGCTCGCCTACGAGGCCACGCGGAACGTCCGGGTCGAGACGATCGAGATCAAGACGCCGGTCACCCTCACGGAGGGCGTCAAGATCAGCGAGCCCCGCCCGATCGTCGTTCCGATCCTGCGCGCCGGTCTCGGCATGCTCGAGGGCATGGTGAAGCTCCTCCCCACCGCCGAGGTCGGCTTCCTCGGCATGGTGCGCGATGAGGAGACGTTCCAGCCCACCACGTACGCCGAGCGCCTGCCCGACGACCTCAGCGACCGTCAGTGCTTCGTGCTCGACCCGATGCTCGCCACCGGCGGCTCGCTCGGCGCGCGCGATCGAGAAGCAGGTCGAGGGTCACGACGTGACGCTCGTCCTGGGCGCCCTCGATGAGCGGCTCAACGAGAAGGGCTACATCGTGCCCGGTCTCGGAGACGCCGGCGACCGTCTGTACGGCACCGCCTGACGCTGGGTCGGACCCGCGGCCGGGTCACACCCGCGGCCGGGTCGCACCCGCGGCCGGGTCGCACCCGCGGCCGGGTCGAACCCGCGGCCGGGTCGAACCCGCGGCCGGATCGCACCCGCGGCGGGGTCGCGATCTGACGGTTCGCGGCGCCATTCCGCGTTCGGGGCGTGAAAACCGCGCCTCGAAACGCAAACCTGCGCCCCAGACCTCGCACGACAGGCCGATGCCGGGCTCAAACGGCCTCGGCGACCAGCCGCGCGAAGGCGCTGAGCCGCGCGACGCCCTCGGGCGTGCGCGGGAGATCGTCGAGCAACGACGGGGAGTACACGACGTACGCCGCCTGCATCGCGCGCGAGATCGCGACGTTGATGCGGTTGCGCAGCAGGAGGAACTCCAGGCCGCGCGGCGCTTCGCGCCCCGAGGACGCGGCGAGGGTCAGGATCGCGACCACGGCCTCTTTGCCCTGGAACCGGTCGACGGTTCCCACGGGAACATCGGGAAAGCCCGCAGCCGCGAGCGCCTCTTCGACCGCGACCTGTTGCGCGTTGTACGGCGTGATGACGATGATGTCGTCGCCCTGCAACGGCCGCGGCTCGTGCAGGGTGGCGGAGTCGCCCGCGCCTCCCTCGGCGCCGGTCCACGCGCGCCCGATCAGGCCGCTGACGAGGCGCGCGACCTCGGCGGCCTCCTCGTCGGAGCACGTCGAGTTGCCGTGGTGCCGCACCGGAACCACGTGCACTCCGGGATCGACGCCCTCCAACCGGCGCAGAGCCGTCGACGGGTGCGCCTCGAGGCGTCCCTCGTACGACAGACGAGAGACCGGCCCCGCCACCGCGGGGTGCATGCGCCGCGTGCGCGCGAGGAAGTAGCCGAGCTCCGGCGGGACGACCTCGGCACCGTCGATGATCCAGCCCAACGCCGACGTGTCGACCGGTTCGGGGTGCGTGCCCTGACTCACCTGCGGCAACTGCTGCGGGTCGCCGAGGAGCAGGAGCCGCTGCGCCGAGAGCGAGACCGCGATGGTCGACGCGAGCGAGAACTGCCCCGCCTCGTCGATGACGAGCAGGTCGAGGCTGCCGCGGGGAACGCGCGTCTCGTGGCTGAAGTCCCACGCAGTGCCGCCCACCACGAAGCCGTGAGCCGCGTTCTCGGCGGTGAAGGCCGCGACGCCGTTCTTCGGCAGCACCGTGAAGGCATGCGGGGCACTCGGGTCTTTGGGGGCCTTGCCGACGCGGGATGCCGGAACCCCGGCCGCGATGACCTGGTCGAGCATGTGCTCGATCGTCGCGTGCGACTGCGCGACGACTCCGATGCGATACCCGCGCTCGGCGACGAGACGGGCGATGACGTGCGAGCCGACATAGGTCTTCCCGGTGCCGGGGGGACCTTGGACAGCGAGGTAGCTGTGCTCGAGGTCGGCCACGCTGCGGGAGATCGCCGCGACCTCGTCGTCGCCCGCTCGACCGTCGACCGCGGTGACGGGGGCGAGGGCGCCCGAGCCGGTGCGCGGAGGCACGCGCCGCAGGATGTCGACCGCGGGGCCGGACGGAAGGGACGGGGCGGATGCCAGAACGGCATCGGCCCACGCGTCGATCGCCTTCTGCTGGTTGCCCGCCCGGGGTGGCGCGGGAGGCGTGAGGGCGAGCGGCAGCTCGTCCCAGGTGACGCCGTCTGCTGCGATCTCTTCCACGATGGCGCCGTCGTCGAGGACCTCTCGGACCGTCACCCGGCGAGCGCCGTGGATCCACCGCGGACGGGTGTCGATCGGGAACGGGGCCGGAAGGTCGTAGACGGCGAAGGGTTCGGCATCCGGGGTCAGGCGTGTTCCGGGAGCGAGCTCGCCACGCAGCTCGACCAGGCGGCGTTCGGAACCGCGCCCCGACTCGGCGATGTGCCAATCGGTCACGACGCGCGAGCGGGCGACGTCGACGACCACGACGTCGCGGCTCTCCTCCCACACCGACACGGGTTCACGCAGGCGAAGGAAGTGCGTCGCCCAGTAGGTCTTCTCCTCGCGCGGGTAGTAGTCGATCGCGGCCGCGGCGAGCCGGAGAGCGGTCGCGTCGGGGTCGGGAGCATCGGCCGCCCACCGCTGCAGGGCCGTCGCGCGCGGTGACGGCTCGTACGCCTGCTCGTCGGGCTCGGCGCCGCGCGCCGGCACGGCCCCCGACTCGCGAGCCCGATCGACGAGCCAATCGCGCAGGCGCCTCGTCGAGACGCAGTCGTAGCGGTTGTAGTCCGCGAGGTCGTCGAGCACGCGCTGTGCGGCTTCGACGTCGCCGTCGGCGGCGAGCGCACGCGCCTCGACGTACTTCACGATCGAGTCGTCGCCGCGCTGGACGTCGCTCGTGCGCACCTCTTCGCCCATGTACAGCGGCTCGAGCTTCTTGATCGAGTACGACCGGGATCCCACCCGCAGGGCGCGGCGCACCACGGGATACAGATCGACGAACACACCGTCGCGCAGCAGTCGGTCGACGTCGGCCTCGCGCACGCCGTACCGCGCGGCCATCGTCAGAAGGTGCGTCGGCTCGTACGGCGCGTAGTGGTAGATGTGCATGCCGGGATACTGCTGTCGACGCAATGCCACCATGTCGAGGAAGCGCTCGAGAGCGACGCGCTCCTCCTCGAAGGTGTGCGCCCAGATCGCGCCGTACGTCTCGCGGGTGTCGACCCAGCCGAAGAGGTAGTCGATGCCCCAGTGCTCCCCAACGCCCTCGGTGTAGAGCGGGTCGCCCTCGAAGTCGAAGAAGAGGTCGCCGTGGTCGGGACGGGGCAGCACGCCCAGCGACTTGGGTGCGACGACCTCGAAGGTGGGAACCGCGTGCTCCGGGGCGCCCTCGGTGGGCACTCCCGCCGGGCTGTCGAGCTGCAGCCGCGCCTGGGTGCGGAGCGACGCGAACGTGTCGGCACTCATCGCGGCGGGCGCGGAGGGCGCCGCGGCGAGGTCGTCGATCGTCCGGATGCCGCCCGCGCGCAGTCGATCACGCTGCACAGGCCGCATGCCGGCGACGAGCAGCAGGTCACGATGAGCCACGACCTCGAGCTCGCACGTCGCGCAGCGCCCGCACGCGACGACGTCGAGGTCGCCGCGCGCGTCGCCCCAGCCGATCGCGGGGCCGGCGGCGCCGAGCTCGACGCGGCGGTCGGCGATCAGCGCGCGCAATCGCGCCCGACGCAGCCCGAAGACGGGGAGGAGGTCGTCGACGCGGTGCGTGCTCGTCGTCCCGTCACCGAGGAGCAGCTGCACCTCGTCGGAGCGCGGGACGCCGAGCCGGTCGAGCTGATCGACGTACGCTGCCAACTGCATGAGCGCGGTGACGCGAGCCCGGCGCGCGAGCTTGGTGTCCTGCACGATCCAGGGGCGCGTCCCGTCGGGTCGAGCATCCGACTCGCGGACGAGGAAGTCGGCGAAGCCCACGAACTCGTCGGTCGCGAACGCGGCTTGGTACACGACCTCCGCCGACGGGTCGGCGAGGGCCGCGTCGGTGAGGCGCACGGCTTCGGCCAGCGCCTCGGCATGGGAGGAACGCGCGGCGGGGATCTCGCGCACGGCGGCGCCGAGGCGCGCTCGGTAGTCGTCGAGCACGCGGAGCTCGTGCGCGGTGCCGAGACGCGCGGCGCGCTCGAGGGTGGCGTCCTCGGGGTCGTCGACGGCCGCGACACGACCGACCTTCGCGTCGATGGCGCGCAGCCACGCGAACTCGCATTCGGCCGCTGCCTTGAGATCGCTGGCGCTCCAGACGATGCGCGCGTCGCGCTCGATGTACCGCATGCCTCCACGCTAACCGCGACCCCCGACATCGCCCCGCCGGGTGTCCACAGGCCCGTCTGCGCGGGCGATCCGACTGCCGCGGTGTCGGAGAGGCCTGCCAGACTGGTGGGGTGATCACCGACCTGCCGTTCGAGAGCGTCTACCGGCACGGATTCGCGCGCGTGGCCGCGTGCACGATCCCCGTGGCGATCGCCGACCCCGCCGCCAACGCCGACGCGGTGCTGGAGTCTGCGCGGGCGTGCGACGCCGAGGGGGTCGCCGTCGCGGTCTTCCCGGAGCTGTCCCTCACCGGGTACGCGATCGACGACCTCGTCATGCAGGATCCGCTGCTCGACGCCGTCGAAGCGGCTCTCGTGCGCCTGGTCATGGCATCCGCGGATCTGCTCCCGGTGCTGCTGGTGGGGGCACCGCTCCGACACGGCAACCGGCTCTACAACTGCGCCGTCGTGATCCATCGCGGGCGCGTGCTCGGGGTCGCCCCCAAGGCCTATCTGCCCACCTACCGCGAGTTCTACGAGCACCGCTGGTACGCGCGTGGCGACGATCAGGCAGGGCAGGTCATCCGCGTCGCCGGCGAGACGGTGCCGTTCGGGCCCGACCTGCTCTTCGACGCCGTCGACGTTCCCGGGCTGACGCTGCACGCCGAGGTCTGCGAAGACGTCTGGGTGCCGATCCCCCCGTCATCGGGGGCGGCGCTCGCGGGAGCGACCGTGCTGGCGAACCTCTCCGGCAGCCCGATCACCATCGGGCGCGCCGACGACCGGAACCTGCTGTCGCAGTCGCAGTCGATGCGGTGCCTCGCGGCCTACGTGTACGCCGCCGCCGGCCAGGGCGAATCGACGAACGACCGTCGCCGACGTCGATCTCGACCGTCTGCGGCAGGACCGCATCCGTCAGGGGACGTTCGACGACAATCGCCGCACGACGGCGCCCACCTTCCGCACCGTGTCGTTCGAACTGGCACCGCCCGCGACCGACATCGGACTGCGTCGCGCGCTCGATCGCTTCCCCTTCGTCCCCGACGACCCGGCTCGGCTGGCGCAGGACTGCTACGAGGCTTTCAACATCCAGGTGTCGGGCCTCGTCCAGCGCCTCCAGGCGTCCGCGCAGCGACATCCTCACCTACACGCTCCCCGGCTTCGCGACGAGCGAGAAGACCAAGCGCAACGCCATCGCCCTCGCCGAGGCCGTCGGCGCCTCGATCGAGGAGATCGACATCCGGCCCGCGGCATCCGAGATGCTCGCCCGCATGGGCCACCCCTTCGCAGCCGGTGAGCCCGTGCACGACGTGACGTTCGAGAACGTGCAGGCGGGCCTGCGCACCGACTACCTCTTCCGTCTCGCCAACCAGCACGGCGGCATCGTGGTGGGAACGGGCGACCTGTCAGAGATCGCGCTCGGCTGGTCGACGTACGGCGTGGGCGATCAGATGAGCCACTACTCGGTGAATCCGGGGGTGCCCAAGACGCTCATCCAGCACGTCATCCGCTGGGTCATCTCGGCCGGAGACCTCAGCGCCGACACCGTCGAGGTGCTGCAGGCGGTGCTCGACACCGAGATCAGCCCCGAGCTGGTGCCCGCCGGTCAAGACGGACGCATGCAGTCCACGGAGGACCGCATCGGTCCCTACAACCTGCACGATTTCACGCTCTACCACGTCCTGCGCTTCGGCTTCCGGCCCTCGAAGATCGCCTTCCTCGCCGCGCACGCCTGGTCGGATCCGGATGCCGGGACCTGGCCTCCGGGTTATCCCGAGGGTGAACGCCCCTCCTACGATCTCGTCACCGTGGCGACCTGGCTGGAGGTGTTCCTGCAGAGGTTCTTCGGCTTCGCGCAGTTCAAGCGCACGGCCATCCCGAACGGGCCGAAGGTCTCCCCGGCGGGCTCGCTGTCGCCGCGCGGGGACTGGCGGGCCCCCTCGGACGGGAATGCCCGCGCGTGGCTGGCCGACCTTCGCGCGGCCGTTCCGCAGGCGTTCGAGCGCTGAGCACGCTCGTCGCGGAACACGCTCTCCGCGGCTGACGGCCCGGCGTCACCAGCCCATCGAGCCCGGCACGCCCTTGAAGGGACCGGCGAGATCGCTCGTGACCCAGCCGCCGTAGAAGCCGCCCGGCTGCGGCTCCACGGTCTCGCCGCCCAGGATGACGCGGTCCATCGGACCGGCGTACACGGCGACCCGGTCGGCGAGCACCTCGTACCCGGGCATCGGGCTCGGATAGTTCCAGGCCGCGCGCCGAGCCACGGCTCCCCCGCCGCCGTGCACGTCGAAGTAACGCGCCCCGCCCTTGAACTCGCAGAACGACGCGCCCTCCCCGAGGGTCAGCGCGTCGCCGAACGCGGCGATCGGCAGGTAGTACACCGGCGGATGACTCGTCTCGAGCACACGGATGACGTCGTCGGTGTCGGCGATACGCACGCCGCCGAAGTCGATCTGCGCTCTTCTCGGAACGCGCTCGACGCGCGGCGGGCGCGGGTAGTCCCACACGGATTCCTGGCCAGGACGGACGGGGTCGGGAACGGGGCGCGCCATGCGCTTACGCTACGCCCCGCAGAACGTGCTCGGATCGAGATCGGATCGTGCGCTCGCGGTCTCAGGAGACACCCAGGATTTCGGTAAGTTGGAGAGCAGGGGGTCGTCGTGAGCGAACAGGAAGTCCGTCACGGTACGTCGCGGTATCGCGTCTATCAGGTGATCGGCATCGTGCTGGGTGTGCTGTTCATCGCACTCGGCGTCGTCGCATTCCTGTCGGGCGGGGGGCCCATCATCGCCGCCATCGCCGCTACCGGAGGTCTCGCCGTGCTCATCACCTCGATCATCACCATGGTGCGCTCGTGAGCGCACCCGAGAGCCCGAGCGGTGACACCCCGGGCGAGACGAACCCCGGGAACGCGAACCCGACCGGGAAGGGCCCGAACGAGAAGAAGAAGTACCCGGCCGGAACGGTGGTCATCTGGATCGCCGGTGCCGGCATCGGCCTGTGGTTCTTGATCAGCGGGCTCATCGGCATCCTGTCCGGCGGGTCCTGACCGGCCGGAAGGCGGCGTACGCAAGTCCGGTCCGGAGGCGCGTCGCGGGAATGTCGGCGGATACGGGACGTTGTCTCTGAGGTCTCTTGGGAACCACGACAGGAAGGCCATCATGACGCGAATCGGACGCAGCGACCTCGACATCCTCCCCCTCTCGCTCGGCGGGAACGTCTTCGGCTGGACGGCCGACCGCGACACCTCGTTCGCGGTCCTCGATGCCTTCCACGCGGGCGGCGGCAACTTCATCGACACCGCCGATGCCTACAGCGCGTGGGTGCCCGGCAACTCGGGCGGCGAGAGCGAGACCCTGATCGGCGAGTGGCTGGCTTCCCGCAAACCCGAGAACGTCGTCGTCGCGACGAAGGTCAGCCAGCACCCCGAGTTCCGCGGTCTCCGCGCGAAGAACATCCGCGCCGCGGCGGAAGCCTCGCTTCAGCGGCTCGGGGTCGATTCCATCGACCTCTACTACGCCCACTTCGACGACGCCGAGACGCCGCTCGAGGAGACCGTCGCCGGCTTCGCCGACCTCGTCGCCGACGGTCTCGTGCGGTACGTGGCCGTGTCGAACTACACCGGCGCGCGTATCCGCGAGTGGATCTCGCTCGCCGAAGCCGCCGGCGCCGACCTCCCCGTCGCCATCCAGCCGCACTACAACCTCGTGCACCGTACCGAGGTCGAGCGCGACATCGTCCCCGTCGCCGAGCAGTACGGCATGTCGCTCGTCCCGTACTACGCGCTCGCGAGCGGGTTCCTCACGGGCAAGTACCGGACCCCGGATGCCACGGGCGACTCGCCGCGCGCCCAGGGCGCCGCGAAGCACGCGACGCCCGCGGGCATCGCGCTGATCGATGCCCTCGAAGAGGTCGGGCAGGCGCACGGCGCCTCGATCGCGACGACGGCACTCGCGTGGCTCCGCGCGCAGCCCACGGTCGCCGCCCCGATCGCCAGCGCCTCGAAGGTCGAGCAGGTCGCGGATCTGCTGGCCAGCACCTCGCTCGAGCTCAGCGCCGATGAGATCGCCCGCCTGTCGCAGGCATCCGAGGGCGCGCAGGACTGACCCCTCCGCGGCCCCGGGTGCGTGTCGCGCTCGGGGCCGCGGCGTTTCTCCGGGGTCGGGCCGTCGGCATCCTGGCATCCGCGCCTCGAGCTCCCCGCCCCGTGACGAGCGGAGGTGCAGGGACGCCAGGAGGAGGGATGCCAGATGTCGGGCCTCCGTTCTGCCCCCGCCGTCCGCTCACCACGTGCGCCACGCGTCCCCGGGCGCCCGGGGCGAGGAAGCCCGGGTGCGAGCGCCCGGGGCGGGAGAGCCGCGTCATCGGAGAGAATGAGAGGGTGAAGCTTCTCGTCGCCGCCCACGCGTCCGAACTCGTCGCCTTCGAGGACGACATCCCCGGTTTCGACCGTCTGCTCACCGGGGTCGGAAAGATCCCCGCGGCGTACGCGCTGACGCGCGCCCTCTGCGAAGGCGACTACGACGAGATCGTCGTCGTCGGTACCGCGGGGGCGATCGACGACGAGATCGAGGGCGGCATCTACGACATCGCCGCAGCCATCCAGCACGACGTGAAGGGGCTGGACGGCACCTTCGGCGAGCACGTCGCCCTGCCGACGCGGGTCGAGACCGGCCACGAGGGACGGATCATCGCGACCGGCGACCATTTCGTCGACGACCCCGAGGCCGTTCGCCTGATCCGCGGACTCGGCGCGGGCCTCGTCGACATGGAGACCTACGCGCTCATCTGGGTCGCGCAGCAGTTCGATATGCCGATCAGCGTCTTGCGAGCGGTATCGGACCGCGCACAGGACGGCGCGACCGAACTGTGGGACGTCGTCGTCGAGCGGTGCAGCCACGAGCTGCGCGCCGAGTTCCGCGCGCGCTACGGCGTCTGAGACCCTGAGCGAGCGCGCCCGGCGAGATCGGCAACGCCGACGAGCAGGGCGAGGGCGAGGAAGATCCCGACGGTGATCATGCCCGAGGCGTACGCGTCGTGGTACACGACAGCCGTGTCGACGTCTCCCTGCTCGCGGTAGATCGTGGCGTAGAAGAGCGCGAGGGCGATCGCCGTGCCGACGGCCGTTCCGATGCGCTGTCCGAGCTGCCCCACCGACCCCGCCACTCCGCCGCTCGAGACGGGGATGTCGGCGAGCATGAGCGTCTGGTTCGGCGAGATGACGAGCCCGCCCGCGAAGCCTCCGACGACCATGACGCCCGCCATCGCCCACGGCGTCCACTCCGGCGGGGTGAACAGGGCGACCAGCACGAGGCCACCGGCCGTGGCGACCATGCCGACGATCCCCCAGACCACGAGGGGTCGGCCGAGACGGGTGACGAGGTTGCCGCCGATCCACGAGCTCCAGGCCGAGGCGACGGCGAAACCGATCGTGACCATGCCGGCGAACACGGGCTCGAGTCCGAGCCCGCCCTGGAGGAACAGCGTGCCCAACAGGAACATCGCCGGGATGGCGGAGAAGTAGGCCGTGGAGATCAGCACGCCGTTGCGGTACGACGACAGCGAGAAGATCGAGAACGGCATGAGCGGCGTACGACCGCGGTCGGCGTACCGGCGCTCCCAGAACACGAAGACCGCGGCGAAGACGACGGACGCGACGAGGAACCACCACCGTCGGGGATCGTCGCTCGGCGAGCCCGTCGTGAAGAGGAAAGGCCACATCAGCGCGAGGATCGTCAGCGCGAAGAGAAGAACGCCCACCGGGTCGAGGTCGAGTCGCCGACGGGATTTCGTCCGGGTGTCGGGCAGCAGCCACGCGGCGAGGGCGATGACGATGGCCACGAGCGGGATGTTGATCCAGAAGATCAAACGCCATCCGTCGGTGTCGCCCCCGAGCGCGATGAGCAGCCCACCGAGGGTGGGGCCGAACGCGGTGGCGATACCGACGGTCGCACCGAACAGGCCGAAGGCGCGACCGCGCTCTTTGCCCTGGAAGAGCTGCTGGACGAGACCGAGCACCTGCGGCATCTGGATGCCGGCCGCGACCCCCTGCAGGAGGCGAGCCGCCAGGAGCACCGTGGTGTTGGGGGCGAGCGCGCACGCGAGACTGGTGACGAGGAACAGGGACAGTCCGACGAGGAACAGCATGCGCCGCGAGCGCAGGTCGCCGAGACGCCCCGCGGGCACGAGCACGAGACCGAACGTGAGGATGTAGCCCGAGACGACGAGCTGGAGCTCGGTGGGCCCCGCGTGCAGTGCCGTCTCGATCGAGGGGAGGGCCACGTTGACCTTCGTGAGGTCGAGGATCGTGAGGGCGGCGACCGACACGGCGACCCAATAGGCACGCCAACGGTGCTTCGGTGAGAGCGCGATGTCGCGCGTCGGGGGATGAGCGGCGTTCGGCGGGGTCGCGTGATCAGGCATCGGAGCCGACGCTACTCCTGGGGTCGGACACCGCGGGCGGGCTTGCGCCGCGTCCGGCGGTCAGTCGACGTCGCGCCGCGCGAAGACCGCGCGCAGCACGAGGAAGACGATGAGAGCGACCACCGCGACGGCGGCGAGACGGAACACGAAGGCGATCAGCGAGAACACGATGTTCACGATGATCGACGCGATGATCACGGCAGCGACGACACCGAGGATGGTCCAGAGGGTGCTCTTGCGCATGGCTCCAGCCTACGCGGACGGGTTCGGCGAGGTGCTCACACCGCCTGGAGCGCGGCATCCTGCGAGATGACGCTGGGACCGCGCGGTGTCGCGACCACGCGCAGCTGGGCCGGCAGCTGGTCTTTCATCGAGGCGACGTGGCTGATGACGCCGACCGTTCGGCCGCCCTGACGCAGTTCGTCGAGCGTACGCATCGCGAGGTCGAGGGTGTCGTCGTCGAGCGATCCGAAACCCTCGTCGATGAACAGCGTGTCGAGACGGATGCCGCCCGCCCGCGCCGTGACGACTTCAGCCAGGCCCAGCGCGAGGGCGAGCGAGGTGAGGAAGGTCTCTCCCCCGGAGAGCGAGTGCGGCGGCCGGCACTGACCGGTGAAGGCGTCCATCACTTCGAGGCCCAACCCGCTCGCCGCTCCCCTGGCCGCGAGGGCGTCCGTGTGCTGGAGGCGGTAGCGCCCCGACGACATCTGCTCGAGACGGAGGTTCGCCGCGGCGACGATCTCTTCGAGCTCGGCGGCCAGCACGAACGTCTCGAGCGTCATGCGGCGGGTGTTGGGCGCGCGGCCGGCGAGAGTGTCGGCGAGGCGCGCGACGACGGCGTGCTCGTCGGCGAGGGTCGCCACGGCGGCGTGCCCGGCGTCGGCGCGGTGAGCGAGGCCCCGTAGACGATCCGCGAGGTCGCGCGCCGAGGCGTGGGCGGCGGCGGCCCGCTGGACGCCGTTGCGCGCCGCCGCAACGGCCGCCGTGAAGGGGGCGAGGTCGAGGGGGTCGTCCTCCGCGTCGACGAGCAGGAGCTCGAGGTCGAGGAGGCGCTGACGCACCGAGGTCACGGCGGCGTCGTGCGCGGCGATCGACGCCTCGAGGCGGTGTCGCTCCGGAGCCGGACGCAGCGCGGCGACGACCTCGTCGACCGTGTCGAACGGGCTGCGCGTGACGAGGTCGGCAAGAGCAGCCGCCGCGTCATCGTGCGCGAGGGTCGCGGCGGCGATGTCGATGCGCGCGCTCGTCAGCGCCCGCACCGCGGCGCGACGGGCACTCAGGTCGGCCTCGCGGTCGGCCACCGAGGGGAACGCGCCGCGTGCGTTCTGCACGTCGCCGCGAAGGGCCTCGGCCCGTTGGTGTGCGAGTGCCTCGTCTTGCCGGGCTGTCGCCAGAGCGGCGGTGAGCTTCTCGATCTCCGCGGCGATCTGGGTGTCGAGCTCGGCGGCGCGCGTGCGTTCGAGCTGAACCCGCTCGTACTCGGCCTCGTCGGCCCGGGCCGCGGAGAGCGCCTCCTCCGCTTCCGCGAGGCGGGCGGAGAGCGTCTCGACGTTCTCGCCGCCGGCGCGAGCCGACGCGAGGGCGTAGTCGTCTCGGGCGATCCGCGCCGCGTCGGACGCGAGACGGTCCTCTTCGACGGCGGCGTTCTTCCGCTCCTCGGCCTCGACCAACTGCTCGTCGGTGACCGGCGCCTCGTTCCCCGTCGCCGGATGCGGGTGCTCTCGCGACCCGCACACCGCGCAGGGCTCCCCGTCGACGAGGTCGTGAGCGATTTCGGCAGCGGCTCCCGCGAGCCGGCGGCGCAGCAGCGCCGTCCACGCGTCCGTCGCGTTGCGCATGTCCTCCCCACGGACGAGCGCGGCCATGTCGGCCTGCTCGCGTTGCGCGAGCAACTGCTCGGCCCGACGGGCGGCGTCGAGGCGCAAGCGGGTCTCATCGCACCGTGCCGCGGCCGTCTCCCGACGCGCGGAGGAGCCCGCGAGCAGGGTGAGCTGGTCATCGAGGGTGCGCAGCAGCTCGGGGACCTGGGCGCGCCCCTCGCCGAGGGTCGCGAGCTCGGTCTCGAGCGTGGCGATGCGCGTCGCCGACCGAGCCTCGTCGGCGTCCGCGGCGGTGAGGGCCGTCTCGGCGGCCCGCGCTGCCTCACACCGTGAGAGGAGGCCCGTCAACTCGTCGTCGCGGAACCGGAGTTCGTCGGCGTCTTCGACGGCGTCCTCGCCCGCAGTCTCCACCCGCTCGACCGCGGCAGCGAGGAGCTCCCGTGCGCTCGCGAGATCGGTCGCCGTTCGGCGCTCGGTGTCGATCGCGGGGCGGAGGGTCTCCGCCTCGGCGGCGGCCTCGGCCTCGGCACGGGCAGCGGCGATGCGCTCGGCATCGGCCTCGAGAGCGGCGAGCTGCTCGCGGAGTCCGACGCGATCGCGTTGGCGGTCGTGCAGCGTCCGGGCATCGCGTTCCGCGGCGAGCGCGCCGTCGAGCTGGGCGTCGGCGGCCTCGCGCTCGCGAGACCGCGTGTCGACGCGGTAATCCGCTCGCTCGACGGCCCGCACGACCCGCGCCAGGCGATCGACATCGGAGAGCGATCCGGATGACGGCGAGGGGTCGACGACTGTCGCGTCGTCGGGGACGGCGGCATCCGTTCCCTCCGACGCCGGCACATCCACGTCGAGTTCGGCAGCGAGACGCTCCGCCTCGTCGAGCAGCGTCGAGACCTCGACGCCCTCGGCGGCGAGGCGCTCCTGGGAGCGCTTACGCCGATCGTCGAGCTGCGCGGCGTACTCCTCGAACGACCGGGTGCCGAAGAGGGTGCGCAAGAGGCCGAGCCGCTCGTCGTTCTTGGCGAGGAGGAAGCGCGCGAAACGATTCTGCGCCAACAGGATCACCTGCAGGAACTGCTGCTGGCTCAGGCCCAGGATCTCGTCGAGACGTGTGCCGACATCGACGGGACGTGCGGCGACACCCTCCCATCCCTCGGCGGTGCGCACCTCGAGCAGCGCGCGATGCGGCTCTTTGGTCGTTCCCCCGCCCCGGCGTTTGGGACGCTCGAACTCCGGCGAGCGGGTCACTCGCCAGCGCTCTCCCTCGGCGCTGAACTCCAGCGTCACCCGGGTGGGATCGTCGGGCCCGCAGTGGTCGCTGCGCAGCCGGCGCTCGGCTCCGTCGTAGCGGGGAACGCCGCCGTACAGCGCGTAGCAGACGCCGTCGAGCACACTCGACTTGCCCGCACCGGTGCGCCCGGTGATCAGGAAGATGCCGTCGTCGGAGAACGCGTCGAAGTCGACGACCTGCTCGTCGAGGAAGGGACCGAAGCCTTCGAGCTCGAGCCGGTGCAGCTTCACGAACGGGCCTCGGTCAGGGCGCGGGCATCGAGCACCTCTCGGATCAGCTCGCGCTCCGCCGCCGAGGCTCCCTCGCCCTCGCGGACGTGAGCGAGGAACGCGTCGATGACCTCGGCATCGTCGCGCGCCGCGCGTACACGCCGGGAGTACCCGATCCCGTCGTCGGGTCGCGTGGTCGCAGGGGCGTGGACGACCGTGGCGCACCACGGGAACCGGGCCTGCAAGCGACGCATCGGGTCGGGCTGAGGGGTGGCATCGGTGTACTCGGCGCGCACCCAGTGCTCGTCGTGTCCGTCGAATGCCGGGTCGGTCAGGAGGGCGTCGAGCGGCGCGCGCAGCGTGACGAGCGGGCGCGGGACGGGGAGGTCGATCCAGGTCACCGCCGAGAGCCCCTCGGCGTCGAGTTCGACCAGCCACGACCCGCGCGGCTTCCCCGCCTCGCCGAAGCTGTAGTGCAGGGGGGCGCCCGCATAGCGCACGCGGTCGGACAGCTGTTGGCGGCCGTGGATGTGCCCGAGGGCGACGTAGTCGGGGCCGTCGAACGCGGGAAGGGGGACGACGTCGAGCCCGCCCTGGCGGATCTCACGCTCGACCCCGGGAGTGGCCTCCACCCCGGCGGCGAAGCAGTGCGCCGCGACGACCGACCGCCCGCCGCGCTCGGCGAGATCGGCGCGGACGAGGTCGAGGTGACCGGGGTCCCGATCGACAGCGGGTCGGTGATGACCGAGATCTCGGGGCGGAGGAGCGCGGACTGGAACCCGAGGCGCGCGGCCGAATCGTGGTTGCCGCTGGTGACCACGACGCGGGCACCGGCGTCGGCGAGCGCCCCGAGGGTGCGGGAGAGCAGCGGGTAGCACGCTGCGGAAGGCGTTGCCGAGTCGAAGACGTCGCCGGCGACGATGACGAGGTCGACCCGGTGCTCCGTCACCTGCGCGACGAGGACGTCGAGCACGCCGGCGAGCGCGTCGAGGGTCGAGTGCCCGTGGAAGGAGCGCCCGATGTGCCAGTCGGAGGTGTGCAGGATGCGCATGCAGACACGGTACGTCGACCCTCCGACATCGGCTCGCAGCAAACGCCCCCGCCGCGTGAACGTGCGGTGGCAGGAGCACTTCCCGCACGCGCTGACGCCCCGCTCGGGCGGACCGAGCGGGGCGTCAGCGGGGGGTGTCAGGAGGCGTTGACCTCGGCGGCGAGCGCGCGGATGCGGTCGTCGCCCAGTTCGAGGCCGATGTCGGCGAAGCGCTGACGCAGTACGTCCGCCACGCGCTCGTCGCTCTTACCGCCCACGTCGGCGCGGGTCTGGACCACGACGCCGGCGATGCGGGCCTCGTCGTCCGTGGCGTGGAGGTCCATCTTCGGCTCCGATTGCTCGCCGGGGCGCGAAACGCGCGCGCTGTCGTCGTGCAGCGCGCCGCCGACCGAGTCGGCGGGCGACGCGCCGCCGTCGGGGCCGGCGGAAGGTTCCGGGGCGCGGGTCTCGTCCGACATGTCAGTCCTCCGTGCTCATATCGGGGTCGATGCCCTGGCTGGCGGCATCCCCCTCGATGGGGTCCGAGGGAGCCGCGTCGTTCAGGCGCGGCGACCCCTTGGCGTTCTCGTTCTGCTCTGCGGTCTCACCGTCGGCGACGGCGCCGCTCTCCCACCCACCGGGCGGGTCGGCATTGATGACACCTTCGGGCAGGTCGCGGTCGTCGGTCATGACTTCCCCTTTCGACCCCACGTACCAGCAGACGGGGAGGATCTGCCGGTCGCCCGCGGCCTCGATCGCGTCGACCGCGCGCTCGGTGATCACGGCGGCGTAGCCGTGCCCGCGGAAGGTCGGGATGGTGAACGCCCGGGTGAGCGCCACGGTGCGCCCGTCGTCGCGGTAGTCGAGCACGGAGACCAGATCATCCCCCCGGTGCAGGGTGAAACGGGACGCGGCCTTGTCATCGGCGAAAAGCAGGTCAGCCATGACGAGAGGCTACGCCCGGCACGCGGGCCGGGACTCGGGGACGCAGAACGCACGGTCGTCTCCCACTTTCTCCCCCTCGACTGAGCAGAATGCCCGCGGGATCGGACTTCCTGCGTCATAATCCCCCCATGACTGTCAACGCGCGTTCTCTGTCCGCCCGGGAGGCGAACGGGACTGCCGGCATGATGATGCCCGGCCGCGTTGTCATGTGTTGTCGAATGTGCCGCTAACAGCGACCCTCGCTCCGACGACCTCGAGCTTCTGAACGCCGACGTCGTCCCCCGGTCGTCTGCGTCACGCGTCGATCACGCGTGTCCGGACACCGCGCACCGGCCCTTCGGCCCCCACCTCCCGTCGAACCCCGCCTCCTGACGACGCCCGGGTTCACACACCCAAGGACTTCATCCTCATGTCGATCTCCGCTGTTCTCGACCGCCCCTCCACCTCCGTC
>JARBUN010000036.1 GCA_029239635.1 Microbacterium sp. | reverse complement strand
GCGGTCAGGCGTTTCGACGGATGAAGCGCATCAGGGCGGCGATGACGCCCACGATGAGGATGACGATTCCCACCCAGAGCAGGAACTTCACCGCCTCGACGAAGACGCCGAGGAACAGCAGGACGAGTCCGACGATGATGAGGATGATGGCGAGAGCTGGCATGACTCCACTCTGTCCCGCTCCCCCGCCCTGACGACCGGCCTTGACACGGGACGGGTCGGGCATATCTGTCAAGGCCGAGCGCACGCGCGCCGCGCGGTCTAACGTCGTCAACACCAAGACGGCGGGAGACCCACGATGAACGAACGCGACACCACGGGCCGCGGAACCGGACCCGACGAAGGCGAGTACATCGACGTCCAGCTCCCCGACGGCGACATCGACCACGGCAGCAGCGATCTGCCCGGCGAGTACGTCGACCGGGAGAACGCGGACGGGACCGAGTCGCGGCCCCGCGCCGACGAGGCCGGCGCGTACACCGACGTGCAGCTGCCCTCGGGGGACGAGGATCGCGAAGACCTCGAGAACCCCGGCGAGTACACCGACCGCGACCGCTGAGGGCTCAGCGATCGAGCGTCGTCTGCGGATCCGTGCGGTACGCGTCGCGGTACGCCTGGGCGAACCTCTCCGGCGCGGCGAACCCCCAGCGGGCCGCGACCTGGGCGACCGAGGTGACCGCGGGATCCGCCGCCACGAGGTCGGCGTGGGCCGCGCTCACGCGCGCCGCCGCGAGGTAGGCCTCCGGGGTGAGCGCCAGGTGACCGTTCGCCGCGAAGGCGCGTCGCAGGCCCTCGCTCGACGTGGCGACCGCGCGCGCGGCATCCTCGATCGTGATGGGCAACGACGCGTGATCGTCGAACCATGCGGTCGCGGAGGCGTAGATCGACGCCTGCTCGATCGCCGAGGCACGCCGCTCTCGCGGATCGCCCACGAGAGCGAAGGTCTCGAGGGTCGCGGAGGCGAGCGAACGGTACACATGAGCACGCACGAGCGGTTCGGCCATCACGGGCGTCTGGGTCAGCGACCAGCGCAGGGTCGCGAGCCAGTACTCCTTCATCCTCCGCGAGACGGGAGCCGTTCCCGCGAATCGGACGGCGAGCGTCTCATCGCCGTAGATCGTGCGCGCCGTCTCGGTGAGCCGGGCGGCGTCGAAGGCGGCGAGCTGCAGCCGCGTCGAGTGCGGGCGGCCGATCAACTCCTGACCGGGCTGCACGATCCCCGGTTCGACGCTGTACTCCCCGGCATCCGATCCGATGCTCCAGGTGTATCCCGGCGTGGAGGTGGCCACGAAGAATCGATCCGCCTCGTAGATCACCTCGGCACGACAGTTCCAGTCGAGGTGGCGCAGAGAGAACCCGCCGTCGCCGATCGCGTGTTCGCCGAACGACGCGTCATCGGCCTGGACGTCGACCTGTCCGTACTGCGCCTGCAGCCAGGCCAGCGTGTCCGCGACGTCGGCGGTGCGGACGCGGGTATCGAAGAAGTCGTTCATAGCTGGCCACAGCCATCGTAGTTAACCTCGCGGTCTCGGATCGCCGTCGTCACCGCGCATTTTGTTCACCTTCTCGGAAAGCGATCATGAGCAGCAGCCCCCGCATCCGCCCCATCACCCCCGACGACGCCGGAGAGGTGCTCACCATCCAGCGTGCAGCCTTCGCGAGCGAGGCGCTCATCTACGGCGACCCCGATATGCCGCCTCTCACGCAGACCCTCGAGGAGCTCCGCGCCGAGCTGGTCGAGAACCTCGGCTGCGTCGCGGTGTCCGATCACCGCATCGTCGGCGCCGTGCGCGCGCGCCGGGACGGCGAGCTGCTCCTGATCGGGCGGCTCGCGATCGCACCCGACCAGCAGGGCGAGGGTCTCGGGACTCTCCTGCTCGGGGCCGTCGAGGACCGGGGCCGCGAAGCCGGTGCCACCGAGGCCGAGCTCTTCACGGGCGGTCTCAGCGAGGCCAACCAGCGTCTCTACGAGCGCGAAGGGTACCACCGGTCCGAGGAGACGGCCGACGGCGAGATCTTCTACCGAAAGTCGCTCGTCTGACACCTCGGGCGGTGTCACGAGAGGAGGGGATGCCACGGAGACAGGGGAATGCGGCCCGGATTGCCCTGTTCTCGCCGCATCCCCTGTTCTCGTGGCACACAGGATGCCGAAGGGCCGCCGCCCGCACCCGGACGACGGCCCTTCACGGCACGGCGCTTACGGAGTGGGCATCCCACCGTTGACGTTGAGCGTCTCGCCGATGACGTAGCTCGACTCCGCCGAGGCGAGGTAGACGTACGCCGGAGCCAGCTCGGCAGGCTGACCCATGCGTCCGAGCGGGGTCTCCTCGCCGAACTCGTCGACCTTCTCGTTCGGCTGCCCGTCGGTGACCTGCAGCGGCGTCCAGATGGGACCGGGGGCGACCGCGTTCACGCGGATGCCCTTCGGCGCGAGCTGCTGACCGAGCGCCTTCGTGAAGGTGTTGATCGTCGACTTCGTGGAGGCGTAGTCGACGAGGATCGGCGCCGGTGAGTACGCCTGGATCGACGTGGTGTTGATGATGGTGGAGCCGGGCTGCAGGTGCGGCACCGCCTCCTTGCAGATCCAGAACATCGCGTAGACGTTGGTCTTGAAGGTGTCGTCGAACTGCTCGTCGGAGAGCGTCGTGACGTCCTCGTTGAAGATCTGCTTGCCGCCGTTGTTGACGACGATGTCGAGGCCGCCGAGACCCTCGACCGCTTCCATCACGAGGGTCGTGGCGTACGAGCGCTCGCGCAGGTCGCCGGGGATCTGCACGACGGTCGCCCCGGCCTCGCGGAGGATGCCGGCGATGCGATCGGCATCCTGCTTCTCTTCCGGCAGGTACGACATGGCGACCGACGCGCCCTCGCGGGCGAAGGCGATCGCCGTGGCTGCACCGATGCCCGAGTCGGCACCGGTGATCAGGGCCTTTCGCCCCTTCAGTCGCTCGCTGCCGACGTAGGTGTCCTCGCCGAGGGCCGCTTTCGGCGTGAGCTTCGCGTCGAGGCCCGGTTCGGGCTGGTCCTGGGCCTGCGGCTCGATGTCGGCGTAGAGCTTCGTGGGATCGGTGAAGGTGTACTGCGTGCTCATGACACGTCCTTTCGGTGGGGATGGTGCCGGGTGCCGTTCACCCGGCCGGGTCAACGGGCGCCGAGTTCCTCGTCATCCACGACTTCGCGGATGACGAGGGCGGCGTTGATGAGGGCGAGGTGGCTGAGGGCCTGCGGAAGGTTGCCCCAGAACGCCCCGTCGGATTCCGCGATCATCTCGGAGTAGATGCCCACGTCGTTCGCCTGTGCGACGAGCGCATCCATCGCCTCGATCGCCTCGGCGTGCCGGCCGACGCAGGCGAGGGCGGTGGCCCGCCAGAAGGCGCAGGCGACGAAGGTCTGCTCTTCCTGGTCCATGCCCGTGTAGCGGTAGACGAGGTGGTTCTCGGCGCCGAGACGCTCGGTGATGGCATCCACGGTCTTCGACATGCGTTCGCCGCGGTCGAAGCCCGTCGGGGCGTGCAGCAGCACGGACGCGTCCAGGTCCTCACTGCCCGGGGCGATCGTGTACGCCTCGAGACCCTCCGACCAGCAGTGCTCGTCGACCCAGGTGTGGATGCGATCGCGCTCGGCGCGCCACCGGTCGCCGTTGTCCGGGATGTGGCCGCCCTCGGCGAGCCATTGCGCATCGTCGAGGGCCTTCCAGCAGCCCATCTTCGACGAGGTGTAGTGCCGCAGTTCCGGCAGCTCCCACATGCCGGAGTCCTCACGGCGCCAGAGGTCGCACGTGCGGTCGGCGACGTCGGCGAGCAAGCGCCCCGTCTGGATGTCGAGGCGGTTGCCGGCCTCGACGTAGGTGCGGCACAGGGCGATGAGGTCGCCGTAGACCCCGAGCTGCAGCTGCCCTTGAGCGGGGTTTCCGGTCACCACGGGCTGGTTGCCGTTCCACCCCGGCACCTCGTGCTTCTCGAGCCCGATCTCGGCGTCTCCGTCGAGGGTGTACATCACCTGCACCTCGGGGCCGTTCTTGCGGATCGTGCGCAGCAGCCACGAGATCGCCGCGTGCGTCTCCTCACGCAGGCCGAAACCGACCCACGCGTGGGCCGTGTACGCGAGGTCGCGCACCCACGCGAAACGGTAGTCCCAGTTCTTGCCGCCGCGGGGGTTCTCGGGGAGCGATGTCGTCGCCGCGGCCGCGATGGCCCCGGTGGGGCTGAAAAGCAGGAGCTTCAGGGCGAGGGCGCTGCGCTGCACGTCATCGGCCCACGGTCCGTCGTACGAGAACTCGTCCGACCACATCGTCCACCCGTCGACGGTGCGGTCGATCCCGCGGTCGACGTTCTGCGCGTCGGGGATACGGAGCGGCTCCCCCTCGGTCGCGGCGATCACCAGCAGGTGGCGTGAGCCCTTCGAGGTCGTGAAGCCGCCCTCGATGCTCTCGTTCCCGGCATCCGGTTCTCCGTGGATGCCGTGCTCGTGGCCCACCACGGCGAGAGAGACGTGGCCGACGCGCATGATCGAGAACCCGTCGATGCGCTCGGTCCACGGCGCCGCCGACCGCAGCATCGTCCCCGGCTGCACGCACCACGCGAACGCGACCTCGCCCTTCACGCCCTCGACGCGGCGCGCGAGCTCCGCCCACGGGAGGCGACCCGCGATGCCGGTCACCATGGCATCCGTCAATGTCGCCACCCCGCTCTCGGTCGTGAAGGTGGTCTCGAGGACGTTCGTGCGCGGGATGTAGCGACGGGTCACCTCGTACTCGTCCACGGGGGCGAGCTGGATGCAGCCGCCCGCGGACTCGTCGACGAGACGTGCGAAGACCGGACGGGAGTGGATGTTGGGCAGGGGCAACCAGTCGATGGAGCCGTCCAGACCGATCAGCGCGACCGTGCGCCCGTCGCCGATCGCGGCGTAATCGCGCAGCGGAGGAGACGACGGAGGAGGAGTCGAGGGCACGGCTCCACGCTAAGAACGCCCGCCCGCCGAGGCGCCGGGGTTGTCGATTGCGCGGCGAGCGGCTACGGACGCGGCGGCTCCGCAGACGCGGCGAGCCCCGCCCCGGTGGTCTCCCGCCCCGTCGGGAGACGTCGCGTCGTGCACGTCGTCCGCCCGGCGCCGGAACGGTTACCGCGATGCTCCGCGACGCACAACCCCCCGCCGCACCCGAGGGACGGCGATCTAACGTCGGATGCACCGCGAGTGAAAGGAACGTGCATGTCCACGACCACCAAGGACGCCCCGACCAAGAACCGTCGCCGCCCCGCGCGCGGCGGCAGCGGCCCCGAGACGACCGACGAGCAGAACGCCGAGAAGGGCTTCCAGGCGTCGGAGAAGCTCACCGACAGCCTTCAGGCGGTCCTCGTCGACCTGATCGAACTGTCGATCCAGGGCAAGCAGGCCCACTGGAACGTCGTCGGCAAGAACTTCCGCGACACCCACCTCCAGCTCGATGAGATCATCGACGCGGCGCGTGAGTTCAGCGACGAGGTCGCCGAGCGTATGCGCGCCCTGCACGCCCTGCCCGACGGCCGCAGCGACACGATCGCCGAGACGACGACCCTTCCCGAGTTCCCCCAGGGCGAGGTCGACACCGCCGAGGTCATCGACCTCATCACCGAGCGTCTCGACGCGACCGTGGGCACCGTTCGCGAGGTGCACGACGACGTCGATGAGGAAGACCCGACCAGCGCCGACATCCTGCACGGTGTGCTCGAGCGCCTCGAGCAGCTATCGTGGATGGTCAGCGCCGAGAATCGCGTCGCTCGCAAGTCGTAAGCGACGAAGAACACACCGGATGCCGGGGCCCCAGGGCCTCGGCATCCGTCGTTTTCCGGGCGGGTCCGGGCGGTTCAGCTCCGCGCGATGAGGAACGGCGGGTGCGGCCCTTCGAGACGAGCCACGGAGATCTTGAGTTCCGTCACAGACGTGACGACTGACCGCAATTGCTCGTCGACCTGCGCGAACCTCTGGTCGACCTGCTCGAACTTCTTGTGCATCTGCTCGAACTTCTTGTCCATCTGCTCGAACCGGTCGTCCACCTGCGCGAACCGGTTGTCCACCTGCGCAAACCGGTTGTCCACCTGCGCAAACCGGTCGTCGATGAGCTTCTCGGTGCGGAGAAACCGTTCGTCGGTCCGACGTTCGGATTCGACGAAACGTCGCTCCGTCCGCTCCTCCATCCTCACGATCATCCACTTGGTGCCACCGAGGACCGTGGTCGAGATGGACACCACGAGGCCCACAGCGGTGGCGATCAAGGGAAGGGACTCCATCTCAGCTCCGTTCGTGGTGAGGCCGTGAATCCGACTGTAGGCAGGCCGGGGGCATCGTGGCCATCGAGAAGGGCGAACGGTGCGGAACTTCACCCGACCCCCACTCGGGGAGGAGAGGTCAGAGCCGCAGCACCTCGGTGACCCGCACGATCGCGGTGCCCTCTTCTTCGGAGGCGGCGAGATCGACCTCCGCGCGGATGCGCCAGTCGTGGTCGCCCGCGGGGTCGTCGATGATCTGCTCCACCCGCCACACGCCCTCTGAGGCGGCCGACTCGTCGATCTCGACCAGCGCCGACGACCGCGCCGCTCCCCCGGTGCCGATCGCGTCGTGCTCGTCGAAGTAGCTGTCGAGCACGCCCGGCCAGTCGACGTCGGGGTCGAGCTCGACCAGCTCGTCGTCGCGCTGCAGGGCAGCGAGCTGCACGCGGCGGAACATCTCATTGCGCACGAGCACGACGAACGCGCGCCGATTGGTGAGGATCGACGGCGGCGCCGGGGGCACCACCGGGGCGTCCGGGTCGTCGGCGGGATTGATCAACTGCTCCCACTCGTCGACGAGGCTCGAGTCGACCTGCCGCACCAGTTCGCCGAGCCACGCGATGAGATCGAGCAGGTCGGGGGTCTGCGCATCGACCGGAACGGTCTGGCGGATCGCCCGATACGCGTCGCTGAGGTAGCGGAGCACGAGCCCCTCGCTGCGCGCGAGCTGGTACAGCGAGACGTACTCTCCGAACGAGCAGGCCCGTTCGAACATGTCGCGCACGACCGACTTCGGCGACAGCTCGAAGTCGCGGATCCACGGCTGGCTCGACGCGAACACCTCGTACGCCTGCGCGAGCAGCTCGTCCAGCGGCTTCGGCCAGGTGATCTCCTCCAGCAGCTCCATGCGCTCGTCGTACTCGATGCCCTCGCGCTTCATCGCCGCGACGGCCTCCCCGCGCGCGCGGAACTGCTGCTGCGACAGGATCGGGCGCGGGTCGTCGAGGGTGGCCTCGATGACGCTGACGACATCGAGCGCGTAATGCCCGGTGCCGACGGACGACGCCGGGGGCGTGGCATCCGGACCCCTGCCGAGCTCGACCTCGGGGTCGAGCATCTCGATCGCGGCGAGCGCGAACGGCGACAGCGGCTGATTGAGCGCGAAGTTGGGCTGCAGATCGACGGTGAGCCGGATGCCGTCGGCCCCCGCCTCGACGACGCCCGCCTGCACGAGGGTGCGGAAGATCGCGATGGCTCTGCGAGCGAGCTCGTACTTCCGGGCGCGGGGCTCGTGGTTGTCGAACACGAGCGAGCGGACGTTGCCGAACACGTCGCCGCCGCGCGCGATGACGTTGATGAGCATGGCGGCGCTCAGCTTCATCTGCGGGACGAGCGGCTCGGGCTCGGCCGCGACGAGGCGGTCGTAGCTCTGCTCGGTCCAGTTGACGAAGCCCTGCGGCGCCTTCTTGCGCACGATCTTCTTCTGCTTCTTGAGGTCGTCGCCGGCCTTGAGGATCTGCGCGGCGTTCTCGATCTCGTGATCGGGCGCCATGACGACGACGGTTCCGGCGGTGTCGTAGCCGGCGCGGCCCGCGCGCCCGGCGATCTGGTGGAACTCGCGCGCCGAGAGCTGGCGCATGCGGGTGCCGTCGTACTTGGTGAGCGCCGTCATGAGCACGGTGCGGATCGGCACGTTGATGCCGACGCCGAGCGTGTCGGTTCCGCAGATGACGCGCAGCAGCCCGCGTTGCGCGAGCGTCTCGACGAGGCGACGGTATCGCGGCAGCATGCCGGCGTGGTGCACGCCGATGCCGGCCCGGACGTACCGAGAGAGCGTCTTGCCGAAGCCCGTGGTGAAGCGGAACCCGCCGATCGCCTCGGCGATCTCGTCGCGCTGCTCGCGCCCGATGATGCGGATCGACGACAGCGCCTGCGCGCGCTCCATGGCCGCGGCCTGCGAGAAGTGCACGACGTAGATCGGCGCCTGCCGGGTGTCGAGCAGTTCCTGCACCGTCTCGTGCACGGGGGTGCGGGCGTACTCGAAGTGCAGCGGCACGGGACGCTCGACGCCCGTCACCCGCGCGGTGGGCCGGCCGGTGCGGCGGGAGAGGTCGTCGGCGATGTCCTCGACGTCGCCGAGGGTGGCCGACATGAGGATGAACTGCGCGCGAGGGAGGAGCAGCAGAGGCACCTGCCACGCCCAGCCGCGGTCGGCCTCGCCGTAATAGTGGAACTCGTCCATGACGACCTGGTCCACGTCGGCGTGGGCGCCCTGGCGCAGGGCGAGGTTGGCGAGGATCTCGGCTGTGCAGCAGATGATCGGGGCGTCGGAGTTGACCGACGAATCACCCGTGACCATGCCGACGTTCTCGGCGCCGAAGATGTCGACGAGCGCGAAGAACTTCTCGCTCACGAGCGCCTTGATCGGCGCCGTGTAGTAGGTGCGTCCACCCCGGGAGAGGGATGCCGCGTGCGCGGCGACCGCGACGAGCGACTTTCCCGTACCGGTCGGCGTCGACAGGATCACGTTCGCCCCCGAGACGATCTCGATGACCGCTTCGTCCTGGGCGGGATAGAGCGTGAGCCCGCGCGAGGCCGCCCACTCGACGAAGCCGAGGTACACGGCATCCGGGTCGGCACCGGCGGGCACGTGTTCGAGGAGGGGGGTCACTCCCCCAGCCTCTCATCCGCCGGGCGGGTCGACCCCCGAGACCCCGATTACCGGGTCGCTGCGAACACCCCGACCTCGTCGTCGTCGAGCACGAACTGGATCGCGGTGCCCACCGGGTAGCGCGAGCGGAAAGGTTCGGGGAACGAGGCGCTGACGATGAACTTCACCGCCGCCGGGAAGGGGCCCGCCCCGCACGACCCGAAGCGCACCCCGCGGGGCGACGAGCGCGCCGATCCCCCGTCGCGCGCTTCCTCGGTGTTGAGAACGATCAGGCACTCGGACCGATTGCCGTCCGAGTCGATCTGGGAGACCCCCGAGAAGACCGTCAATCCGTAGTAGTCGGCGAATCCGCGCGTCTGCTCCGGATCGAAGCCGAGGTACCCCGATGCGCCGAGCTCGGCGTCCGGATCGGGCGTCAGCGCGTCCGTCTGCGCGATCCCCGAGGTGCCGTCGACGGTGGTCGAACCGACGGCGGCCGCGGTCACCGCACTGGTGAGGGCGACGGCTCCCGCCATCGCGAGCGCGGCGATCCACACGCGTCGCCGGGAGCGGAGCAGGGGCGGACGCGGAAGGGGCGGGTCCTCGGCGGGCTGCCCGGTCTCCTCCGCGAGCAGGGCCCCGGCGTCGGGGCTCGGCTCGATCTTCTTCGTCGGCTCCGGAGCGACCATCGACCGCTCCCGATCCTCCAGCTCGCGCAGACGCGCGAGGGCTGCCGGATCGCTCGTGATGTCGGCCCGCGGGCCGTACGCCCGCGCGCGGAGGCGTTCGAGTTCGTGTGCTGCGTCCGCATCCATCTTCTGCATGGTGTCACGCCGGCGTCCACGCGGGAAGCGACGACCTCGGCTCAACCGGCGTCGCGGAAGACGCCGAGGTTCTCACCGTCGAAGACGAACTGCACGCTCGATCCCGGGGGAAACGCGCCACGAAGTCCGTCGGCTCCAGGGAGTTCACCACGAACTGGACGGTGGCGGGGAAGACTCCTGCGCCGCACCCCGATTCCGAGAACCCGGTATCGCGCCGCGTCCGATTCATGCGTGGGAATAGATTGACCGATGCCGCGTTGCACACCACATGCGCTCTTTCGGCACACTCTCCTTCGGCCATTACGGCCCCCTCGGCGGCGGGCGTCAGCTGACCGCCGGCGACTCGATGCTGCAGGCGATCGACCTCGCCCAGGGCATGGACGACCTCGGGGTCAACGGCGTCTCGTTCCGTGTCCACCACTTCGCCCGCCAGCAGGCCGCCCCCATGCCCCTGCTCGCCGCGATCGCCGCCCGCACCTCGCGCATCGAGGTCGGCACCGGCGTCATCGACATGCGGTACGAGAACCCGCTCATGCTCGCCGAGGAGGCGGCATCCGTCGACCTCATCAGCGGCAACCGGCTCGCCCTCGGCGTGAGCCGTGGGTCACCCGAGACGGTCGTCCGCGGCTACGAGGCCTTCGGCTACACCGGCTCGCAGGACCCCCGCGGCGGCGACATCGCCCGTGAGCACTTCGACCTGTTCCTACGCGCGATCGACGGCGAGGGTCTCGCCGAGCGCGACCCGATGAGCCCCTTCGGCGGCGGCACCGGTCTGCAGCGCATCGAGCCGCACTCCCCGGGGCTGCGAAAGCGCATCTGGTGGGGTGCGGGCACGACGGCGACCGCGGAATGGGCGGGTCGCACCGGGGTCAACCTCATGTCGTCGACGCTGCTCACCGAGGCCGACGGCACGCCGTTCGACATCCTGCAGGCGCAGCAGCTCGACGCCTTCCGCGCCGCCTGGCGCGAGGCGGGTCACGAGGGCGAGCCGCGCACCTCGGTCAGCCGCAGCATCTTCCCGATCGTGACGGCCGAAGACGAGATGTACTTCGGCGGCTCCGCCGGCAGCGACCAGATCGGCGTGATCGACGGCATGCGCTCGACCTTCGGCAAGACGTACGCCGCGGCGCCCGATGTCCTCGTCGAGCAGCTGCAGAGCGACGCCGCGGTGATGAGCGCCGACACGCTCATGCTCACGATCCCGTCGCAGATGGGCGTGGAGTTCAACCTCCGCCTCGTCGAGAACTTCGCGCGCCACGTCGCCCCGGCCCTCGGCTGGCAGCCGACGCGAACGACCTCGCGCGTCTGACACGAAGAAACGGCCCCGGATGCCATGGCATCCGGGGCCGTCGTCGTTCTCGAATGGTGCGTGCTCAGCGCGCAGTGAGGCCCCGCGACCGCGCGATGGTCTGCGAGACGAGGTACTCGCCCCACGCGACGATGTACGCGCCGAGGGCGGCCCACACGTACCCGCCGGGCAGAACACCCACCGCGCCCAGCGCCCCCACCACGGTGAGGGCGACGACGACGGTCAGCACGGGAACGAGCCCCCGGGATGCCACGGCTCCCGCCGGCGTCCGCCACACCACCAGCAACGCGCCGGCGGTGGCGACGAGCAGGATGAGCGGCGTCCACCACGACCCGAGCGTCGCCATGGTCGCCGAAGCGCCCAGACCGGCGATGACGAGGGACGCGGTGCGCAGCGCACGGATCCGCGTGGACGGGGTGGGAGTCTGCGATGCAGGAATGAGGGGCTCCTTTTCGAGCGCGACAGAGGCGTCGGCGGGTGGGCGGTCCCTCCAGGGTACCGAGGGTCGGCAGCCGCAGCCCTCGCGTTCCGGCGGAGCCCGATCGCGCGGATAGGGTGAGCAACGCACCGACGAGAACGACAGAAGGGGCTCCCGTGGTCGTCACCGCCTCACCGCAGGAACAGCCGGATTCCCTCGACCGGATCGCGTGCGATCTCGTCGCCGTCAAAGACGCCCACGGCCCCGTCTCGTATGGCGAACTGGCGCGTCGGGTCGGCGAGCTGCGCATCGCCCGCGGCGTCGCGGCCACGGCCGCCTACCCGGCACGGACCACGGTGTACGACGTGTTCCGCCCCGGGCGCACGCGCATGGACCCGGCGCTGGTGCGCGACATCGTCCTGGCTCTGGGCGCGGACGACGCCGAGGCCGAGAAGTGGGTGGCGCGGTACCACCGTGTCCGCGTCTCGACCGAGCCCGCCGCCCGCCCGCGCCCGGTCGCGCCCGTCGAGATCAGCGCCCCACCCCGGACGACGCTGGTGCGGCCGTCGACCCCGACCCGACGGCCGCACGCTCCCCTGACGATCCTCGGATGCCTCATCCTCAACCTCATGGGACTCGTCGTGGTGCAGCAGCTGCACCTGCCCATCTACCTCGACATGGCCGGGACCGCCATCGCCGCGATCGTCTTCGGTCCCTGGTACGGCGTGGCCGTGGGCGTGATGACGAACCTCCTGGGCTTCGTCGTGGGAGTCCCGGGCGCCGCGCCCTTCGCCCTCGTGAACGTGGTCGGTGCGCTCGTGTGGGGATACGGCGTCCGTCGCTTCGGCATGGGGAACGACATCGTGCGGTACTTCCAGCTGAACCTGCTGGTGGCGGTCGCGTGCACGATGGCCGGTGCTCCGCTCAACGTTCTCCTCTTCAGCGGTTTCTCCGGCCACGGCTCCGACACCGTCACCGTGTCTCTCGAGCACCTCGGGCTGCCCCTCGTCGCCGCCGCCTTCTCGACGAACATCCTCACCTCCGTGATCGACAAGCTGCTCACGGGGTTCATCGCGTTGATCGTCTTCGTGTGGCTGCGCCGCGCCTTCGGCGTCTCCGCCGCGCATATGCCGCTGGTCGACCACCTGCACGCCCCGCTCGCGCCCCGACGGGCACTCGGCTTCTTCCCCGGGCGGCTTGCTCCGCGGTGACACGTCCCGCCGAGAGAAGCCCCAGAAAACTCGACGAGTCTCGCGCGGTCTGAGGGGAAGTCCTCGGCGCGCTCTACGCTGAGTGCCGGAGAGGGCACGAGCCCCATCCTCGGTCGACGACGCCATCGCATCGAGAGGGGTGAAATGGAGCTGTCACGACGGAGCATGATCGTCGGCACCCTGAGCGCCCTCGGCCTCGGTGTCGGAAGCGTGGCGGCCGCCTCGTGGTTGACGCACGGCAGCCCGGAGACGCCCCTGGCCGACCCCCGCGGGCACGCGACCTCCCCCGCTCCCACCGCGACGGCGACGCCCACCCGCAGTCCGACCGCCACGACCGAGGACCTGCGTCTGCACGCGTGGGACAGCGTCGTCCGTGAGGTCTCGGATGCCGCCGACGCGACCGTCACGCTCGCCTCGGGCGCCCTGCCCGCCGGGATGAGCATCGCGGCGCACCGTCTGATCGGACGCCCCACCACCGAGGGGGCGTACCGCTTCGCCCTCGAGGTTCAGGAGGGCAGGACGAAACGGCTGCGGACCTTCGCCGGAGCCGTGGCCCCGCTCAAGCGCGATCTCAACATCTCCCTCAGCCTCGACCAGCGGACACCGATGTCGGTCACGGCGAAAGAGCTCGACCGGATCGCTCGGCTCGGCGCGAACGCGACGCTGGTCATCTACTGCTTCATCTCCGATCCGACGTCCACCACGTTCACCCGCGTGACGGACGACCGCATCGACACGGCCTTCCAGCTGGCCCGGGACCGCGGCATCCGCATCACGATGGTGAAGCCGCACATCGTCACCGACGAGCAGGGCGACGGGTTCTACCGCGGCAACTACGCCCCGGCATCCCTCGACGCGTTCTTCACGAACTGGCAAGCGCAGTTGCTGGACTTCGCCACCCTGTGCGCGCAGAACGACGTGGAGTACCTCGCGCTCACGTGCGAGCAGCCCGCCCAGACCGACGCCTCGACCTATGACCGGTGGGTGCCGCTCATCCAGAAGCTCCGCGACACGGCGCCGGGCGTCAAGCTCACCGCCGCGTTCACGACGCTCGAGCTCTTCCTCCTCTACACCTACTGGATTCCGCAGTCGACGCCGCACATGGCCCGGTTGCTGGACGTGTTCGGCATCAACTCCTGGATCCGGTTGACCGACAAGGTCTACACGCCCGACGCGCCGAACATCACCGTCGACGAGCTCGTCGCCGGGTGGCGGGGCGCCGGTGGGCGGACCGACGACCACCTCGGCAAACTCGAGGCCGTGTGCGACGGGCTGCGCATTCCCTTCCTCATCACCGAGGTCGGGGTGCAGCCGCGCGTCGACGGCCTCGCGAAACAGGACAACAGCTCCCCCGCCGCCGGGGCCGAGGACTACGACGTGCAGGCGTTGCTGTACCGATCCGTGCTGGCGGCTCCCCTGCAGTCGCGGTGGTGCACCGGCGCCTCCATCTGGCACGCGCGGGCCCCGTTCGCCTTCGGCCCCCTCAGTGGGAAACGCCTGTACCCCGGCGAGAGCGTCCTGAAGACGGCGCTCGCCGACACCCCGGCGCTGGCCACGAAGACCTTCTGACCGGGCTGTCTACGCTGGCGTCATGATCCTCGCCCTCCGTCGTGAGAGGCGACGACCACACGCAGGCGTTCTGGATCGAAGCCGCGCAGCCCCGCGCTCGCCAGCCCCTCAGCCCTGCGGGCTGGCGAAGGAAGACCGCTCGGTCGCGACCGGCTCAGGATGGACAGTCCGGTACGCCGCCAGGTCGCGCACGTTCTTCTGCACCGCGACGACCGCGAAGAGGCTCATGGCGAATCCGATGCCGTAGAAGCCCTTCTCCGAGAGCAGGAGCTCGGCGTTCCACAGCCCCACCGCCATGAGGGTGAGCGCGGCGAGCAGCATCCCCCACGCCACCCCCAGGTACGCACCCGTCACCGGCACGTCCTCGGCGCGATCACGGACCGCCTTCTGTACGGAGATCGCGGCGAAGAGGCCCAGCAGGAAGACCGCGAGGTAGAAGCCCTTCTCCGCGAGAGTCATCTGCGCGTTGTACAGACCCACGAAGTACACCGAGGCTCCGAGTCCCAGGGCGACCCACGAGGCTCCGACGAAAGCTCCGGTCGGTCGACCGAGAGCGTGCTGCGTGTGCTGATCCGACATGACGTGTCCTCTCCCTCGAGCATCCCGAACGCCGACGCGCGCGGGGAAAGGCACTGTACCGACGGAGACATTCCCGAAACGCCATGCGGCGCGAAAAATCATGCCGCCCGGAGCACGAACTCACCCGAGAGCAGGAACGGAGGTCAGCGACCCGCGCGATCCCCCGCCGCGCGCGCGGGAGGTGAGGCCACGTCCAGACGATCGAGGCCCCGCAGCGACGTCCAGATGAGCTCCTCGCCCTTCGCCGCGTGCTGCGAGGCGCGGACGGCGCGCTCGTCGGCCCACGAGTTCAACACGTGCCCGCTGTGCCCCCGGACGTGTTCGAGCACCACATCGGGAAGACCCGCCGCCCGCCGGGCGTCGCGCGCGGCGATCAGCGCCTCGAGGATGCCGCGGTTGGCGACGGGCTTCTTGGCGCTCGTGACCCATCCGCGGCGGCGGTGCCCGTCCATCCACGACGCGTACGTGTCGATCGCGTACTTCGAGTCGGCCTGGACGACCAGCTCGCGGACGTCGGCGTGATCGGTGATGGCATGCAGGAGACCCAGAAGCTCGCCGATGTTGTTCGTGCCTTCGGGGATGGATCCGGCCGCCCAGTGGCCGTCCTCCCCGACCCACGCCCACCCGGCAGGACCGGGATTGCCTTTGCAGGCGCCGTCAGTGGCGACGACGTAACGATCGACGGGTGCGGGGGCAGGCGTGCTCATCCCTCCAGTCTCGCCCTTCCGCGGGCGTCCCCCGCGCACGCCACCTTCTCAGGTGACGTCCGAGGTGAACTGAGGGCGATCAGGGCTGGCCGGGCCGCGCGGGCGGGAGTCGCCGGTTCGCGGCGATGCCAGCCTGAACCGGTCTTCCGCTCGAATCCGCCCCTGGAAAGGCACCGCCATGTCTTCTTCTCTCGATCGCCGCATCCACCCCGGCGCGCTCACCGCGATCATCGTGTCCGTCGTGCTCATCGTCGGCGCGGTCGGCTTCGCCGCCTGGTTCCTGACTTTGCAGACCTCGGAATCGGATGCCGCACCCTCGGATGACCCCACCGTGTCCAACACCCGGGCCACCGAGCTGCTCGTCCAGTGGCAGGCGGTCTTCGCGACGTACAAGGAGAAGAACGGCGGCTACCCGGAGCTGCCCGACGGCGGCTACTGCCTGGGGACCGGATTCCCCGTCGGAGCCGGTGGGACGGCCAACTGCCGGGACTACGAAGCCACGAGCTACTACACCGAAGAGGCCAGCAAGCCGCTGATGGAGGCGCTTTCCTCCGTCGGCGATCTTCCGACCGCCGGCGCCTCGACGCCCGTCCGGGGCACGGTCGGTCCCTACGTGCTCTACGAGGGCAGCACCCTCAACCTGCTGACCGCCGAGAACGGCACGTGCGCGGCCCCCGCCGTCGATGTGTGGACCGACGGCGAGGGCCTGCACGTGTGCGCGATCACGCTGGATCGCTGACGGTCAGCTCTTGCCGCTGTCGGCCTTCTTCGAGCCCGCCTCGAGCACGTCGCCGGCGGGGAGCTCCTGGTGGCCGCCGAACTGGAGGCGCATCGCCGAGAGCACCTGGTTGGCGAAGTGATCCTCGCCCCGCGAGGCGAAGCGCTCGAACAGCGAAGCGGCGAGCACCGGCACCGGAACACCCGTGTCGACCGCCGCCTTGACGGTCCATCGCCCTTCGCCCGAGTCCGAGACGCGCCCGGCGAGGCCGTCCAGCGTGGGATTCTGCTCGAGCGCCGCAGCGGTGAGGTCGAGCAGCCACGACGAGATCACCGAGCCGCGGCGCCAGAGCTCGGTGACCCGGGCCGTGTCGATGTCGAACTGGTAGAACTCGGGCTCCTCCAGCGGAGCGACCTCGGCGGAATGCTCGCCCTGGTGCAGCCCCGCGTCGGCGTTGTTGAGGACGTTGAGTCCCTCGGCGAGCGCGGCCATGATGCCGTACTCGATGCCGTTGTGCACCATCTTCACGAAGTGGCCGGCACCCGAGGGGCCGCAGTGCAGGTAGCCGCGTTCCTCTGTGGAGTAGTCGCCGGTGCGGCCAGGGGTGCGCTCGACCTCTCCGGGTCCGGGCGCGATCGTGCGGAGCACGGGCTCGAGGTGGGCGACGGCCTCGTCGTGGCCGCCGACCATGAGGCAGTACCCGCGCTCGAGGCCGAAGACGCCACCGCTCGTGCCCACGTCGACGTAGTGGATGCCGGAGTCGTTGAGCTTCGCCGCCCGACGCACGTCGTCGCGATAGTTCGAGTTGCCGCCGTCGATGATGATGTCGCCCGGCTCGAAGACCTCGGCGACCTGGTCGACGACGCTGCCGGTGAGGCCGGCGGGGATCATCAGCCACACGGCGCGGGGCTTGCTGAGCTTCGAGGCGAGGTCGGCGATGCTGGTCGCTCCGGTCGCCCCCTCCGCGACGAGGGAGGCCACGGCATCCTGATTCACGTCGAAGACGACGCAGTCGTGACCGTCTTTCATGAGCCTGCGGACGATGTTGGCGCCCATTCGTCCGAGACCGACCATGGCGAGTTGCATTGGATCCCCGTTCATCGTGGATGTTCATCGTGCGGGGGCCGCGAGGCGGTCCCTCCCGCGAGTCTAGGAGCGCGAACGCGCGGGGAGGTCCGCCTTGCGAGCCGACGCGGCTGCGGTTCTCACCTCAGGATGCCGAGCGACCGAGCCGTCGAGACGGCCGCCGTGCGCGAGGTCACGCCGAGCTTCGAGAACACGTGGGCGAGGTGCGACTTCACGGTGGCGTCCGTGATGTGCAGGCGCGCGGCCACGTCGGCGTTCGAGGCGCCGCGCGCCACGAGCCGCAGCACCTCGATCTCGCGGGCGGAGAGGCTGATCCGCGGCTCGCGGAGACGGGCCATCAGCCGACCCGCGATGGCGGGCGCGAGCGCGCTGTGGCCGGCCGCGGCCGCCCGCACCCCCGCGAGGAGCTCGTGCGGAGGAGCGTCCTTGAGCAGGTAGCCGCTCGCGCCGGCCTCCACGGCGCCCAGGATGTCACCGTCGGTGTCGTAGTTGGTGAGGATCAGGACGTACGGCGGCGCGGCGAG
The DNA here is from genome assembly GCA_029239635.1 of Microbacterium sp. Lineage (GTDB taxonomy): Bacteria > Actinomycetota > Actinomycetes > Actinomycetales > Microbacteriaceae > Microbacterium. Next base: position 28,312 of record JARBUN010000036.1, on the reverse strand, counting down.
GGCGCGGACGCGGCGGGTGGCTTCGGCCCCGGCGGCGCGGTCGCCGAACTGCAGGTCCATCAGCACGAGCTCGGGCGAGAGGGCGGCGGCGAGCTCGACGGCCTCGTCGGGCGTGGCGGCCTCCCCCACCACGTCGATGTCGGTCTCGGCATCCAGGAGCGCGCGGACTCCGGCCCGCACGACGGGGTGATCGTCCGCGATCACGACGCGGATCATCGCGCACCCCCGCGCGGGAGCGTCACGGCGACCGTGGTGCCCGCCGCCCGCGCGCTCGTCACCGCGATCGTCCCGTCGAGCTGGTCGACGCGTTCGCGCATCGCGCGCAGACCGAACGAGTCGGTGCCCCCTCCGCGCGTCTCCGGGGCGTCCGGATCGAAACCTCGGCCGTCATCGGCGATGGTGAGCCGCACCGCCGGACCCGCCGCGGCGAGGACGACACGCACCCGCGTCGCGTCGGCGTGCTGGACGACGTTGGCGAGAGCCCCCTGCGCGATGCGGAGGAGAGCGGTCTGGGCGTCCATCGGGAGCTCCACCTCGTCCGGCACGTCGACGACGACGTCGACCCCCGCGTGCTCTCCCCAGCCGCGGGCGAGGCGCTCCAGCGCCGGTCCGAGGCCCTGCGTCAGGCTGGGCGGTGCGAGCTCGCGGATGAACCGCCGCGTCTCGGCGAGGCCGTCGGCGGCGGTCTCGCGCGCGAGCCGGATGTGCGCGATGCCGGGGCCCGTGGCATCCGCCCGCTCGGCGGCGTACAGCAGCATCTGGATGCTCGACAGCCCCTGGGCGACGGTGTCGTGGATCTCGCGCGCGAGGCGCCCGCGCTCGGCGAGGGTGCCCTGTTCGCGTTCGGCCGCGGCCAGGCGGTCGCGCGTCGCGAGCAGCTCGGCCATCAGCTCTTCGCGCTCGGTGGCGCGACGCTCGAGGGCGGCGTAGCCGAGACCGATCAGCAGGGCCACACCGGCGCCCACGACGGGCCCGACGACCCCGCCGACGGTGAGTCCCGCGTGCAGAGCGAACGCGGCGATCGTGAGGGCTGTGGTCGCCACCACGGCGAGGGGGCCGGCGACCCCCGGCAGCACGTGCAGGTAGAGGAAGAAGAGCGGGAAGACGAGGTACGCCGCCTCGGGCACCAGCCACACCAGCGCCGCCCACACCGCTGTCAGGCCGAGCACCCACACGATGCCCGCCACCGAGCGCCCGCCACGGGCGATCCACGCTCCCGTGCCGTAGACCGCTCCGAGAGCGACCGCGAGGGCGATCGGGATCGCTCCCGCGCCCGTCACCAGCACGCGGACGATCACGAGAGCGAGCAGGCCGGCGAAGAGCGCGTGCAGCCCGATGCGCAGTCCCGCGAACACCGGGGCGAGAGGGCGATGAGACATGTCGGAACCCAGGCTACGGATGCCGTGCCCCCGGCGGATCATCCGAAAGGAGGAAGGGAGGTTCGCCCGGGACGGCGAACGCCGACGAGACCCGTCGGCCGGAAGGAGGCGACGTGTACGTCGCATGGCGCGATCTGCGGTTCGCCCGCGGGCGGTTCGCCCTCATCGGGGCGGTCGTCGCCCTCATCACCCTGCTCGTCGGATTCCTCTCGGGCCTCACCGGAGGCCTCGCCGCGCAGAACGTCTCGGCCGTGCTGGCCCTCCCCGCCGACCGGCTCGTGCTGCACCCCGTGGGCGACGCGGCGGCGACGTTCGCCGACTCCGCGATCGATCAGGCCACCGTCGACGCGTGGCGCACGGCCCCGGGCGTCGACCGCGTCACAGCCGTCGGCATCACGCAGACGCGGGCCGAGGGCCCCGGGGCGTCGACCGCCGTGGCGCTCTTCGGCCTCGACGCCGGCACGAGCTTCCCCGCTCCGCGCCGCGACGACGAGATCGACCTGTCGGCGGGAGCCGCGAAGGACCTGGGGGCTGCGGTCGGGGACGACATCGCGATCGCGGGCTCCTCCTACCGCGTGGCCGCGATCGGCGGCGACGACTGGTACAGCCACACCCCCGTGGTCGCGCTCACCGCGACCGCGTGGGCCGCCCTCGACGAGCGTCTGGGCGGCACGGGACAGCCGACGGTGCTCGCGGTCTCCGGCTCCCCCGCGTGGGACACCGTGGCCGCCGACACCGGGACCACGGCATCCTCCCCCCTGTCGAGTCTCACGGCGCTGTCGACGTTCCGGTCCGAGATCGGTTCGCTCGCTCTCATGATCGCGATGCTGTTCGGTGTCTCCGCCCTGGTCGTCGGTGCGTTCTTCACCGTCTGGACCATGCAGCGTTCGGCCGACATCGCCGTGCTCAAGGCCCTCGGGGCGAGCACCCCCGCGCTCGTGCGCGACGCCCTCGGTCAGGCGCTCGTGGTCCTCGCGGTCGGGGTGGGGGTCGGCATCGGCCTCACCTCCCTGCTCGGCGCGATCGCCGGAGGAGCACTGCCCTTCGTCCTGAGCCCGCTGACGACCCTCGCTCCCGCGGCGGTCATGATCGGGCTCGGCCTGCTCGGCGCGGCCGTCTCGCTGCGCACCGTCACCTCGTCCGACCCCCTCACCGCCCTCGGGAGCACCCGATGATCCTTCTCGACGACGTCACCCTCACCTACCCCGACGGTGACGCCCGCGTCACCGCCGTCGACCGCGTCACGCTCGAGGGCCGCCCGGGGGTGGTCACCGGCATCACGGGCCCCTCGGGATCCGGCAAGTCGAGCCTGCTGGCGCTCGCGGCGACCCTCGTCCGCCCGGATTCCGGTCGCGTGGTCATCGACGGGGTGGATGCCAGCGCCCTCGACGCCGCGAAACGCACGGCGCTACGGCGCGAGCGGATCGGCATCGTCTTCCAACAGCCTCAGCTGCTTCCGGCGCTCACCGCGCGCGAGCAGCTGCGTGTGATGGCCGAGCTGGGGGGACGGGGCCGTCGCGAGCGGCGCGCCGCTGTGCGCGGTCGCGTCGACGAACTGCTGGATGCCGTCGGCCTGGGCACGTTCGGCGATCGCCGCCCCGCTCAGCTGTCGGGCGGGCAGCGCCAGAGGGTCGCGATCGCCCGGGCGCTCGTGCACGAGCCGCGCGTGCTGCTGGTGGACGAGCCGACGAGCGCGTTGGACAGCGCGCGGGGGGCGGAGATCATGGCGCTGATCTCACGGCTGACGCACGAGCGCGGCACCGCGACCCTGCTCGTCACGCACGACCTCGTGCATCGCGACGCGCTCGACGAGACGGTCGAGGTCGTCGACGGTCGTGCGGCGCTCGTCACCACCCGTAGGCGTTGAACCACTCGCGACGGCGTTCGGCCTCGGCGCGGGACTCGTCTCCTCGCCAGGATTCGTGGGGTTCGATCATGCCGTCGCCGTCGCGGTCGACGAACGCCCAGCAGACAGGACACACGGCGCGGCCACCGGGGAAGCCGTCGTAAAGGAGAGGAGCGGGATCGGCCGGCGTCCCGCCCGCGCGGCACTCCGGCGGGTCGGCCTGAAGGTCGCTCCACAGCACGCGTCCGCCGACGCGGTGGTGGAGGCCGCGGTGGCCATCCTCACGGGTGCAGATCTCCCCGTTCCTTCGGCTGAGGCACAGCCTCCGGGCGGCGCCCGGGAGCGCTGCCAGTGTTCGCGTCATCCTTCGATTCTCGCCGCTGCGAGCGCAACGGGGGCAGGTGCGGGATGCGCACGGGACGATGGGGGCCGGTGGGGAAGGGGTCGGCGGTCATCGCTGACCACCACCGGTGCGACGAGAGAACATGTCGACCTCCTGATGCCTCGACCATCCGTCTGCGAGCGGGAAATTCCGAGGGGGTTGACAGGCTCGAAGTCCGTGCTGGGTATACCCCATGGGGGTATCATCGGGGCATGCACGGATACGTGGATCACAAAGACGACCTGCTCAAGCGCCTGCGTCGCGCGGAGGGCCAGGTGCGCGGTATCGCGCGGATGGTCGACGACGACCAGTACTGCATCGACATCCTCACGCAGGTGTCCGCCGTCACGAAGGCGCTCGAGAACGTCGCCCTCTCCCTCCTCGACGACCACCTGTCGCACTGCGTGGCCGAAGCGGCGGCGCAGGGCGGCCCCGTCGCGGAAGAGAAGCTGAAGGAAGCCAATCAGGCGATCGCTCGTCTGGTTCGTTCGTAAGGAGACACGCATGACCGAACAGCGCATCGACCTCGGACTCACCGCCCCCTCCCGCAGCGGCGGCTGCGCCGACGGATCCTGCGGGTGCGGGTCCGCGGCATCCGGGACCTCTTCCTCCCCAGCGGACGCGGCGGCACCCGAGACCACGACGCTGAGCGTCGAGGGCATGACGTGCGCGCACTGCGTGCGCGCGGTGACCGAGGAGCTCAATGCCCTCGAGGGCGTCACGGTGATCGACGTCGACCTCCGCGTCGGCGACGCCTCGCTCGTGCGCGTCACCGCGTCTCGCCCCGTCGACGACAGCGAGATCTCCGCCGCGATCGACGAGGCCGGCTACACGCTGGTGCGCTGATCGCTCACGCGGAGCGACGCAGGACCGCTTCGACGGCGGCGTGGAAGGTCAGCAGCTGCGCGACCTCGACCGCGCGGTCGTACCGCGTGCCGCCGAGCGCCACGAAGACGGAGCCGACGACTTCCACGTAGCCCGCGATGTATCCGTCGCGCGCGACCTCGTAGAGGTCCATGTCGATGCGCGTCCACGGGATCTCGGTGGGGGCCGACGGGTCCGCGTTGGGGGCGGCGACGTGACCCGGGCGGCTGAGAGATGCTTCCATGACCATGTGAGACTCCTTGGGTCGTCCGGGTGTGTTCTCACCCTGCGCCCCGAGCTTCTGATCCGCGCCGGCCTTGACGAAACCCCTACGCGCGGCTAACTACTCTCACAGCGCAGCTCGCGCCGGGCGACCTCGGCGCGGACGCTCGTCCGAGATGGCGAGCCCCGTCGATCCGGCCGCCAACTCCTCCACCTCGTCGAGCCAGCGCAGCTCGGCCTCGAGACGCGCGCGGCGGGCTGCGGCGACGATCGCGGTGCCGGTGGCATCCACCCCTCCGGCCGGGGAACCCTCTTCCGCGAGAGCCGCCCGCACGCCGTCGCGCTGGGCGGACAGGATGCCGGGGACGTCGGCGCCCGGGAGGGTGACCGCCAGCGCGATGCGCAGGGCCACCTCGTCGCGACCGTCGACCACGGACGGCGCGGTGAGCCACGCACGCGCTTCCGCACGCCCCGCCGGCGTGACGCTCCACAGCACCCGCCCGTCGTCGTCGACCCCGCGGTTGTCGACCAGGCCGTCTCGCTCGAGGCGCTCGAGCGTCGTGTACACCTGCCCGACGTTCACCGCGGCGCCGGTGCGACGGATGTACTCGGCGCGCAGCTGGGAACCGTAGCAGGCGCCGTGGTCGAGGATCGCGAGCAGGCTCTGACGCACCGACATGGGGACTCCGAACACGCACGAGAAATGACTTTCCGAGTATATGGTTCGACGCCGAATCAACGCGGAATGACGCGATGCGGCGCGGCGTAGCATGTGGTCTGACCACATAGAACACTCTGATCGGAGGCTCCTCGTGGAGTGGCTCGACCCCCTCGCTCTCGCCCGCTGGCAGTTCGGGTTGACGACCCTGTACCACTTCCTCTTCGTGCCTCTGACGCTCGGGATGTCGCTGGTCGTGGCGATCTTCCAGACCGTCTGGTACCGCACCGGAGACGTGAAGTGGCTGCACCTCACCCGGTTCTTCGGGAAGATCTTCCTCATCAACTTCGCCATGGGCGTCGTGACCGGCATCGTGCAGGAGTTCCAGTTCGGTATGAACTGGTCGGCCTACTCCCGCTTCGTCGGCGACGTGTTCGGCGCCCCGCTCGCCTTCGAGGGGCTCCTGGCCTTCTTCCTCGAGGCGACCTTCATCGGCCTGTGGATCTTCGGCTGGGACAAGCTCCCGCGCCTCGCGCACCTCGCGAGCATCTGGATGGCCACGCTCGGGGCGACGTTCTCGGCGTACTTCATCATCGCCGCCAACGCGTTCATGCAGAACCCGGTCGGCTACCAGATGGCCGCCGACGGCCACCGCGCCGAGCTCGTCGACTTCTGGGCGATGCTCACCAACCCGGTGGCGCTCGCGGCCTTCCCGCACACGATCTTCTCCGGCTGGATGTTCGCGGCCATGATCGTCGCCTCCATCTCCGCCTGGCACCTCGCCCGCGGTCGCAACGTCGAGATGATGCGCACGACCCTCCGCTTCGGTCTGCGGTCCGCGATCGTGTCCTTCGTCCTCGTCGCGATCGCCGGTGACCAGCTGAGCCTGGTGATGGTGGCGACCCAGCCGATGAAGATGGCGGCGGCGGAGGCGACGTTCAACACCGTCTGCGGACAGGATGCCTCGTTCTCGATCTTCACGCTCGGAACCCCCGACGGCACGAGCGAGCTGTTCTCGATCCGCGTGCCGTTCCTCCTCAGCATCCTGTCGACGCACTCCCTCGACGGCTGCGTGGAGGGCATCAACGACCTGAACACGATGTACAGCCAGCAGATGTTCCCGCAGTTCGCCGACCAGGTGGACGGGAACTTCGCACCCGTGCTGTGGGTCACGTACTGGGCTTTCCGGTGGATGATCGCGCTGGGCGGACTCACGGCTCTCATCAGCGCGGTGGGACTGTGGGTCACGCGCAAGAAGGCGACCCGCCCCGTGAAGCAGTGGATGTGGCGCGTGGCGATCTGGGCCGCTCCCCTGCCGATGCTCGCCAGCCTCGTCGGCTGGGTCTTCACCGAGATGGGCCGGCAGCCGTGGATCGTCTTCGGGCTCATGCTCACGCAGGACGGCGTCTCCCCCAGCGTCCCCGGCTGGAGCGTGCTCATCTCGCTCATCGCCTTCACGCTCACCTACGCCAGCCTCGCGGTGGTGGAGTTCGGACTCATCAAGAAATACGCGCAGAAGGGACCGGACCCCCTGCCGGATCCGAACGCGCCGCGCGAGCCCGACACCGTCGAGAACACCCCGACGACCGTCTACTAGGAGCACAGTCATGGACCTCGCATACCTCTGGTTCTGGATCGTCGGATTCCTCTTCATCGGCTACTTCGTGCTCGACGGGTTCGACTTCGGCGTCGGGATGTCGCTGCCGTTCCTCGGCAAGGACGACATCGCCCGCCGGCAGATCATCAACACCATCGGCCCCGTCTGGGACCTCAACGAGACCTGGGTGATCGTCGCGGGAGCGGCGTTGTTCGCCTCGTTCCCCGAGTGGTACGCCACCCTCTTCAGCGGGTTCTACCTGCCGCTCCTGCTGATCCTGCTGGCGCTCATCGCCCGCGGTGTGTCGTTCGAGTACCGCCACCAGCGCGAGTCGCTGACCTGGAAGCGCGGCTTCGACCGGATGATCGTCATCGGCTCGGCGGTGCCGGCGCTGCTGTGGGGCGTCGCCTTCGCGAACATCGTGCAGGGCGTCCCGTTGGATGCCGATCACGAGTACGTGGGCAGCCTGCTCACCCTGCTGAACCCCTACGGACTGCTCGGCGGTCTCACGACCCTGCTCCTCTTCTTCACCCACGGCGTGTACTTCGTCGCGTTGAAGACGGATGGTCAGGTGCGCGCCGACGCCCGCGCTCTCGCGAAGAAGTCGGGACTGGCGACGATCGTCGTCGCGGCGGTGTTCCTGGTCTGGACCATCGTGCACGCGGCATCCGTCCAGGCCCCGTTGCTCCTCGGGGTCGTCGGGTTCGCCGGGGTCGCCGCCCTGACACTCATCGGCTCGTGGGTCGCGAACCTCCGCGGACGCGAGGGCACCGCCTTCGCGCTCGGCGCCGTCACGATCGTCACCGCCGTCGCCGCCCTCTTCTTCGCGCTGTTCCCGAACGTGATGCCCTCGACCCTCGGGGCGGGATCGGGACTCACGATCGAGAACGCGTCCAGCACCGACTACACACTGACGATCATGAGCTGGGCCGCGCTGATCTTCCTCCCGCTCGTGCTCGCGTATCAGGGCTGGACGTACTGGGTGTTCCGCAAGCGCGTCACGCGCGCTCGCATCGAGAAGGCCGCGCTCGTCGCGCACTGACATCGCGATCGTCCCGCTCTCGCTTCCGGGCGGAGCGGGACGACCCGTCTGAGAGGATCGTTCTCGTGAGCGACGTGGGGCCGGAGAAGATGCGTCCCGTGGATCCGCGGCTCGTCCGCTACGCCACGGCCGCGCGGGGCTTCCTCGTCGTCACCGCGGCGATCGTGCTCGCGCAGACCGGCGTGATCGTCGGCTTCGCCTGGGCGCTGACCTCGGCGCTCATCGGGGCGATCGGCGGGCGGCCGCCGGCGGAACTGTGGGGATACGTCGGGGTCGCGGCATCCCTGGTCCTTCTGCGCGGGGTGCTGATCGTCGCCTCCGAGCGCGTCTCGGCGCGGGGAGCGGCCGTCGCCTCGATGCAGCTGCGCGAGAAGCTCGTCGCCGCGGTCGCGCGACTCGGCCCGCGGTGGCTCGCCGGACGCAACACCGCCACCCTCGCGACGACGGCGGGGCACGGGCTCGAGGCGCTCGACGCCTACTTCGGCCGCTATCTCCCGCAGCTCGTGGCCACGGCGATCACGATGCCGATCCTCATCGGGGCGATCGCCCTCGCCGATCCGCTCTCGGGCCTGATCGTCGTGCTCACCATCCCGCTCATCCCGATCTTCATGGTGCTGATCGGCCTCGCCACCCGCTCCGTGCAGCAGAAGCAGTACCGCACGCTGGGACGGCTCGCGGCGCGCTTCGCCGACACCGTCGAGGGCCTCGGCACCCTCAAGGCGTTCGGACGCCAGCACCGCGCGGCCGACACGATCGAGACCGTCACGCGCGACTACAAGCGCGAGACGATGGCGGTGCTGCGCGTGTCGTTCCTGTCGGGCTTCGCGCTGGAGTTCCTGGCATCCATCTCGGTCGCGATCATCGCCGTCACGATCGGGTTCCGACTGCTCGCCGGCGACCTCTCGCTGCTGGTGGGACTGTTCGTGCTGCTGCTCGCGCCCGAGGCGTACCTGCCCCTGCGCCAGGTGGGCGTGCAGTTCCACGCGGCGTCGGAGGGCGTGGCGGCCACGGGTGAGATCTTCGACGCGCTCGACGCGGCTCGCGCGACTCCGACCCCGGATGCCGAGCCGCCGACGGCCGGATCGACGGTGGCGCTGCACGAAGTGCGCGTGGACCGCGGAGCGCACCGGATGCCGCGGGTGTCGCTTTCGGTCGGGCCCGGCGAGGTCGTGCTCGTGACCGGACCGAGCGGCGTTGGCAAATCCTCGCTGATCGCCGCGCTGCTCGGGTACGCGGAGCACGAGGGGGAGGTGCGCGTCGACGGGGTCGCCGTTCCGCACGCGCGCGCGGCCGTGGCGTGGGCCGGACAGCGGCCCGGACTCGTCTCGGGAACCGTGGACGCGAACGTCGCGCTCGGATCGGCCGCCGACCCCGCCGCGATCGCGGCCGCCCTCGCCGATGCGGGCCGCGGGCGCTGTATCGCGCCCGGGTCGCGGGAGCCTCGGTGCTCGTGCTCGACGAGCCCTCGAGCGCCCTGGATGCCGCCACCGAGGCGCACCTGTGGGCGACGCTGCGTCGCGAGGCCGACGCCGGCCGCGGGGTGCTGCTGGTCTCGCACCGCCCCTCCGCGCGATCGATCGCGGACCGGGTCGTGGCGTTGCGGCCCGTGCCCCCGGTTTTTGAGCCCGCATCCCAGGTCCCTGAGCCCGCATCCCCGCTCCCAGAGCCCGTCGACGGCACCGGACGCGGGGAGGGGCGCTCGTGAACGCGCGCGTGCGCGGCATCCTGGGCTCAGCGATGCCCTCGCGCCGGCGGTTCGCCCCCGCTGTGCTGTCCGGCTTCGGCACCGCGCTGAGCTCCGTGGCGCTGCTCGCGGCGAGCGCATGGCTCATCGCGCGGGCGGCCGAACAGCCGCTCGTGATGTACCTGTCGGCGGCGGTCGTGGGCGTACGGGCCTTCGCGCTCTCGCGCGGGGTCTTCCGGTATCTCGAGCGGCTGACGAGCCACGATGCCGCGCTGCACCAGCTGGCCGGGGTGCGTGCGGATCTCGTCCGCGAGCTCGTGCCCCTCGCCCCGGACGGGCTCGGACGCGCGGAGCGCGGCGGTCTGCTGTCGAGCGTCGTCGACGACGTCGAGGAGTTGCAGAACCTCCCCCTCCGGGTGGTCCTGCCCCTGTCGGCGGCGGCTCTGACCTCCCTTGCCGCGGTCATCTTCACGGCGTTCGTCTCGTGGCCGGCCGCGCTCGTTCTCCTCGCGTGCCTGGCGGTCGCCTTCGCCGTGGCCGTGGCCGTCGGATGGGCGGCGGGTTCGCGCGCGGAACGGTCGGTCGCGCCCCTCCGTGCCGTGGTCGCCGATGCCGTGCACGACCTCCTGACGAACCTCGACGTGCTGACCGCCTACGGGGCACTGGATGCCGCGCGCGAGCGCATCCGCTCCGCCGATGCCGCCTCGCCGCCCCGGGAGTGACCGCGGGAACCCTCTCGGGACCGGGGCTCGCGGTCGTCGTGCTGCTGCCGATGGCCGTGTTCGAGGTGTTCGGGCCGGTTCCGCTCGCCCTGGCATCCTGGCGCCAGGTGCGGGCCGCGGCGGAACGCATCGCCGAGGCGGTACCGGAGACCATTCCGGACGGACTGCCGCGCGACGAGCCCGCCGCCACCGGGGTCGGCCCCCTGCTCGGCGACGGCATCGAGCTCGCGGGTCTGGCCGCCCGCTGGCCCGCGCGCAGCGACAGCGACGGGGACGCCGGACGCCTCGACCACGTCGATCTGCGCGTCGGCCCGGGCGAGCGGGTGCTGGTCACCGGCCCGAGCGGCGCGGGCAAGACGACGCTCGCGCACGTGCTCGTGCGCTTCCTCGACTACGCGGGCTCGTACACCGTCGGCGGCGTCGAGGCACGCGATCTCTCCGGGGACGACCTCCGCCGCACCATCGGACTCATCGAGCAGACGCCGTTCCTCTTCGACGAATCGGTGCGACAGAACCTGCTCTTCGCCCGCGACTCCGCCGACGACGCCGACCTGTGGGCGGTGCTCTCGCGCGTGGGCCTGGACGGCTGGGTCCGCGAGCGCGGCGGCCTCGACGCCCGCGTCGGCGACCGCGGCGTCCTCGTCTCGGGTGGGCAGGCGCAGCGCCTCGCCCTCGCGCGGGCGCTCTTGCGCGGTTTTCCGGTGCTCGTGCTCGACGAGCCGACCGCGGGCGTCGACCCCGCGGCATCCGAGGCCCTCCTGCACGACCTGCTGGGTGCGGTCGACCGCGACCGTGCCGTGCTGCTCGTCTCGCACGTCGAGGTTCCGGCCGGGCTCGTGGACCGCGAGGTGCGGATGGAGGACGGGCGGATCGTCACGTCGTCGCGGTCCTGAGGGATTCGGCGCCACGCTCGGGCGCGGGCTCCCGCGCGGTGCCGCGTCCGGCCCGACCCGGCCTTCCCGCACGGCCCGCTCCGGCACGGCGCGGCCTTCCCGACCGGCCCGCTCCGGCGCGGCCCGGGCTGATGCCATGGTCGAGATCGTGGTGGGTGTCGCGATCGGGCTGCTCGCGGTCGCCCTGCTGTATCCGGTGCGCACCACCGACGTCGTGCGGTCGCGACGGGGCGGGGTGCTCGCCGCCGTATCCGAGAGACTCGCCGCCGCGGAGCCAGCCGAGGCGCACGCGCCGCTGAGGCCCTGCTGCTGAGTCCCTCTCCCCCGATCGAGTGTCCAAGAAGCCCGGAGACGGCGGAAAAGTGTCCGGGTGTTTTGGACACTCGACCGTATGAGCGCGCCGAGCGCCCCGGGCGTCGCACCCCGAACGCGCTCAGGATGCCGCGACGAACCGCACGCGATCCGGGGCGACGCGCACGAGCACGACGTCCCCCGGGCGGATCGCCGTGGCCTCGCTCGACGACACCTCGGCGACCACGCGGTCCGTCACCACCCGGACGCCGGTCGGCGTCGGCTCGAGGCGCTGGACGGTCGCCGGGCACCCCTTTCCCAGGCGCACGTCGGCGGAGCGGAAGACCGCGGCCAACGGCACCCCGTCGCGGGCGGCGAGGGCGAGAGAAGGGGCATCCGTCGACTCCAGACGCAGGCCCGCGCTCTCCCAGCCGCCGCAGCGGGCGACGCCCACGACCCGTTCGAGTCCCGCGATGGCCGCGGCGACGGCGGTGGTCGGCGCGGCCAGCACCTCGCGCACCGGCCCCGCCTGCGAGACGCGACCACGCTCGACGATGAGGAGTCGGTCCGCGAGGGCCGCGGCGTCCACGGCGTCATGCGTGACGGCGATCGTCGTGACGCCGGCGAGACGCTCGCGCAGCATCGCCCGGATCTCCGACGCGGTCACCGCGTCGAGCGCGACGAGCGGTTCGTCCAGCAGCACCACCCGCGGCTCCGCGGCGAGCGCGCGGGCGACGGCGACCCGCTGCTGCTCGCCGCCGGAGAGCTGCGCGGGCCGACGATCACCCGCGCCGGGGAGCCCCACCCGTGCCAGCCACTCGTCGGCGGAGGACCGGGCGAGGGATGCCGCGACCCCGGCCGCGCGCGGACCGAAAGCGACGTTCTCGCGGGCGGTGAGGTGCGGGAACAGGCGCGCGTCCTGTCCGAGCAGAACGATCCCCCGCTGCATCGGCGCGGTGCGCACGCGCGGAGCGCGGTCGAGCACACGCCCGTCGAGCACGATCTCGCCCTCGTCGAGCGGGGTGAGTCCGGCGAGCGCGCCGAGAAGCGTCGACTTGCCGGCTCCGCTGCGGCCCATGACCGCGACGGTCTCACCGGGCGCGACGTCGAGGGCGATGTCGACGGCGAACTCGCGCCGGCGGACGACGACGCGGGCGCGGAGGGCGGCGGCATCCGGGATCATCGGGGCGTCTGCGTCGCCCGTGGGCTCGCCCTCCGCGCCCGGTTCGCGGCGGCCCGGGCGAAGCCGCATCGCACCCTCATCGCTCGGGCTATGACCCGCCGCGTCACCCGGCACGGCACCCTCGCCCCTCATCGCCCGACCCCCGGACGCCACCCGCGCACGAGCAGCAGCACCGCGACCGCGGTGACGAGCAGCAGCAGTGACAGCGCCACCGCCGTCCCCTGCGAGACCCCGGCGCCGTTGAAAGCGGTGTAGATCGCGAGAGGCATGGTCTGCGTCACGCCGGGGCGGTTGCCGGCGAAAAGCGCGGTCGCCCCGAACTCCCCGATCGCGCGGGCGAAGCACAGCACGACGCCCGCGACGATGCCGGGGGCCGCGAGCGGCAGCGTGATGCGACGCAGGATCGTCGCGCGCGACGCGCCGAGCGAGGCGGCGGCGCGCTCGAACTCCACACCTGTGCTGCGCAGGGTCCCCTCGACCGCGAGCACGAGGAAGGGCAGCGCGACGAACACCTGCGCGAGCACGACGGCCGGTGTCGTGAAAGGCAGGCCGAGAGCACCGAACCAGCCGGTGCGACCGAAGAGGTAGAGCAGCGCGACACCCCCGACCATCGGTGGCAGGACGAGCGGCACCGTGACCAGCGCCCTCAGCAGGGCGGCGGTGCGAGCGGGACTCCGGGCGATCACCAGGGCGAGCGGGATGCCGACGACCGCGCACAGCACGGTGGCGGCGGCGCCCGTGGCCAGTGACAGGCCGAGCGCCGAGAGCGCGGCATCCGAAGTCACATCCGCGACGAGCGTCGCCCACTCGACGCGGGCGAGGAGGGCCGTCAGCGGCACGAGGAGGAAGAGCAGCCCGACCACCGCCGGCAGGATCAGCCAGCGAGGGACGTACCCCGCGGCCCTCACGGCGCTCGGAATCCGGCGTCGGCGAGGAGGCGTTGACCGTCCTCCGAGAGCACGAAGGCGACGAACGCCGCCGCCGCCTCGGGGTTCGGGGCGTCGGAGAGGACCGCGATCGGGTAGCGGTTGACGACGGCGTCGGCGCCGTCGGGCACGATCGCCTCGACATCGTCGCGGCCCACCGCGTCGGTGGCGTAGACGAGTCCCGCGTCGGCCTCGCCGGCCGCGACCTTCGTCAGCACGGCGGTCACGTTCTGCTCCGAGCTCGCCGGGCTCACCACGACCCCGGCTTTCGACAGGAGCGTCTGGGACGCCGCCCCGCACGGCACCTCGGGCGCGCACAGCACCGTCGTCACGCGGGAGAGGTCGGCGAGGGTCTGCACCTGGCCCGGGTTCCCGGTCGGCACCGCGATGACGAGGGTGTTGGCCGCGAAGATCTGGGGCGCGGGAGCCTGAGCGGCGACCTTCGCCATGTTCTTCTCGTCGGCCGAGGCGAACACGTCGGCCGGGGCCCCCTCCCCGATCTGCGTCGCGAGCGTGCTCGATCCGTCGTACACGGGAGCCACCGTGACGCCCGGGTGCGCGGCTTCGAAGGCCGTCGCGATCTCGTCGAACGAGCGTTGCAGGGACGCGGCGGCGTAGACCTCGACGGTCCCGGTGAGCGCGTCGTCCGCGGCGGAGGTCCCGGATGCCGCGGGCTCGGTCGCGGGGCTCGCGCAGGCGGCGAGGAGGGCGGCGCCGGCGAGGAGCACGGACAGGCGGGTGAGACGGCGCATGGTGGGCCTTTCCGGGGCGTCACACGCCCGTCGAGGTCATCCGCATGTGCGGAGAATATGGACAAATATATCCGCATGTCGGCCTACCGAGCGTCGCGCCCTCTGTCCTTCCGGCCCGCCTCCGGCCGACGGCGGGCCAAACTCCTGAGAATCGATGAGGGAGCGGCATCCATCCCGCCTCACAGCACCGCAGGACGGCGGAACTCAGGAGTTCGCTCGGTCGGCGTCCCGCGCGGCGCGGCTTGGGCGGAGCCCCACCCCGGCGCGGGTCAGGCGCGCGGCGCCTCCACCGTCACGACCGTCGCCTTCACCGACGCCACCGCGAGCGAACCGGGCGCAAGCGCGAGCTCCTGCGCCGCCTCGGCCGACATCAGCGACACGACGCGGTGCGGCCCGCACTGCAGGTCGACCTGGGCCATGACGCCGTCGATCTGCACGCGCGTGACGATGCCCACGAAACGATTGCGCGCACTGGAGGCGACACCGGTGGGGTCGTCGGGCTCGTCGGCAAGGGCCACGGCCCGCTCCGCCAGGGCCGCGCCCGGGATCTCGACGGGGGATGCTCCGGTCGTCGGCAGCACACCCTGATCGATCCAGCGCCGGACCGTGTCATCGCTGACGCCGAGGAGGCGCGCGGCCGTCGCGATCCGGAAGGTGTTCGACATGCGACGACCGTACCGCGCGGTCGCTGCCGCCGGTGGGCGTCAGCTACGAGGAGGAGATCCCGGACCGGGCCGACGCCCGCGC
This sequence comes from Microbacterium sp., assembly GCA_029239635.1. Lineage (GTDB taxonomy): Bacteria > Actinomycetota > Actinomycetes > Actinomycetales > Microbacteriaceae > Microbacterium. The sequence continues at coordinate 13,124 of JARBUN010000036.1, read as the reverse complement.
GCCGCGCGGTCCTCCCCTCCCCGAATCTCCTCCCGTCCCGGCACGCAGCACCACACGAACCCCGCCCGGGCACGCTCGTCGGAAGCCGGGACCTCGACAAGCTCCCCGCATCTCCTCCTGCGCGCAGGCCCTCCCCTCCTCCCCGCTGACCTAGGCTCGACCCATGGATGCCGAGCACGCGAGCGCGACGCGGGGTCCGGTCGCCGTGCCCCTCAGCGCGACCGTGACCACGAGCAGCGCAACCATGACCGCGAGCGGCGCACCCACGACCGCGAGCGGCGCCACCGGCGAGCCCGGCGCGGTCCGTGCGACCGGCGCCCCCCGCGACGGCGGCCTGCTCGACCGGTTCGGCCGCGTCGCGACCGACCTGCGCGTGTCGGTCATCGACAAGTGCAACCTGCGCTGCACGTACTGCATGCCGGCCGACGGGATGCCGTGGCTCCCGCAGACGCAGTTAATGAGCGCCGACGAGATCCGTCGCATCGTCCGCGTCGCCGTGCAGTCGCTCGGCGCGGAGGAACTGCGCATCACGGGCGGCGAGCCCCTCGTGCGCAAGGACCTCGAGGTCATCATCGCCGGCATCCGCGAAGACAACCCCGACCTCCCGATCTCGATGACCACGAACGCCGTGGGTCTTGACCGCCGCGCCCAGGCCCTGAAGGACGCGGGACTCAACCGCGTGAACGTCTCGCTCGACACCCTCCACCCCGAGACGTTCGCCGAGCTCACCCGCCGTCCGCACCTCGACAAGGTGCTCGCGGGGCTCCAGGCCGCGCGTGCAGCGGGCCTCGGCCCCATCAAGATCAACGCCGTGCTGCTGCGCGGCATCAACGACACCGAGGTCGTCCCCCTGGTCGACTGGGCGGTGTCGAACGGCTTCGAGATGCGCTTCATCGAGGACATGCCCCTCGACGGCGACCGCTCGTGGAGCGCCACCAACGTCATCCCGGCCCGCGACATCCGCGCCGCGATCGAAGAGGCCTTCACCCTCACCGCCGACCCGCGCGGCCGCGGAGCCGCCCCCGCCGAACGCTGGGAGGTCCGCCGCCCCGGCGAGACCGCGCTCGCCGGGCACGTCGGCATCATCTCCTCGGTCACCGAGCCGTTCTGCGCCGCCTGCTCGCGCACCCGCGTCACCGCCGACGGCCGCATCCGCTCGTGCCTGTTCTCGCACGAAGAGACCGATCTGCTCACGGCCCTCCGCGACGGAGCCGACGACGAGGGACTCGCGCAGATCTGGCGGGATGCCATGTGGGCCAAGCCCCGCGCCCACGGCTCCGACCGCGTGGGGCTCGCGCGTGCCGACTTCGTCCAGCCCGAGCGCACGATGAGCGCGATCGGCGGATGAGACCGCTCGTCGAGCCGGTGGCATCCCTCGCCCCGGAAGAGCTCATCCGCACGGCCCGCCACGCGGTTCTCGCCGGTATCGGCGAGGAGGGGCAGCGGCGGCTCGCGGCCGCGCGCATCGCGGTGATCGGCGCCGGCGGCCTCGGCTCCCCCGTTCTGCTGTCGCTCGCCGCGGCGGGTGTGGGCGAGCTCGTGATCATCGACGACGACACCGTCGAACGGACGAACCTGCAGCGTCAGCTCGCGCACCGCGTCGACGACATCGGCACCGCCAAAACGGCATCCGCCGCGCGCGCCGTGCGCGATCTCTCGCCCCTCACCGTCGTCCATGAACGCACGGTACGCCTGACCTCCGACAATGCCCGCGAGCTGCTCGAGGGGGCCGACATCGTCATCGACGGCAGCGACACCTTCGACACGCGCGAGGCCGTCGCCGCCGCGACCGAGGGTCTCGGCATCCCTCTCGTCTGGGGAGCCGTGCAGGAGTGGGCCGCGCAGGTGACCGTGTTCTGGTCGAACCCGCCGGAGGGGCACGCCCCCGTCGTGCTCGGCGACCTCTTCCCGCCCGGATCGGCGGGCGAACCGCCCACGTGCGCCCAGGTCGGCGTGCTCGGCTCGCTGTGCGTCCAGGTCGGCGGTCTGCTCGCGACCGAGGCGATCAAGCTCGTCACGGGCGCGGGTGAGCCGCTGCTCGGGCGCCTGATCGTGGTCGACGCGCTGCGCGCGCGGCAGGATGTGATCCCTCTCGCCCCGGCGGTGCGCGCGTGACCCCCGCCACCCCGATCCCGGGCATCGCCACCCCCCGAGGCCTCGCCGCCCATCCCCGCCCCCGGAGGCTCAGATGACCGCCCTGCTCACCGTCGAGGAGCACCGCGCCCGCGTGCTCGCCGCCGTCGTGCTGCTGCCCGCCGAGTCGATCGCCCTGACCGAGGCCGCCGACCGAACGCTCGCCGAACCGGTCCTCGCCGCGCACGACCTCCCCGGTTTCGACAACTCCTCCATGGACGGCTTCGCTGTCCGCTTCGCCGACGTCGAGCGGGCGGATGCCGACAACCCCGCGACCCTGAAGGTCGTCGCCGATCTGCCGGCCGGCACCGCCGACGACCCCGCGCTCGCCCCGGGAGAGGCCGCCCGCATCATGACGGGCGCCGCCGTACCCGCCGACGCCGACGCGATCGTGCCGTTCGAGGACACCGCCGGGGGCCTCGCCGATTCGCTCGACACCGTCGAGGTGCGCCGCGCCCCCGCTGCGGTAGGCGCCTTCATCCGTCGACGCGGGGGCGACACCCGCGAAGGCGACGTCGTGCTCTCGCCCGGCGAGCGCCTCGGCCCGTTCGCCCTGGCCGCCGCGGCCGCCGCGGGCGTCGACGTCGTGCGTGCCACCCGCCGGCCCCGCGTCGCGATCGTGTCCACGGGCAGCGAGCTCGTCGCCCCCGGCACCGCCCCGACGCGCGGACAGACCCCCGACTCGAACGCGACCCTGCTCGCCGCACTCGTCGCCGGAGCCGACGCCGACATCGAGCTCGTCGACCGCGTCGGCGACGACCCCGCGGGGATCGAGACGATCCTCACCCGCGCGAGCCGCGCCGACGTCGTCGTCTTCACCGGCGGCGTCAGCGCCGGAGCCTACGAGCCCGTGCGCCTCGCCCTGTCCGACCGCATCGTGTTCGAGAAGGTCGCGATGCAGCCCGGCAAGCCCCAGGCGTTCGGGGCTCTCCCCGACGGCCGGCTCGTCTTCGGCCTCCCCGGCAATCCCGTGAGCGTGGCGGTGTCGTTCGAGGTCTTCGTGCGCCCCGCGCTGCTCGCCCTGCAGGGCCGCGCGGTCCTGGATCGACGGATCGCCCGGCTCACGGCATCCGCTTCCTGGACGACCCCGCCCGGTCGCCGCCAATACCTCCCCGCCGCGATCGACCTCGCCGCGGGCACCGTGCGCCCCGCCACCGCGGGAGGCTCGGGCTCCCACCTCGCCGCCTCCCTCGCCCGCGCCGAGGCGTTCGCGATCGTCCCGGCCGAGGTGTCCACCGTGTCGGTGGGCGACCCGCTCGATGTCATGCTGATTCCATGACCTTCACCCATCTGGATGCCGCGGGCCACGCCCGCATGGTCGACGTCACCCTCAAGCAGCCCACCGTCCGCACCGCCACGGCCCGGGGTTTCGTCCGCTGCGCGCCGGAGGTCGTCGCGGCTCTGCGCGACGGCACCGCCCCGAAGGGCGATGTGCTGGCCGTGGCGCGGATCGCCGGAATCCAGGCCGCGAAGTCGACGCCGGCGCTTCTCCCCCTCGCCCACGTCATCGGCGTGCACCGCGCCGCGGTCGACCTCGCGATCACCGACGACGGCGTCGAGATCGAGGCGACCGTGGGCACCGCCGACCGCACCGGCGTCGAGATGGAGGCGCTCACGAGCGTCTCGGTCGCCGCCCTGGCGATCGTCGACATGGTGAAGGGCATGGACAAGGGCACGTTCATCGAGAACGTCCGGATCGTGTCGAAGACCGGCGGAAAGTCGGGCGACTGGGTGCGGCCGGGCGAGCCCGGACCCGTCGAGGGAGCATCCGCGTGAGCGTCCGCGTCCGCTACTTCGCGGCCGCCGCCGAAGCCGCACGCACCGACGCCGAGGAGCGCACCGAGACGACGCTCGTCGCCCTGCGCGCCGGCATCGTCGCCGATCACCCCGCGCTCGGCGGCATCCTGGACCGGTGCGCCGTGCTCGTCGACGGCACCCGTCACGACGACGACGTCCCGCTCACGGGTGTCACGCACGTCGACGTCCTGCCCCCCTTCGCGGGCGGCTGACCCGCCGCGGCTCCGCCGCCGTCGTCCTCGCACTCTTCCGCGGAACCCGCGGAGATCGGCCGGAGTCCTGCGAGGGAATCGCGAACTCCGAGATTCGCCGCCCCCTACCCCCCGAGGCCCTTCCACTGCGTCGTCCCGTCCGCCTCCACCTGACGCTTCCACACGGGGAGGTCGGTCTTGATCGTCTCGATCACGGTCCGGCACACCTCGAACGCGGCGGCGCGGTGACCGGATGCCACGGCGATCACGACCGCGGCCTCGCCCACCGCGAGTCGGCCGACCCGGTGGCTCACCGCGACGATCGCGTCGGTTCCCTCGGCGGCGGCGGCGGCGATGCGCTCCAGCGCGGCGGGCGCGTCGGGATGCGCGCTGTACTCGAGCGCGATGACCGCGTCCGCGGCATCCGGATCGGTGTTGCGGACGCGACCGACGAACGTCGTGACCGCTCCGGAGGCGTCGTCCTCGACGGCGCGGAGGTGCGCGTCGAGGTCGAGCGGCTCCTCGGACAGTCGGGCGATACGGACGGCGCTCATGCGTGGTCTCCTCCAGCGAGTTGGTCGAGCACGTGCGGGGCGATCTCGACGATCACCGAGATCCCGGATGCCACGGCCCTCGTCGACCCGGGAAGGTTGACGATGAGTGACCCGGGGTCGACGATCCCGGCGAGCCCCCGCGAGATGATCGACAGGGGCGTGTCGGCGAGCCCCCGCCGTCGCAGTTCTTCGGCGATGCCGGGGAGTTCGCGATCGAGCACCCGGGCCGTCCCCTCGGGCGTGCGGTCACGTGGGGCGATGCCCGTGCCGCCGGTGGTGACGATCAGCCCGGGTCCGGCCGCGACGGCCGCGCGGAGCGCGGCCTCGACGCTGTCGGCGCCGTCGGGCACCACGACCGCGTCGGCGCAGTCGAACCCGGCCTCGCGCAGCAGCGAGACCGCGAGCGGACCACCGCGGTCTTCGCGTAGCCCCGCGGCGGAGCGGTCGGAAACGGTGATCACCCGAGCGACATGCGGCACGGGATCAGCCTAGGTGGCCGCGCCCCACGCCGAGATCACCCGGCATCGCCGGGATCACCCACGTTTCGACGCGATGACGGGTCATGTCGGCACACGAGCGTGATCTCGCGGTCGCGCTGAGCGAGGCGCAGCGCGGCCGCGCGCTCACCCGCCGACCGTCTCGACCTCGGGGACCTCCGGCGCGATCCGCCCCGCCTCGGACCGGGGCTCGGGGTCCTCGCGCTGCACGTGCTCGGCCGCCGCGGTGATGCGTCGGGCCATGCCGCTGAAGATGAGGCCGTGGAAAGGCAGGACCGCGAGCCAGTACAGCCGTCCGGCGAGCCCGGTCGGGAAGAAGAGCGCCCGTTGGTCGAACCGCGCCTCATCGCCCTCCGGGGTCGCGCGCAGCTCCAGCCACGCGCCGCCGGGCACCTTCATCTCCGCGCGGAGTCGCAGGAGGCGTCCGGGCTCGATGGCCTCGACCCTCCAGAAGTCGAGCGCGTCGCCGACGGTCACCACCGACCGGCTGCGGCGCCCGCGAGCGAGGCCCACGCCACCGACGAGGCGGTCCATCCACCCGCGGATCGCCCAGAGCAACGGTGAGGAATACCAGCCGTTCTCGCCGCCGATCCCCTCGATCACCGACCAGAGCTGCGCCGCGTTCGCGGTCGTGTGCATCGTGCGGATGTCGGTGTAAACCAGGCGCCCCGCCCAGTCGGGGTCGCTCGGCAGCGGGTCGCTCGGGACGCCGGAGACCTCGGCATCCTGCCAGCTCGTCTCGATCGCGTCGTCGTTCACGCGGCGCAGGGCGAGCTTGACGGCGGCGCGATACGGCATGAGCCCGCCCTCGGGGCGCGGGATGAGGTCGTCGACCGCGCGGTCCTTCACGACGCAGTCGTTCTGCAGGGACTCCACCAGCGGGCGCGCGATGGCCTTCGGGATCGGGGTCACGAGGTTCACCCAGTGCGAGGCCAGGCGCGGCGTCAGCACCGGCAGCGAGGCGATCGGCCGCTGGTGCAAGCCGGCTTCGAGTGCGTAGCCGTTCATCATCTGCCCGTACCGGAGCACGTCGGGACCGCCGATGTCGACCGCGCGATTGACGTTCGGGGCGACCCGCGCGGCCCCGAGCAGGTAGTGCAGAACGTCGCGCACGGCGATCGGCTGGATGTGGTTGCGCACCCACTTCGGCGCGGGCATGTAGGGCAGCACGTCGGTGAGGTGGCGCACCATCTCGAACGACGCCGAACCCGATCCGATCACGACCCCCGCCTGCAGCACCAGCGTGGGCACCCCGCTGGCGAGCAGGATCTCCCCCACCTCGACGCGGGACCGCAGGTGCGGCGAGAGGGGCGTGTCGAGCGGATGCAGGCCCCCGAGATAGACGATCCGGCTGACGGATGCCGCGGCCGCCGCCTCTGCCACCGTCCGGGCCGCCCGCCGGTCGGTGTTCTCGAAGTCCTTGCCCCCGCCCATCGAGTGGATCAGGTAGGAGACGACGTCGACACCATCGACCGCCTCGCGTACGGCCTCGGCATCCGTCGCATCCCCCCGGACGACCTCGACGTCGCCGCCCCAGGGGAACGCCGCCGCACGGGCGGGGTCGCGCGCGAGAACGCGCACCCGGTACCCCGCCGACAGCAGGCGCGGCACGAGGCGACCCGGCGTTAGGGGGAGCGCGTGTCCCCCGTCCCCTCCGGACCCCTCGCGGCGGCCCCCGCGGGTTCCTTCCGCGGTCGCGTCGAGAACGACGCACGCCACTGGCTCGGCATCCGCTACGGGCAGCCTCCTGTCGGAGACCTCCGGTGGCGCGCTCCCCAGGCCGCCGCCGACATCACCGACGAGGTCGATGCGGCCGCTTTCGGCGCGGCCCGCCCGCGGTCCTGGTGGTGATGTCGGCCGGCCTGCCCGTGGCGTTCTCCGTGGCGATCTCGGCATCCGCCCTGCCGGCGCTCTTCCCGACCGCCTCGCGCTTCGGAGCGACGGCCGTGGCCTACAACGTCGAGGTGTCGCTGTTCGGCGGCACGGCGCGCTCATCCGCCAGGCCCTGCCCTGATGCCGGCGTTCTACATCATGCTGTTCGCGGCGTTGGGGCTCATCGCCCTCCTCGCGATGCGCGAGACCGCGAAACGCCCCCTGCTCGGCTCGGTTCCCACCGTGGAGACCCCCGCCGAGGCCGCCGCCCTCGTCGAGCGCCAGGAGACAGATCCGCTCATCGACACCTCGACGATGCCCCTCCCCGTCCGGCGCGCCTGACGGCGAAGGATCGTGGATGCCGAACCCCTGGCATCCGCGATCCCTCCGCCCCGTGCGCCGACGGCCCCGTACGCCGACGGCACCGTGCGCCCGCTCAGCGCCGTCGCCCGGTGCCGAACAGCCCGCGGATCACATCCGTCACGATGCTCTTGGTGGCCCCGCGCCCCAGCACGTCGTCGAGCGGAGAGGTCGGCGCACTCGAGCGTCGACGCGGGGCCGCGGTACTCTTGAGGATCCGCTCGTACTCGCGCTGCGCCTTCTTCTGCGCCTCCGCGTTGGCCTTGTCGATCGCGGCCTTCTGCTTCGCGTACTCGGCGGCATCGGCGGCATCCTGTTTCGCCTTCTCCGCCGCGGCGCGCGCGTCGGCTGCGGCCTGCATCCGCGCACCGAGGATCTCGCGCGCCGACTCCGGGTCGATCGGGGTGCCGTACGTGGCGAAGAGAGCGGATGCCGCGACGGCGGTCGCCATGGTCTCTGCGGGGATCGGCGACATCGAGGCGCGCGGCGCGAAGAGCCGGGTCCACGCGACCGGCGTGGGCGCTCCGCGCTCGCTCATGACCGTGACGATCGCCTCTCCGGTGCCGAGTTCCTGCAGCACCCGCTCGAGGTCGTACCCCGAGTCGGGGTAGGTGCGCACCGAGGCGCGGAGCGCCTTCACGTCGTCGGGGGTGTAGGCGCGCAGGGCGTGCTGCACGCGAGAGCCGAGCTGCCCGAGAACGTCGGCGGGGACGTCCTTCGGCGTCTGGGTGACGAAGAAGACACCCACCCCCTTGGAGCGGATGAGCCGCACCGTCTGGGTGATCGCGGCGAGGAACGCTTTCGAGGCGTCGCGGAACAGCAGGTGCGCCTCGTCGAAGAAGAACACGAGCTTGGGCTTCTCGAGGTCGCCGACCTCGGGCAGCACCTCGTACAGCTCCGCGAGCAGGTACATGAGGAAGGTCGAGTACAGCTCGGGCCGCGACGCGACACTCGGCACCTCGAGCAGGCTCACGATCCCGGCCCCGTCCGCCGCCGTGCGCAGGAACACCGACACGTCGAGCTCGGGCTCCCCGAAGAAGGTGTCGGCTCCGGCCGCGGCGAAGGCGACCAGCTCGCGCAGGATGACTCCGGCCGTCGCCGCGGACAGGCCGCCGATTCCCTTCAGCTCGTCCTTCCCCTCGTCGCTCGTGAGGAAGGTGAGCACCGCGCGGAGGTCGGGCAGGTCGACGAGGGCCAGCCCCTTCTCATCGGCGTAGTGGAAGACGAGACCGAGGCTCGACTCCTGCGTCGCATTCAGCCCCAGAACGCGGCTCAGCAGCAGCGGGCCGAAGCCCGACACCGTCGCGCGCACCGGGATCCCGGAGGCGGTGTCATCGCCCAGCGCGAAGAACTCGGTGGGGTACGACCGCGGCGACCAGCTCTGACCGAGGACGTCCGTGCGGGCGGTGAGCTTCTCGCTCGCCGTCCCGGGGGCAGCGATCCCCGAGAGATCGCCCTTGATGTCGGCGGCGAAGACGGGCACGCCCTGCGCCGACAGCTGCTCGGCCAGGAGCTGCAGCGTGCGCGTCTTGCCCGTGCCGGTCGCCCCCGCCACGAGACCGTGCCGGTTGATCATCGCCAGCGGGATCCGGACGGGGACGGATGCCACCGGCCCGCCGTTCATGAGGACCCCGAGGTCGAGCGTCGCACCGTCCGAGGCGTACCCGGCGGCGACGGCGGAGACCTGGGCGTCGGTCAGCGGGCCGGGGGCCGGCGCGGTCGAGGGCGGAGCGCTCGCGGGAGGAACGCTCGCGGGCGGTGCGTCCCCGCCCGACGCCCCTTCACCGTCCGACGCCGTTTCCCCGCCCGACGCCGTTTCCCCGCCCGACGCGGCTTCCCCGCCCGCCGCCGCGCGGGCTCGCGCCGCGGCGGCCTCGGCCTCGGCGAGATCGGCCCGCGCCCGCGCGAGCCGCAGCTCGGCCTCCGCGGCTTCGGCCACGGCCCGCAGGCGCACGACCTCGGGGTCGTCGGAAGGACGGGTGGACGACGCGCCGTTGTCGCTCATGGCGGTCAGCCTACGACGCGCCCAGGGTGGTGGCATCCGGTCGTCGTGATGCGCGGCGGACCGCGAGACGATCGTCGTCGCGGATCCGCAGGTGCGCGAAGAACGCCGCGAGGATGAGCGCCATCCCGGCCCCCACCAGCGCGCCCCCGAGCGTGTCGGAGAGCCAATGCGCGTGCAGGTACGTGCGGCTGAACGCCATCGCGAGGACCCAGACCACCCCCGCGATCCGCACCCACAACGCCGGGAAGAGCACGACGGCGACCACGGCGACCGTGGCGGCGTTGGCCGTATGACCGGACGGGAAGGAACCGTGGTCGGAGATGACGAGGATGTCTTCGGGGCGCGCGCGGCCGAACGTGTGCTTGAGCAGCTGAACGACCGCAGCGCTTCCCACGGAGGCGGCGAGGAAGTACAGCGCTCCCCACCGTCGCCCGACGAGGTACAGCAGCAGAGCCCCGCCCAGGGGCACGACGAACACCGCCACCCAGTGCCCGCCGATCTCGTCCATCGTCAGGGCGAAGGAGAGCAGGACCGGCGACGGTGCCGCGACGAACAGCTGGTTCCACCACACGTCGATCGCGAAGGGCGTCGGCCCGCGGAAGAACACCCACGCGCCGAGTCCGCACGCGAGGGCGACGAGCGTCAGGCCGATGATCCCGCGCACGCGTTCGGAGCGGAGGGTGGGGGTCGACGCGTCGGCGGATTCGGCATCCATCGACTCATGATGCCGTCTCGCCGCCCGCACGGAGACCTCGGCGCGCGTTCTGCTACTGTTCTCGGCCCGTTCCTAGGGCGCGAGCCGCTCGACGGTGCGCGGGCGCACGAGCAGCCAGAGCGCGAGCACACCGATGACCGCGCAGCCCACCATCACCGATGCCATGGTCGTGGCGGTGATCCCGGCGCCGGCCGACAGCAGCCCCACGACGGGCGAGATGATGCCCGCGACGCCGAAGTTCGCCGCGCCGATGATCGACTGCGCCGTGCCCGCTGCCTTGCCGTGGCGATCGAGGGCGAGCACCTGGGCGCAGGGGAACGTGAAACCGCACGCGGTCATGAAGAAGAAGAGCGGGATGACGGTGCCCCAGAGCCCGAGGCCCAACTGGTCGGTGAGGACGATGGTCCCACCCGCGACGACGAGCACGATGGTCGACACCGCCAGCACCCACTGGGGACCGTAGCGCGCGGCGAGGCGAGACGCGATCTGCACGCCCACCACGACGCCCACGGAGTTCACCGCGAACAGCACGCCGTACTGCTGCGGATTGAAGCCGTACGTGACCTGGAACAGGAACGAGGATGCCGAGAGGTACGAGAACAGTCCGCTGAAGGCCATCGCGCCGATGATGAGCACGCCGATGAACACGCGGTCGCGGAAGACGCTCGCATAGCGCTGCCAGACCGTCGTGGTGCCGGTACCGCTGCGGCGCGCGGGCGGCAGCGTCTCGGGGACGAAGAGCACCGCGGACACGAGCATGACCGCGCCGTAGACGGAGAGCACCACGAAGATGCCGCGCCAGTCCATCACCAGCAGCAGCGCCGACCCGGCGAGGGGGGCGAGCACCGGGGCGACACCCGAGACCATCGCCATGCGCGACAGCATGACCACGAGTCGGCGTCCCCCGAAGAGATCGCGGATGATCGCCGCCGCGACGACACCGCCGGCGGCGGCTCCGGCGCCCATCAGCACGCGGGCGATCGAGAGGGTCTCCAGCGACGGGGCGAGAGCGGCGAAGACGCTCGCCGCCACGTGCAAGGCGGTCACCGACAGCAGCGGCAGACGGCGACCGACCTTGTCGCTCAGCGGACCGACGATCAGCTGGCCGAGCGCGAAACCGATCATCGTCCCGGTCAGGGTGAGCTGGATCGCGGCGGCGCTCGTCTGGAAATCCGCCTCCAGCACGGGGAACGCCGGGAGGTAGAGGTCGATGGTGAAGGGGCCGAGGGCCGTCAACGCGCCCAGCACGATGATGTACAGCACACGGCGGGAGGCGGGGATCGCGTCACCGGGGTGCAGGACGATCGGCGCCGTCGCGGGGTTCTTGCCGAGGGTGCGGATCGCGCCGGTGGGCGAGCGGTCAGGAGGGGAGGTCGGGGGGACCACGGGGAGGGAAGCAGTATCGAGCACGCGTCTCTTCGTTTCGCAACACGGACAGCCCGAACGAGTCGGGCGGAAAAAAGGTGGGGGAACATCGAACCTCGAATCGATTCGACATCGTCATACTACCGCGCGGTCCCCGCGTGCCACCATCCCGGCATGGGGGTTCCTCCCAGGCCGCGGCCCTATTCATCCGCATAGGCTGGACGAATCGGCTCGAGCCGACGTGTCCCGCCCGAAGAGAGACGAACACAGCACATGACGCCTCCCCCCGAAAAACGCACCAGCGGAAACCCGGCGAAGCAGTCCGAGATCGACCTCACCGTCAAGCAGCAGCGCGAGCAGAAGCGGCAGGCGAAGCTGGCCGAGTACCAGAAGGAGATCGCGCGCCGGAAGCGCGGGAAGCTCGTCTGGTGGGTCGTCGGATCGACGGCGGCCCTCGCGATCGTGGGTGTCGTCGTGGCCTCGTTCGTCTTCGCTCCCGAGCCCCCCACGAGCTACCAGGCGGGCAACAGCACCGGCCGCGAGATCGAGGGCGTCCAGACCTTCGAGAACCGCTCCGACCACGTGCAGGGTGCCGTCACGTACGAGCAGAACCCCCCGGCCGGCGGCCCGCACAACCCCTACTGGCTGAACTGCGGCGTCTACACCGAGCCGCAGCAGAACGAGAACGCGGTGCACTCCCTCGAGCACGGCGCGATCTGGATCACCTACAACCCCGATGAGGTCGACCAGGCCGGCGTCGACGCGCTCAAGGCCGTCATGCCGTCGAGCTACGCGATCCTCTCGCCCTACCCGGGCCTCGACACCCCCGTCGCCGTGAGCGGCTGGAACCACCAGCTCAAGGTCGACGACCCGACCGACCCGCGCATCGGGGAGTTCTTCACCGAGTACTGGCGCAGCCAGAACGTCCCTGAGCCGAACGCCGCGTGCTCGGGTGCCATCGACGGGCCCGGTAAGGCCTGAGATGACCGACGACGCCCCGGTCGCACGCCCCGCGGTCCGGTGGATCGTGGTCGCTGTCGTCACCGTCGCCATCGTGGCCGTGGCCTTCGCGATCGGACGCTTCACGGCGTTCGGCGCGACGGCCGCGCCCACGTATCCCTCCACGACGTCCGCCGATGCGGGCTTCGCCCGCGACATGCAGGTGCATCACACCCAGGCGGTGTCGATGGCGATGGAGATCTACCGCAAGACCGACGACGACGAGCTGCGCACCCTCTCGTACGACATCGCGACGGCGCAGGCGGGCCAACGCGGGGAGATGTTCGGCTGGCTCGTGCAGTGGGGACTCCCCCAGGCCTCTCCCCAACCCCTGATGACGTGGATGCAGGCCTCCGGCGCGCACAGCCACGGCGACACCTCCGCCTACACGCAAGACGAGCTGCTCGCGCAGATGGGCATGGCGACGGATGCCGAGCTCGACCAGCTCCGCACCCTCGAGGGCCAACCCGCCGACTGTCTCTTCCTCTCCCTGATGATCCGCCACCACCAGGGCGCGATCCCGATGGCGCAGGCCGTCATCGAGCTCGGCGACGAGCCGCGCGTGGCCGAGGTCGCCCAGGCGATCATCACCGGCCAGTCCGCCGAGATCGACGCGATGCGCGACATCCAGTCGCG
>JARBUN010000035.1 GCA_029239635.1 Microbacterium sp. | reverse complement strand
ATGGCACACCTCTCCCCCGCGCAGATGGACCGCGCCGTCGGCACCGTGATCGTCTCCGCGGCGGGCGACGCCCTCGGCTCGGCGTACGAGTTCGGCCCCGCTCTCGCCGACGACGTCGTGCCTGCTTTCGGCCCCGGCCACTTCGGCCACGCGGAGCGCGAGTGGACCGACGACACGAGCATGGCCGTCCCGGTGCTCGACGAGCTCGCCGCGGGGCGCCGTCTCACCGATCCCGCCGCTCTCGAGCGGATCGTGGCCGCCTGGCAGGGCTGGGCGCGCACGGCGCTCGACGTGGGGGCGCAGACCCGGCACGTCCTCGGTCGCATCCCGTCTCCCCCGACGATGGATGCCATCCGCACCGCCTCGCGCGCGACCCACGACGCATCCTGACCGGCGAGCTGGACATGCGCGGCCAGCTCGAGGTCGTCCCGGCCGAGCGCCGCGATCGGTGGGCGGCGCTGGTCGAGGAAGCGCTGGCTCCCGGCGTGCACCCGCGCGACTTCCGCGAGGCGAACGGGTGGGTCGTTCGCGCGTTCCAGGGCGCGCTGGCCGCGGTCGCCGGGGCGAGTGGACCCCTTGATGCCATCGAGCGCGCGGTCCGCGGAGGCAACGACACCGACACGGTCGCCGCCATCGCGGGCTCTCTCGCCGGTGCGGTCTGGGGCGCCGAGGCGCTGCCGGCCTCGCACGCGCAGGGACTGCACGGGTGGCCGGGCATCGACGGCGCGATGCTCGCGCACCGCGCGCGGGTGGCGGTGGGGGCGTCGGCGGTGTCGGGGCGGGGCTGACGGTATTTCGGTACGAATCTGGAGGTTGTGTGGCCATCACGATCAGCGCGGCGCGCCGCAACCTTGTCGGCCTCACGACGCTCTGGTCGAGACGAGCTACTTGCTGCGCGCCCCCGACGTAGCGCCGACTCGAATGAGCAGTCAGATGCGTTCCGGCTCAGCTCGTCCTTCTTCACCTGAACGGTGAGCACGGCCGCATCCACGTTAGAGAGGAGGAGACTTCCGCGGCGAGGCGCGTGCGCTCACTCGACTACGAGGGCCGGGCGCCCGGATCACTCGGCCGGCATCACGCGACGTGGAGGGGTGTGATCGTGGCGATCTGCTCCCCCGCGAGATCTCCGGCGCGATCGAGTTCGTAGTAGCTCTGGAGATTGATCCAGAATTCCGCCGAGGTGCCGAAGTACCTCGACAATCGAAGCGCGGTGTCCGCGCTGATCCCGCGAGCGCCGTGCACGATCTCGTTGATCCGCCGTGGCGAAACCCCGATGGCGACAGCGAGCTTGTTCTGCGTGATCCCCAGCCCGTTGATGAAGTCCTCCAGAAGAACTTCACCGGGGTGGACCGGGGGAATCTTGTCAGTGATAGTCAACGATCTCCACCTCCTCTGGCCCAGCGTCGGTCCACACGAAGCAGAGCCGCCACTGGTCGTGGATCCTGATGCTGTGTTGCCCCTCTCGATCGCCCTTGAGAGCCTCGAGGCGGTTTCCTGGTGGAACCCGAAGATCGTCCAGCGACTCGGCCGACCCCACCTGACGCAGCTTTCGCAACGCCGTCGAATGGATCCGAGGATCGATCGAGGGCACGCGTTCACGACGCCACAGCCGCTCGGTCTCCTTGCTCCCGAACGACCTGATCACATCATCATGTGTATAACGCACAACGTTAATAACGCGAGGCGTCAACCTGATGGTTCACTATCTGGTCGCACGACCGGCCGCGTGCTCGGCGGGTGCCGAAGAGACAAGGGCAGGGTCACGGCCGCGACGGCAGCACACAAGAGCATGGCCCCGAACATTGCCCACATCGCCGAAGACAAGACGCCTTCTGCGCGCGCGACGACGACGGTGACAGACATCGCACTCATGCAGCCCACGAAGATCGCACCTCCGGGCGAGAGGGGCGACCGATCCGAAGTGAACGGGAGGCGGAACGCCACGACCAGCAATGCCGCCGACATCAGAAACGCGCTCGCGGCGACGACGATCGCCGATTCATCGGGAGTGATCCGAGTCGCACCTTTGCCACCGAACGCACCTGAGCTGATTCCCGCGCACGCGGCCAGGACGAGATACGAGGCCACGACGAAGACGGGATCGTTCCGTCGGAAAGTCGTGAAGAATCCGTGCCGCCAGTGCCGGACGGCCGGCTGGTGCTCCGCACGCCAGCGCCGACGTGTCGGTGGCGAGGTGTCGTCGGTCACGGGGCCATTCTCGTTGACTCCGCGCGTGTGGCGCGGGCTCGCTCAGTTGTTGAAGCGGAACTCCACCACGTCGCCATCCTGCATGACGTAGTCCTTGCCTTCGAGGCGGGCCTTGCCCTTCGCGCGGGCCTCGGCGACCGAGCCGAGCTCGATGAGGTCGGCGAACGAGATGACCTCGGCCTTGATGAAGCCCTTCTCGAAGTCGGTGTGGATGACACCGGCCGCCTGCGGGGCTTTCGCGCCCTGCGGGATCGTCCACGCGCGGGCCTCCTTGGGGCCGGCGGTGAGGTAGGTCTGGAGGCCGAGCGTGTCGAAACCGATACGGGCGAGCTGGTCGAGGCCCGACTCGTCCTGACCGGTGGAGGCCAGCAGCTCGGCGGCGTCCTCGGGGTCGAGGTCGATCAGCTCGGACTCGATCTTGGCATCCAGGAACACCGCCTTCGCGGGCGCGACCAGTGCGGCGAGGTCGTCCTTCTTGGCCTGGTCGGTCAGCACGGCCTCGTCGACGTTGAAGACGAAGATGAAGGGCTTGGCGGTCAGCAGACCGAGCTCGCGGATCGGGGTGAGGTCGAGACCGGATGCCGAGAGCAGCACGCCGCGCTGCAGCGCATCCTGCGCGGCCTTGGCGGCCTCGAGCACCGAGGGGTCGAGCTTCTTGCCCTTGACCTCTTTCTCGTAGCGCGTGATCGCCTTCTCCAGCGTCTGGAGGTCGGCGAGCTGGAGCTCGGCGTTGATGGTCTCCATGTCGCTCGCCGGGTTCACCTGGCCGTCGACGTGGACCACGTCGTCGTCGGCGAATCCGCGGACGACCTGAGCGATGGCATCCGCTTCACGGATATTCGCGAGGAACTGGTTGCCGAGCCCCTCGCCCTCGCTCGCGCCCCGGACGATGCCGGCGATGTCGACGAACGACACCGCAGCCGGCACGAGGCGCTCGCTGCCGAACACGTCGGCGAGCTGCTGCAGGCGCACATCGGGAAGGTTCACGACCCCGACGTTCGGCTCGATGGTCGCGAACGGGTAGTTCGCGGCGAGCACCGAGTTCTTGGTCAGAGCGTTGAAGAGGGTCGACTTTCCGACGTTGGGAAGGCCGACGATTCCGATGGTAAGAGCCACGGGAGTCCAGGTTACCCGGCCCGGAGCGCGGTCACGGCGTCAGGGCCGCCGCGCGCGGAACGCATGGGTCACGTACGGCAGGCCGACCGAGCCCCCGTCGGCCAGTCCGGGAACGGATGCCACCACCCCGTCGACCGCGGCATCGATCGCCGCGCGCCTCTCCGGGCTGGCCGTGATGATGTCGCTGCGGGAGACGACGAGGTCGCGCAGCTGCGGCAGGGTGATGCGGCGCTCCCAGGACCACTCCCGATGCTCCAACGCGCCATACGGCTCCGCGACGCGCGGGCCGGTCGTGGCGAGGAGGACCTCGGCGTTCGAGCCGCCCATGGCCTCGGTGAGCCGCCGCACCCAATCGACACGGTCGTCGCGGATGTTCCACACGAGTCCGAGCACTCCCCCGCTGCGCAGCACGCGGGCGGTCTCGAGAGAGGCCGGGTCGACGTCGACCCAGTGCCAGGCCTGACCCATGACGACGGCATCGAGGCCGGAATCGGGCAGGGGCAGATCCTCGGCCGTGCCGATGAACGTGGGTACTCCTCGCGCGTTCTCTCTCAGGGTCGCGAGCATGTCGGCATCCGGATCCACCGCCACCACGTCGGCGCCGAGCTCGACGACGGCGCGGGTGAGCTTGCCGGTTCCCGCTCCGACGTCGGCGACGCGCAGCGCGCGCCCGGACTCGCGCACCGGCTCCAGAAGCCACGCCACGGCTTCGGAGGGATACCCCGGACGCCCGGACTCATAGGCGGATGCCGCCTGCCCGAACGACGTCGACTTCTCGCGATCGGTCATGTTCCGACCCTACGCCGGGGCTCCGACACGGATCCGTCCCTCGGCGGACGCCACCGGATGCCGTGCACCTCGGCGCGCCTCGGCGGGTCGACGGCGCGCCGGGTGAGAGTGGAGCCGTGGGACTGGACTTCACGGCGATCGACTTCGAGACGGCGAACTCCAGCGGCGCATCGGCCTGTGCGGTCGGACTCGCCCGCGTCCGCGACGGCCGCGTCGTCGCGACCGCCGCGTGGCTCATCAAACCGCCGCCGGGACACGACCACTTCGCCCCGATCAACGTCGGCATCCACGGCATCCGGCCCGCCGACGTCGTGAACGCCCCCGACTGGAGCGCCCAGCTCGCCCGTCTCACCGCTTTCGCCGGGGCCGACGTCCTGGTCGCGCACAACGCCGGTTTCGACATGTCGGTCCTCCGCCGGGCGTGCGCCGCGACGGGCGACGACTGCCCGCCGTACCGCTACCTGTGCAGCGTCCAGATGTCGCGGAAGACCTACACCCTCGCGTCGTACCGGCTCCCCCTGGTCGCCGAAGAAGCGGGATGCTCGCCCTTCGCGCACCACGATGCCCTGGCCGACGCCGTCGCCTGCGCCGAGATCACGATCGACTGCGCCCGCCGCGCCGGCGCCGACGACGTGCACGCTCTCGCCGCTCACCTGGGCGTCCGGGTCTCTCAGATCGCCGTCGAGCCCCTCGCCGAGCGCGCCGTCGCCTGACCTCGCGGCCCGTCTTTCCGGCGATGTCGGAGGTCTGGTGCATGCTGACCCCATGGATGCCATCGCCCTCGTTCTCGTGATCCTCGCCCTGGCGCTCGGCGTCGCCGGCGGGTGGTTCCTCGGGTCGTCACGGGCCGCGGCGCGCGCCGCCGTCGAACAGGCGGAACTCTCCGCGCGCGTGGCCGCCTCCGAGGCCGCACGCGCGGGGCTTCAGACGCAGCTCGACCACCAGGTGGCCCTCTACCGCGAGGCCGTCGGTCAATCGCGCACCGACCAAGCCGCGCGCGAAGAGCGCGAGCGCCGCGACCAGACGGTGCTGCGGGCACTGGACCCGGTCCGCGAGACGCTCGAGGCCATGCAGCGCAAGGTCGACGGGCTGGAGCGCGATCGCGTCGAGCAGTACTCCGCGTTGGGCGAGCAACTGCGCCAGTCCCGCGAGGCCGATGAGGCACTGCGGGCGACCACCGAAGCCTTGGCGTCCGCCATGCGCTCCGGCAGCACGCGCGGGGTGTGGGGCGAGACGCAGCTGCGTCGCGTGGTCGAAGCGGCCGGCCTGACGAGGTACGTCGACTTCGACCTGCAGGCCTCCATCTCGTCCGATGCCGGTGCCGGACGCCCCGACATGGTCGTGCGCCTCCCGGGCGGTAAGGCTCTGGCGGTGGATGCCAAAGTCCCCCTCGATGCCTACCTTCAGGCCAGCGCCATCCCCGTCACCGCGCAGGGCGACGAGGGCGCACGCCGCGCCACGCTGCTCGCGCGCCACGCGAAGGCCGTTCGGGCGCACGTCGACGCGCTCGCGCGCAAGACGTATTGGGCGGGCCTCGCGAGCAGCCCGGAGTTCGTCGTCTGCTTCATCCCGAGCGAATCGCTCCTCGCGTCCGCCCTCGACGAAGACCCGACGCTCCTCGACTACGCGTTCTCGCGCCGGGTGGCCCTCGCCTCGCCCGTCAACCTCTGGGCGGTCCTGAAGACCGTGGCCTTCACCTGGACGCAGCAAGACGTCTCGGATGAAGCGCGCACCCTCTTCGCCCTGGGAACCGAGCTCTACGAGCGCGTCGGCGTTCTCGCCGGTCACGCGGGAGACCTGCGCCGCGCGATCGAACGCACCGTCGACAGCTACAACAAGTTCGCCGGTTCGCTCGAGTCACGCGTGCTGGTGACGGCGCGCAAGTTCCCCGGGATCGACGAGACGAAGCTCGACGCCGTGACGCCCCCGGCCGCGCTCGAGACGGCTCCGCGACGGTGGACGGCTCCCGAGTTCCTCGACGCGACGGACGCGTCCATGGTCGACGCCCCCGCAGACCGGTCCACGGACACGGACGCCAGAGCAAGATCGGACCGAAGCGTTGCCGCAGCAGACCTCGGCGATGTGCGGGCCCGAGCGGGCCTCGGCGACGAAGGGCGGTGAGAGGAGACCAGGTACGGGTCGAGCGGGCTCAGGACCCGCCCGGCACCCAGCTCAACAGACTGATCACGGCGGCGGAGACACCGACGAAAGCGCCGACCATCCACCACGCGCTGATCTCGTGACCGTCATCGCGTCGCACACGCAGCAGGACATCCGGCCGGCGCGCAGGGTCGACGGCGTCGGCGATGACCGCGTGCGCCCCGGTCTGGGGTGCGGCTTGGTTCGTCGGAGCTGCCATGGACGATCCCCCTTCGGGTCTCGGAAGAACACAGCGTCGCCGTTGACACTGCACACGATTCTGCCAGACCACTCCCGCGAGACCGGTCACGCTTGCGTCACGACACGCCCGGCTGTAGGTGTACGTCGCCCGCCCCGCGGCGCGCCTCGCGCCGCACGGTCGGGCAGCCGCGGCTACCGCGTCAGAGCCACTTCGACGTCAGGTGCTCGGACGAGATACGACGGAGCGTTCCCGACGCCCCGCGCAGCACGACGCTCTCGGTGTAGAGGAAGTCGCCCTCCCGGCGAACACCCTGCACGAGCTGGCCGTCGGTCACGCCGGTGGCGACGAAGATCGTGTTCTTGCCCTTCACCAGGTCATCGGCCTCGTACACCTCGCCGTCGACCAGAAGACCGGCCTCACGGCCCTTCTCCTTCTCGTCATCGTTGCGCGGAGCGAGGACCCCCTGGATGTGACCGCCGAGGGCCTTGATCGCGCACGCGGTCACGATGCCTTCGGGGCTGCCGCCGATGCCGACGCACATGTCGGTCCGGGCGTTGTGGCGGGCGGCGTTGATACCGCCGGCGACATCGCCGTCGCTCATGAGACGGGTACCCGCGCCGGCCGCGCGGATGTCGGCGATCAGCTGCTCGTGGCGCGGCCGGTTCAGCACCGAGACGACGATCTCATCGACGGGCTTGCCGAGCGCCTTCGCGAGGAGCCGGATGTTCTCCCCGATGGGGAGGCGGATGTCGACGACACCGACACCCGCAGGGCCGGTGACGAGCTTGTCCATGTAGAAGACGCTCGACGCGTCCAGCATCGTCCCCTGGTCCGACACGGCGATGACCGACAGGGCGTTCTGGCGCCCCGCGGCCGTGAGCGAGGTCCCGTCGATGGGGTCGACGGCGACGTCGCACTGCGGGCCGCGACCGCTTCCGACCCGCTCGCCGTTGTAGAGCATCGGGGCGTTGTCCTTCTCGCCCTCGCCGATCACGATGGTTCCGTCGAAGTTGACGGTGCTGAAGAACGCGCGCATGGCGTCGACGGCTGCGCCGTCGGCGGCCTCCTTGTCACCGCGGCCGATGAAGGGCACGGCGCGGATGGACGCGGCCTCCGTCGCCCGTACCAGCTCGAGAGCCAGGTTCCGATCGGGGTGCAACGGGTTCATGTCGGATGTCAGGCTCACCATGAGGCCCACTGTAGCCACCGAGGTTGTGACAATCGCCCAAATTCTCCGTCGTGGGCGCGAAGGAATCGACGTTCTTAACGCTGGCGCATACTCCCCCGCTTCCTCCGTCCTGTACCCCTGCACGATCCGGCGGCTTCGCTAGGCTGGCGATGTCCCCGCAACGACACAAGGAGCACAATGCCCGTCGCTACCCCTGAGCAGTACGCCGACATGCTGGACCGCGCGAAGGCCGGCGGCTTCGCGTACCCCGCGATCAACGTCTCGAGCTCGCAGACCATCAACTCGGTGCTCCAGGGCCTGACCGAGGCCGGCTCCGACGGCATCCTGCAGGTCACCACCGGCGGCGCCGACTACTTCGCCGGCCACACCGTCAAGGCCCGTGCCACCGGCGCGCTCGCCTTCGCCAAGTACGTCACCGAGGTCGCGAAGAACTACCCGATCACGGTCGCGCTGCACACCGACCACTGCCCCAAGGACGCCCTTCCCGGCTTCGTCCTGCCGCTGCTCGAAGCCTCCGAAGAAGAGGTGAAGGCCGGCCGCAACCCGATCTTCCAGTCGCACATGTGGGATGGCTCGGCCGTTCCCCTCGACGAGAACATCGACATCGCGGCGGAGCTGCTCCCCCGCATGAAGAACATCAACGCCATCCTCGAGATCGAGGTCGGCGTCGTCGGCGGCGAAGAAGACGGCGTGCAGCACGAGGGCTCGAACGAAGCGCTCTACACGACGGTCGCCGACGTGACCAAGGCCGTCGAGCGCCTCGGCCTCGGCGAGAACGGTCGCTACATCTCGGCCCTCACCTTCGGCAACGTGCACGGCGTGTACAAGCCCGGTGGCGTCAAGCTCCGGCCCGAGCTGCTCGGTGAGATCCAGGAGGGCATCGCCGCGAAGTTCGGCACCGGCCCCAAGCCCCTCGACCTCGTCTTCCACGGCGGCAGCGGCTCGACCGATGAAGAGATCGCCCTCGCGGTCGCCAACGGCGTCGTGAAGATGAACATCGACACCGACACCCAGTACGCGTTCACGCGCTCCATCGCGGGCTACATGTTCTCGAACTACGACGGGGTGCTCAAGCTCGACGGCGAGGTCGGCAACAAGAAGCAGTACGACCCCCGTGCCTGGGGCAAGGTCGCCGAGTCGGCCATGGCCGTCCGCGTGGTCGAGGCCACGAAGCAGCTCGGCTCGTACGGCCAGTCGAAGAGCTGACACAGCCCTCGCACACGAACGCCCCGGTTCCGGCCGGGGCGTTCGTCGTTCCGGTCCGGATGCCACGCCCACCGGCGACGCACCCGACGGCGCGTGACGCGGCACCCGGACGGGCTCGCCGCTCAGCGGCGGTAGACCTCGAGCACCGTGGGGGCTCCCTCGAGCGGGCGCACGACCTCGATGGCATCCCCCGCCTGCACGTCACCGGAACGGCGTACCCGGAGGTACGCGCCGAGGCGACCCGCGTCCGAGAACCTCTTCACCCACCCGCGCGCGTCGCGACCACCCACCCAGCGCGCGAAGGTCGCGCACGGGGTTCGCGGCATGGTCACCTCGAGTTCGACGGTGTCGCCGATCCTCCAGACCTCGCCGATGCGCGCGGCGTTCACATCGAGCCCGTCGACCCGCAGGTTCTCGCCGAACCACCCCGGGTGCAGGTCTCGGTCCAACTCGGCCTGCCAGTACTCCGCATCCTCGACCGAGTAGGCGTACACCGCTTTGTCGAGCCCGCCGTGGTGCTTGCGGCTCGCCTGCACGTCCGACCGCACGCCGTACGGACCGATGCGCGCGGGCCCCTCGAGCGCACGCTTGTCGATCGCGGTGACGCCGAGCGATCCGGCGTCGGGGCGAAGCTGGTGGACGGCGCAGACGGCGACGAGGCGTGGCATCCGTCGATGCTACGGGGTCGCGAAGTCCCGCCGCATGACGACCCGATCGCCGTCGACCGAGCGGATCTCGATCGAACCGATACTGGATGCCTCGAGGTCGGTCCCCGCGCTCAGCTCGGTCGTCGCCCCGGGGCCAGCGCGCCACGTCGACAGCACCGAGGTGGCACCGGAGTCGTCGGTCACCGCCAGCGCGTAGGGCCATCCGCCCGGAGGGGCGTCGAGCACTTCCCCGGTGTACTGGCACACCAGGTCGATGCGCGTTCCCCAGGCGACCGGGGTCAGCTTGACCGACGCCTCGAGCGGAGCGCCGTTCACCTCGTCGAGGGCATACGTGACGCCGGACGACGAGGCGTTCGTCACGGTGATGACGGTCGGCACGCCGATCGCGACGACGGCGAGGGATGCCGCCAGCGTCCACGCCGTGACCCGCCGGGCGCGGCGTCGCCGTGCGGTCTGCACGACGCGGGTCCGCAACGAAGGATCGGGCGTGACGACCGGCGCGGGACCGTTCGCAGCCGCGATCGCCCGGGCGCGCTCCGCCGACAACCGCGACAGGAGCCCCGCGGTGGGGGCGAGCTCGGCCACCGCCTTCCGGCACGAGGCGCAGACGGCGAGGTGATCCTCGAACTCGGCGCGATCGGCTCCCGACAGCGCCCCCAGAACGTAGGCGCCGTCCCAGCTCGACAGTCTCTCGTGTTCGGCGCTCATCGCGTCACCCCCCTCTCCTGCAGGGCGAGCCGCAATGCTCGCACCGCGTAATGCAACCGTGACTTCACGGTCCCCGCCGGGATCCCCAGCTCCTCGGCGGTCTGCGCGACGCTCCGCCCCCCGTAGTACGCGCTCACGATGACCGCGCGGTGGTCCGGCGTCAGCGTCGAGAGCGCCTCCTCGACGAGCAGCGCGTCGAACATGGCATCCGTGTCGTCGTCCCGTCCGGAGTCCGGCACCTCGTCGACCGGCAGCTCGTGGCGCCGACGGGCGCTGCGCGCCTCGTCGATGACCAGGTTGCGCGCGACCGTGAACATCCATGAACGCAGAGACCCCGGATCGTCGCTCATGATGCGGGGCGAACGCCAGGCGCGCAGCAGCGTCTCCTGCACGACGTCGTCGGCCCCGGCGTGATCGCCCGTCAGGCTGACCACGTACCGCCATACCGGCGCGGCGTGGGCGTCGTACAGCGCGGTCAGACGCGCGTGATCGTCTCGCACCACGGCCGGCTCCTCCTTCAGGTTCTCAGGAGGACACGGGAAGCCGGCCCCGATGGTTCACTTCGCGATGCCGCCCATGAGGGCCGAGAGGTACGCCGGGTCGTTCACGATCGCGATCGTGATGCACGTGCCGCCCACGATCGCGGCCACCGCGAACCCGACGAGAGGCACCCAGAAGGCGATGCGACCCCGCCGGAGACGTCGCACCGTCACCAGGGCGGTGAGAAGGTAGACCACGCCGTAGACGACCGCGGCGATCGCACCCCACACGAAGCCCGCCGTGAGGTTGGAATAGGTCGCGTCGACGTTGAGGATCTGAGCGGCCTGCTCGGCGTAGTGCGGGAAGTCGAGGAGCTGAGCGATCGTCGTCACGACCGACACGAGTCCGTAGATCAGCAGCATCAGGGTGATGATGCGGTCGACGAGCGGACCGCGGGCCGCCGCCGGCGCGGCCGCCTTCGGAGCCGGAGCCGCCTCTTGCGGGGCCACGCCCGCGTCGAGCGCCTCCGTCACCTCAGGACGCTGGATGCGCGCCTGCTGTTCCTCGGGCGTCGCGTACTCGCCGAACTGCGGACGGGGGCGGGGATCGAGGTCGCTCACGAACGACCCCGGCCGCCGAGGGCGCGCTGATCGCGCTGACCGGCGGCATCCTGTCGCAGTTCCTTCGGGAGGGAGAAGATCAGATCTTCCTCGGCGGTGCGCACCTCTTCGACATCGCGGTAACCGGCTCCGGCGAGCTCGTCGAGCACCTCGGTGACGAGCACCTCGGGCACCGACGCGCCACTGGTCACGCCGACCGTCTCGACGCCGTCCAGCCACTCCTGCCGGACCTCGTCGACGAAGTCGACGCGGTACGCGGCCTTCGCACCGTGCTCGAGAGCCACCTCGACGAGGCGCACGCTGTTCGACGAATTCGCGGAGCCGACGACGATCACCAGGTCCGCACCGACGGCGACCTTCTTGATCGCGACCTGACGGTTCTGCGTGGCGTAGCAGATGTCGTCCGACGGCGGGTCCTGCAGGTGCGGGAAGCGCAGGCGAAGGCGGCGGACCGTCTCCATCGTCTCGTCGACCGACAAGGTGGTCTGCGACAGCCATACGACCTTCGAGGGGTCGCGCACCTCGACGACGTCGGCGTGCTCGGGCGAGTTGACCACGGTGACGTGCTCGGGAGCTTCGCCGGCCGTTCCCTCGACCTCTTCGTGCCCGTCGTGGCCGATCAGCAGGATCTCGTAGTCGTCGCGCGCGAACCGGACGGCTTCGCGATGCACCTTCGTCACCAGAGGACAGGTGGCGTCGATGGCCTGCAGGCCGCGGTCGGACGCGGCCGAGACCACGGCGGGCGACACTCCGTGCGCGCTGAACACGACGTGCGAGCCCTCGGGGACCTCGTCGACCTCTTCGACGAAGATCGCGCCCTTCTTCTCGAGCTCGGTCACCACGTGGATGTTGTGCACGATCTGCTTGCGCACGTAGACGGGGGCGCCGTAGCGGTCCAGGGCCTTCTCGACGGCGACGACGGCACGGTCGACGCCGGCGCAGTAGCCGCGAGGTGCGGCCAGCAGCACCTTCTTCTGGCCCTTGACCGGGATATCCTGGAGCCGCCCACGTCGACCCGGGATCCGGGGAACGGGCAGTTGGACGACAGGTGTGCTCACCCCACGATTCTACCGGGGCGCCCCTGGACGACGGCCGAACCCTCAGACTGGAGCCCATGACCTCGTTCCACCCCGAGACGGTGCCCGGCGAGGCCCCTCCGGCCGACTCGGTGCACCCCCGCGACTCGCGGACCGACACCCCGACCTCGGTGTCGCGCCTGAACGACACGATCCGCGGGTTCATCGAACGCTGGGGGTCGGTGTGGGTCGAGGGCGAGATCACCTCGTTCAACCGTCGAGGGGGCAACGTCTTCGGGCGTCTGAAAGACCTGAACACCGAGTCGACGGTGGCCTTCCGGATCTGGTCGAGCACCCTCGCCCGCCTTCCCCAGGACTTCCAGGTCGGCGATCACGTGGTGGCCTGCGTCAAGGCGGACTACTTCCCCCGGACGGGAGACTTCTCCTTCGCGATCTCGGCCATGCGCCATGTCGGCCTCGGCGAGCAGCTCGAGAGACTCGAGCGATTGCGTGTGCAGCTGCGGTCCGAGGGACTGTTCGACCCGGTCCGCAAGAAGAAGCTGCCCTTCCTTCCCCACTGCATCGGGCTCATCACGGGCGAGAACTCGGATGCCGAGAAGGATGTGCACCGCAACGCCGAGCTGCGCTGGCCCCGCGTGAACTTCCGCACGAAGTACGCCGCCGTCCAGGGCGACCGGTGCGTCCCCGAGACGCTCGCGGCGTTGAAGGCACTGGATGCCGACCCCGAGGTCGACGTCATCATCATCGCGCGCGGTGGCGGTGATCCGCAGACGCTGCTCGGCTTCAGCGACGAGCGTCTCGTGCGCGCCGTGGCGGCGGCATCCACTCCTGTCGTCAGCGCCATCGGTCACGAGAACGACCGTCCCCTGCTCGACGACGTCGCCGACCTCCGCGCGTCGACGCCGACCGACGCCGCCAAACGCGTCGTGCCCGACGTCGCCGAGCAGCGCGCGCTCGTCTCCCAGCTGCGCGCGCGACTCACCGGACGCCTCACGCAGCGGGTGCTGCACGACATCGCCCAGCTCGAGCAGATCCGCTCGCGCCCGTCGTTGCGCACCCCGCACGCGATGCTCACCTCGCGGGCGCAGGAGCTGTGGATGCTGTCGAACCGCGGCCGCGACATCGTCGACCGCCGACTCGAGGGCGAACGGCGCCGGACGCGGGAGCTGAGCGCCTCGCTCCGTGCCCTCTCGCCCCTCGCCACGCTCGCGCGCGGATACGCGATCGCCCAGGTCGAGGGCGGGGCGATCGTCCGCGACGCGAGCCGGGCCCCGGCCGGAGCCGCGCTCACGATCACCGTCGCGCGAGGGTCGCTGGCGGCACGCTCGGAAGGCGAGATCGACGAGAGCCCGGTCGCTCCGCTCGACGACGAGGCACCCGACGACGGCGTGTCGGCGGGTCGCGCCTAAGATGGAGATCATGACCGCGACGACTCCCGGCCCCTCGGCAGACGTCGCGACCCTCTCTTTCGAACAGGCTCGCGACGAACTCGTCCGCGTCGTGTCCGAGCTCGAGCAGGGTGCCCCCACGCTGGAAGAGTCGCTGGCGCTCTGGGAACGCGGCGAACAGCTCTACGCGCGCTGCGAAGAGTGGCTGCTGGGAGCGAAGCGCCGTCTCGACGCCGCGCGCGGCGAGGGTGAGGACGCCTGATGGCCCGCA
This sequence comes from Microbacterium sp., assembly GCA_029239635.1. Classification (GTDB taxonomy): domain Bacteria; phylum Actinomycetota; class Actinomycetes; order Actinomycetales; family Microbacteriaceae; genus Microbacterium. The sequence continues at coordinate 26,147 of JARBUN010000035.1, read as the reverse complement.
TCGTCGCGGAGCTCGGTCGCCCCGAGACCCCCGAGGAGACCGCGGCCCGCAAGGCCGAGTCGTCGCGCCGCTACCGCTCGAGCAAGACCTTCCGCAACCTGATCGCCGCCCTGCTGGCGACCGTGGCCGTGGTCTTCGTGATCGTCGCCATCGTGCCCCGCGGCACACCGGTCCCCCGACCCGAACCCGACGTGCCGGCGCTGGCCGCCGACCTCGAGGCCGACCGCGGCCGCCCGGTGCTCACCCCCTCGCTCGGCGAGGGCTGGCGGGTCAACCAGGCGACCGTCGAGGGCGTCGGCGGCACCGAGGCGTGGACGATGGTCTACGTGCGCTCGGGCGAATCGGGCTTCCTCCGCGTGGCGCAGGGCTTCGACACCGACGAGGCGTGGGTGGGCCAGGTCCTGGCCGGCACGCGGAGTACCGAGACCACCGAGATCGACGGAATCACCTGGGACGTCTACCGCCCCGCCAACCCGTCCGGCACCGGCAACATCGACTACGCGCTGGCGACTCCCGCCGGCCCCGACTACGTGCTCGTCTACGGTGACGCCGCGCCCGAGACCGCGGCTCTCGCGGCGGCGTCGGTGACCTCGCAGGTGAAGCAGCTGAAAGAGATCCCGTGAGCGCACCCATGAGCCCCGGCCAGGTCTGGAAGCAGATGGTCGAGGGCAACCGACGTTTCGTCACCGGTGCCCCCGCGCACCCCCGCCAAGACGTGGAGCGTCGCGCGGAGCTCGCGGGCTCGCAGCACCCGACGGCCGCCCTCTTCGGGTGCTCCGACTCGCGCCTCGCGGCCGAGATCATCTTCGACGAGGGACTGGGCGACCTCTTCGTGGTCCGCAACGCCGGCCAGGTCATCTCTGACTCCGTGATCGGCAGCCTGGAGTACGCCGTCGGCGTCCTCGAGGTGCCCCTCATCGTCGTCCTCGCCCACGATGCGTGCGGAGCGGTCGGGGCGGCGATCGAGAGCACCGGCGTCGACGCACCCACCCTCCCGGCCTACATCTGGCGCCAGATCGCGCCCATCGTGCCCGCGGTGCGCCGTGTCCAGCGCGAGACCGCCGTCGACGGACGCGTGCCCGACCACGTCGACCCCGAGCTGGTGGGGCGGGAGCACCTCCGTCACACCGTCGGCGAACTGCTGCGCGCCTCCGAGCTGATCAGCGAGGCTGTCGCCGAAGGACGCACCGCGGTCGTGGGGGCCAACTACCGACTCGACGAGGGGGAAGCGTTCCCCGTCGTCATCGTGGGCGACGTCGACGACCCCCGGGTCGACGATCCCCGCCTCGCGGACGCCCGCATCTGAGAACCGAACGAACGACCTGGAGGAACGACGACGTGACGCGCGTGCCGAAGGACGCCCTGTACGCGGCGCAGACGCAGCGCGCGGTCGAGAACTTCCCGATCTCGGGCTCGGGTCTCGAGTCGACGCAGATCGCGGCGCTGGCCCGGATCAAGAAGGCGGCCGCCCTCGCAAACAAGGAGCTCGGGACCCTCGACGGTCGGATCGCGGATGCCATCGCCCAGGCGGCCGATGAGGTCGTGACCGGCGTGCACGACGCGCAGTTCCCCGTCGACACGTACCAGACCGGCAGCGGCACCTCCTCGAACATGAACATGAACGAGGTGCTCGCGACCCTCGCCACGCGCATCCTCGGCTCGACGGTGCACCCGAACGACCACGTCAACGCCTCGCAGTCGTCCAACGACGTCTTCCCGACCTCGGTCCACATCGCCGTGACGCAGGCGCTCATCACCGACCTCATCCCCGCGCTCGACCACCTCGCCGTGGCCCTCGAGGCGAAGGCCGCCGCTTGGAAGGGCATCGTCAAGTCGGGTCGCACCCACCTCATGGATGCCACCCCCGTCACGCTCGGGCAGGAGTTCGGCGGCTACGCGCGTCAGATGCGCCTCGGCATCGAGCGCGTCGAGGCCGTCCTGCCCCGCGTCGGCGAGGTCCCGCTCGGCGGCACCGCCGTGGGCACCGGGATCAACACCCCGCTGGGCTTCCCGCAGAAGGTCATCGAGCTCCTCGCGTCGGAGACGCAGCTTCCGATCACCGAGGCGAAGGACCACTTCGAGGCTCAGGCCAACCGCGACGGCCTGGTCGAGGCATCCGGAGCCCTCCGCACCATCGCGGTGTCGCTCACCAAGATCAACAACGACATCCGCTGGATGGGTTCGGGCCCGAACACTGGTCTCGGCGAGCTCCACATCCCCGACCTGCAGCCCGGCTCGTCGATCATGCCCGGCAAGGTGAACCCCGTCGTTCCCGAGGCCATGCTCATGGTCTGCGCACGCGTCATCGGCAACGACGCGACGGTCGCCTGGGCCGGCGCCTCGGGGTCGTTCGAGCTGAACGTCGCGATTCCCGTCATGGGCACGGCGCTGCTCGAGTCGATCCGCCTGCTCTCGAACGCCGTGCGCGTGCTCGCCGACAAGACCATCGACGGCCTCGAGGCCAACGTGGCTCGTGCCGAGGCGTTCGCCGGAATGTCGCCCTCGATCGTCACGCCCCTCAACAAGGTCATCGGCTACGAAGCGGCGGCGAAGATCGCCAAGCACGCCGTCGCGAAGGGCATCACCGTGCGTGAAGCGGTGATCGACTTGGGCTACGTCGAGCGCGGGGAGATCACCGAAGAGGTGCTCGACGCCAAGCTCGATCTGCTCTCGATGACGCACCCGGGCTGAGCCCGGGCCAGCAGAAACGCCGAGGCGCGCCATAATCGAAGGATGAGCCGCGCACCGAGACCCGTCTCGGTGCGCGCGCGACTCCTGGGCGCGATCCTCGGCGTTCTGCTTCTCGGGCTGATCGTCACCGGTGGGGTGACCTTCCTCGTGCAGAGCGAGCGGGTGATCGCGAACGCCGAGAGGCAGCTCGACGGATTCTCGAGCACGGCCGCCTCGAGCGGGACGGAGGCCGTGGATCTCGTCGCCGCAGCGATCCCCGGGCGCACCGACGGCACCGTCGCCCTCTCCGGCACGACGATCGTCGCCGCCACCCCCTCTCCTCCGGGCCTCGCCCTCTCCGACGACACCCGATTCCTGTCGGCCGTGAGCGCGGCCATCGCCCGTGGCGAGCTGCGCGGCCGGGTCGACGGTTCGCATGGACCCGTCCTGTACGCGGCCGTTCCGCTGGCCGACGCGACCGCCGTCCAGGCGATCTCGATCGATCAGCGCATGGAGCTCGTCACGCTCTCGACGACGACGTTCGCCATCGCCGGCACCGCGGTCCTCCTGGCCGTCGCCGTGGCCGGGTGGTTCGTCACCGGACTTCTCTTCTCGCCCTTGCGTCGGTTGCGTGACACCGCGGATGCCATCACGCTGGACGATCTCGGGACGCGCCTGCCCCCGCAGGGCAACGACGAGATCGCCGACCTCACGTCGTCGGTCAACTCGATGCTCGACCGCCTCGCGATGTCGGTCGACGCGCAGCGTCAGCTGCTCGACGACGTGCGGCACGAGCTCAAGACGCCGATCACGATCGTGCGGGGGCATCTGGAGATGATGGACCCCGCCGATCCGCACGACGTGGCGGAGACGCGCGACCTCGGCATCGCCGAGCTCGACCGCCTCTCGCGCCTGGTCGACGACATCGACGCGCTGGCCGTGGTCGAGGCGGGCACGCTCACCACGGAGGTCATCTCCGTCGCGGCCCTGACGGACCGCGTCGGCGAACTGGTCAGCGCCATCCCCCACCACACGTGGACGATCGAGTCCCGCGGCCGCGGCAGCGTTCACGGCGACCACGACCGCCTGGTCCAGGCGTGGTTGCAGCTCGCCGACAACGCCGCGAAGTACACGCCGGACGGGACCCCGATCGAGATCGGCAGCAGCGTCGGCGACAGCAACGTCGACCTCTGGGTGCGCGATCACGGTCCGGGCATCCCTCCCGCCGCGCGCCACCGGGTGTTCCGCCGGTTCGACCGCGTCTCGACCCGTCGAGGCGTCGAAGGCTCCGGTCTCGGCCTCTCGATCGTGGATGCCATCGCCAAGGCGCACGACGGGTACTGCAGCGTGAGCGACACCCCGGGCGGCGGAGCCACGGTCACCCTGCACCTTCCCCTTCGTCGCGCGCACTCCGCTGCCGACCTCCCCACCCCGGTCAGCGCCGGAGACGTCGTGATGCAAAGAGAGGCCACCGGATGACCCGCATCCTCATCGCCGAGGACGAGGAGCGCATCGCCGCGTTCGTCGCGAAAGGTCTGGAGGCCGCGGGCTACCAGACCGTGACCGTCGACGACGGAGCCGATGCCCTCGACAGCGCGCTCTCCGGCGATGTCGATCTCGTCCTGCTGGACATCGGACTCCCCACGATGGACGGTTTCGAGGTCTTGCGTACGCTCCGTGGACAGGGCTCGACGCTCCCCATCATCATGCTCACCGCTCGCACGAGCACGCGCGACACCGTCGACGGACTCGACGCCGGCGCGAACGACTACATGGCGAAGCCCTTCAAGTTCGACGAGCTGCTGGCGCGCGTGCGCTCCCGCCTCCGCGAGCCCGTGACGGCCAACACGATCTCGATCTCGCACGGCGACGTGACGCTCGACGTGCGTGGCCGTCGGGCGAGCATCGACGGCCGGGACGTCGACCTCAGCGCACGGGAGTTCGCCCTCGCCGAGGAGTTCCTGCGGCACGCCGGACAGGTTCTGAGTCGCGAGCAGCTGCTCAGCCGGGTCTGGGGCATGGACTTCGACCCCGGATCCAATGTCGTCGACGTCTACGTGCGTTATCTCCGCGGCAAGTTCGGCGCGGCGCGCATCGCGACGGTCCGCGGTGCGGGCTACCGCTGGGAATAGACGCCGGAAACCCGAAAGCCCCCGGCGGGGGGAAACCGGGGGCTGTGGGGAGATCCTGCTCCGGGGGTCTGCCGACTTACCCGAAATGCAGCGACCAGCCCGTGTGGAGCGGATCTCGTGTTCACTTCTCAGGGGGAACCGCCGGGGCGGTGACGAGACTGTTCCCTCGCCGATGGGTCAAGTCTGCCGTCTGCCTATGAAAAGCGCAGGAGTCGGGCATGAGAATGCTCTCATGTTGAAAACAGCGGGGGCCCGAGCGCGAATGCTCGGGCCCCCGCTGTTCGTCAGGAGAGCTCGCCGGCCTCCAGAAGGTCGGTGACCAGCGCGGCGATCGCCGACCGCTCCGACCGGGTGAGCGTGACATGCCCGAAGAGCGCATGCCCCTTCAGCGTCTCGATCACCGATGCGACGCCGTCGTGACGACCGACTCGCAGGTTGTCGCGCTGGGCGACGTCGTGCGTCAACACCACACGCGAGTTCTGCCCGATGCGGCTCAGGACCGTCAGCAGGACGTTGCGCTCGAGGGACTGCGCCTCGTCGACGATCACGAACGCGTCGTGCAGGGAGCGCCCGCGGATGTGCGTCAGCGGAAGGACCTCGAGGAGACCGCGAGCGAGCACCTCTTCGAGCACGTTGCCCGAGACGACGGAACCGAGCGTGTCGAAGACCGCTTGACCCCAGGGACCCATCTTCTCGGCCTGGTCTCCGGGCAGGTACCCGAGCTCCTGCCCACCCACCGCGAAGAGCGGTCGGAACACGATGATCTTCTTCTGCTGCTGCCGCTCGAGCACGGACTCGAGAGCGGCGCACAGGGCGAGAGCCGACTTGCCGGTGCCCGCACGGCCGCCGAGCGACACGATCCCGACTTCCGGGTCGAGCAGCAGGTCGAGGGCGATGCGCTGCTCGGCCGACCGGCCGTGCAGACCGAACGCGTCACGGTCTCCGCGGACGAGGCGGAACTCGCCGTCGCCGGTCACCCGCCCCAGCGCCGAACCGCGCTCGGAGTGGATGATCAAGCCGGTGTTCACCGGGAGGCCGACCACCTGGTCGCTGGTGGCGACCTCGCTCTCGTACAGGTCGCTCAGGTCGTCACCCGAGATGTCGAGGGACGTGATGCCCGTCCACCCCGAGTCCATGGCCTGCTCGGCGAGGTACTCCTCGGCCACGAGACCGAGGGATGCCGCCTTGACGCGCATCGGGAGGTCCTTGGACACCACCGTGACCTCGGCGCCGTCCTTGGCGATGTTCATCGCCACGGCGAGGATGCGGCTGTCGTTGTTGCCGGTGCGCATGCCGGACGGCAGTACCATCTGGTCGGTGTTGTTCAGCTCGACGCGCAGAGTGCCGTCGCTGCCGACGGGAACGGGGAAGTCGAGGCGGCCGTGTTCGATCCGCAGTTCGTCGAGATGACGCAGGGCCTGGCGGGCGAAGTACCCGATCTCGGGATCGTGGCGTTTGCCCTCGAGCTCGGTGATGACCACCACCGGGATCACCACGTGTCCAGAACGTAGGTGCGCAGGTCCTGTTCGGAAACGCTGCTCTCGACGACGTGACGCTGGTCGAATGGTGCTCGTGCAGTCACAACCCACTCCCGACCCGGGTGTCTCACCCGGTTGTCACGAGTCGACCTGTGGGTCACGAGTCGCAATCCGAAGGCCGACTCGATCGGGCTCCGTGCCCGATGTGATCACCGTACGATGCCGCGGGGCGTCCGAGGGTCGTTAACACGCCCCGAAAATGACGAGTGTGTGAACAAGTTTCACTCTCGTGGTGAGGGTTTCCGGCGCGTGCGCCTTATTGACCGAAACGCCGGTCCCGCGCCGAGAAGTCGCGAATGGCCCGGAGGAAATCGACCTCTCGGAGATCCGGGCCGAGAGCCTCGACGAAATAGAACTCGGAATGCGCGGACTGCCAGAGGAGGAAATCGCTGAGTCGCTGCTCCCCCGAGGTGCGGATCACGAGGTCGGGATCGGCCTGACCGCCCGTGTACAGGTGCTCGCCGATCTGCTCGGGGGTCAGGCTCGCCGCGAGCTCCTCCAGCGAGCCGCCCGAGGCGTCGTGCTGGGCGATGATGCTGCGCACGGCATCCACGATCTCGCTCCGGCCCCCGTAGCCGACCGCCAGGTTGACGTGCAGACCCGTGTGCGAGCGGGTGCGCTCGGTGACCTCGTGGAGGACGTCGGCGAGCTCGGGCGGCAGACCCTCGGCGCGGCCGACGTGCTGGACCCGCCAGTCCGGTTCGAGCGACAGCTCGCGCGCAAGCTCGGCGATGATCTCGAGCAGGTCGTTCAGCTCTCGACTGTCGCGCTTGACGAGGTTGTCGTTGGACAGCAGGTACAGCGAGACGACGCCGATGCCCAGGTCGTCGCACCAGCGCAGGAACTCGTGCATCTTCGCCGCGCCCGCGCGGTGCCCGTGGGCCGCGCTGTCGTAGCCGAGCTGACGCGCCCAGCGGCGGTTGCCGTCGATCATCATCGCGACGTGATGGGGAACGGTCGCCGGCATCCGTCGACGCAAGCGCGAAGCGTACAGACGGTAAAGGGGGCCGCGCCCCTCGTTCCTTCGCATCCGCGCCACCCGCCTACGCTACCGCGCGCAGCGCGATTCCCCGTCGCCCGCCGACGGCTCCCACCTGCACAAAAGGTGGGTGTTGCACCGTGTTCCGTCCGCGGCATGGTCGGGCGCGTAGGGTTTTGCGTGTGACAGCGACGACCCCCGGTGACGGCGCAGAGATGCCCCAGCTCCCCCTCCTCGAAGCATCCGCCGTGGGCGCGCAGGACGAGGTCAAGCCCACCTGGCGAGGGTGGATCCACGCGGGCACCTTCCCCGTGGCGATCGCGGCCGGGATCGTCCTCATCGCACTCGCTCACGGTGCCCCGGCGAAGTGGGCCTCCGCCGTGTTCGCGGCGTCCTCTCTCCTGCTCTTCGGCAACTCGGCGCTGTACCACCGCTTCCATTGGAAGCCGAGGACCAAGGCCGTCCTGAAGCGCATCGACCACGCCAACATCCTGCTGCTGATCGCCGGCACGTACACACCCCTCGCCGTGCTGGCCCTGCCGACCGCGAAGACCGTGCTGCTGCTGTCGATCGTGTGGGGCGGTGCGCTGCTCGGCATCCTGTTCCGCGTCTTCTGGATCAATGCGCCGCGGTGGCTCTACGTCGCGCTCTACCTCGCGCTCGGCTGGGCCGCCGTGATGTACCTGTTCGATCTGCTCGAGGCGAACGTCCCGATGATGGTGCTCGTCGTCGTGGGCGGGCTGCTGTACACGGCGGGGGCGATCGTCTACGCGCTCAAGCGTCCCAACCCGTGGCCCGGTCACTTCGGCTTCCACGAGATCTTCCACGTGTGCACCGTGCTGGCGTTCCTGTGCCACTGGACGGCGTGCCTGCTGATCGCCCTCGCCCCGGCCTACCACGCGGGCTGAGGCCGCTCCCGGGCCGGCTACGCGAGTCCCCCGCGGTGGCCGAGCCGGCTGAAGTCACCGGCGGAGACCGGATGCCGCGGCGGCGGCGTCAGGCGCGGGGAGCCGCGTCGTCCGGGGTCTCGGCCGCGCGCGCCTGCTCCTCGGCATCGAGCTCGGCGTTGACCTCTTCGCGATAGCGACCGCGACGGATGCGACGCAGCATGTCCCAGACGAGGAGGAACACCGCCACGCCGATGAAGGCGATCGCGCCGAAGCCGAACGGCCCGGGCGTGACGAGCGAATCGTCGGGGGTGTTGGCCGGGGTGGGCGTGGTCGCGAGAGCGACGAGCACGGGAAGCATGGAGTCCTTCGGTCCGGGCGGAAGCGCGTAGCCTGGAACTCCAGCCTAAAGCCCGGAGAGACCATGACGACGCAGCAGATGCTCGATGAGCGCTACGGTCGGCGCACCTCGCCCCGCCGTCGGATCGTGCTGTGGAGCATCGTCGGGGTCGTCGCGCTGACGCTCACGGCGCTGCTGGGGTGGACGACCGTCTCCAACACCATGCGGTCGGTCACCGCGAACGACACCGGCTACACCGTGAACGACGCGTCGAGCGTCACCATCTCGTTCCAGTTCACCGCTCCCGTCGGCGAACCCGTGGCGTGCGCGATCGAGGCGCAGGACGAGGACCACGGAACCGTGGGGTGGCGGGTGGTCGAGTACCCGGCATCCGAGGACCACAGCCGTGCGTTCACGGAAGAGATTCCCACGCTCGCGCTGGCCACGACGGGTTTTGTCAACTCTTGCTGGGTGCCGTAAAATAGCCCGAGATGACGCGCCCCGGCTCGATGCCGGGGCGTTCGACATATCCCCCGGCGGACACCGCGAAGGATGCCGCTCGGCCTCGACGAAGGAGTACCCGTGTCCAACGACGCTCAGGTGACGTTCCTCACCCAAGACGCCTACGACCGCCTCGCTCAGGAGCTCGAGCACCTGTCGACCACCGGCCGCGAGGAGATCGCGAAGCGCATCGAGGCCGCACGCGAAGAGGGCGACCTCAAGGAGAACGGCGGCTACCACGCCGCGAAGGACGAGCAGGGCAAGCAGGAGGCGCGCATCCGCACCCTCCAGCAGCTCCTGAAGGACGCCAAGGTCGGCGAAGCCCCGGAGAGCCATGGTGTGGTCGAGTCGGGCACCGTCGTGACCGCTGTCGTCGCCGGCGGCGAAGAGAAGTTCCTGCTCGGCAACCGCGAGATCGCCGCCAACTCCGAGCTCGACGTCTACAGCGAGGCCTCCCCGCTGGGTGCGGCCATCATCGGCCTCAAGGAGGGCGAGAAGGGCTCGTACACCGCCCCGAACGGCAAAGAGATCTCGGTCGAGATCGTCAAGGTCGAGACCTACTCGGGCCAGTAAGCCTCACGCCCGCGAGCCGCTCCCCCGTTCGGGGTGAGCGGCTCGCGGTGTTCGCGGGTCGAGGGCGCGCGGAGGGGTGTGCGCGGGTTCGGGGCGTGACGCCACGGCCGCCAGGCGGTGCGCGCACCGGTTTGGCGCAGCCTCAGTCGGGAACGACCGTCGCGATGAAGCCCGCGTCCTCGAGCGTCTGGATCACCAGGGCCCGGTGCTCGGCACCGCGCGTCTCGACGCTCAGCTGCAGGATGACCTCGCTGATCTGCAGGCCCTGGCCGTGGCGGGTGTGCAGCACCTCGATGACGTTCGCCCCCACCTGCGCGAGCAGCTCCGACACCCGCGCGAGCTGGCCCGGGCGGTCGGGCAGGGGGATCCGGAGCGACATGTAGCGACCGGATGCCGACAGCCCGTGCGCCACGACACGCTGGAGCAGGAGGGGGTCGATGTTGCCGCCGGACAGGATCGTCACGGTGGGCCCGGTGGCCCGGATCTTGCCGGCGAGGATCGCCGCGACCCCGACGGCGCCCGCGGGCTCCACGACCTGCTTCGCGCGCTCGAGGAGCACGAGGAGAGCGCGGGCGATGTCGTCCTCGGTGACGGTGACGACCTCGTCGACGTACTTTCGGATGAGTTCGAACGGCAGATCGCCGGGCCGTGCGACAGCGATGCCGTCGGCCATGGTGGGGGTCGTCTCGACCTGCATCGGGTATCCGGCGGCCAGCGACGACGGATAGGCGGCGGAGTTGTGCGCCTGCACGCCGATGATGCGCACATCGCGCCCCTCGGCGGCGGCGCGCGCCTTCACGGCCGCCGCGACGCCCGCGGCGAGGCCTCCCCCGCCGATGCCCACGATGATCGTGTCGAGGTCGGGCATGTCCTCGATCAGTTCCAGCCCGAGCGTGCCCTGGCCCACGATGATGTCGCGGTGGTCGAACGGGTGGATCAGCACGGCCCCCGTGCGCTCCGCGAACTCCGCCGCGAGGCGCAGCGGCGTCTCGACGGTGGCTCCCTCGAGGATCACCTCGGCCCCGTAGCCGCGCGTCGCGAGCAGTTTCGGCACGGGCACGCCGAGGGGCATGAAGATCGTCGCCGGGATGCCGAGCTGCTGCGCCGCCAGAGCCACGCCCTGCGCGTGGTTGCCCGCGGAGGCCGCGACGACTCCTCGCGCGCGCTCCTCGGCGGTGAGGCGTGAGAGGCGGTGCGATGCCCCGCGGATCTTGAAGGAGCCGGTGCGCTGGAGGTTCTCCAGCTTGAGGTTGACCGGGACGCCGAGGAGCTCGGTGAGGTGCAGCGATTCGTCGAGCGGCGTCCGCGTGATGATGCCGCGCAGAGCCTGCGCGGCATCCTCGAACTCGGCCAGGGTGGGAGTGTCGTTCATGATCTCCTTCCGCGCTCGCGCGGGACGGTTTGCCAGATGAGATCCCGGGATGCCAGGGGCTGCCCCTCGTGTTCCCAAGCCTTTGAGCTGAGGTACACCGCCACCACGTTGACGAACGCGGCGAGGGGCACGGCGAACAGCGCACCCGCGATCCCGCCGATCATGGCGCCGCCGGCGACGACGAGGACGACGGCGAGGGGGTGCACCTTGACGGCCGAGCCCATGAGGATCGGCTGCAGGATGTGGCTTTCGACCTGCTGCACGCCGAGCACGACGATGAGCATGAACAGCGCCACGAGCGGCCCGTTGTACACGAGCGCGATGAAGACGGCCAGAGCGCCCGTGGCGACAGCACCCACGAAGGGGATGAACGCGCCGAGGAAGACGAGCACGCCGATCGGGATGGAGAGCGGGACGCCGAGGAGGAAGGCACCGAGACCGATGCCGATGGCGTCGATCGTGGCGACGAGCAGCTGTGTGCGCGCGTAGCTCTTGACGGTGCGCCACCCGGCGCGTCCCGCTCCGTCCACGGCGGGACGGGCGACGCGCGGGAACAGGCGCGTGGTCCACCGCCAGATTCCGCCGCCGTCGGCGAGCAGACACAGCAGGATGAAGAGGGTCAGCAGCACCCCGGTGCCGACATGGCCGAGGGTCGTCCCGATCGCGAGGGCGCCGGTCCACAGCAGTTCCGCCTGCTGCTGCAAGAAGGTTCCGGCCTGCGTGAGCCCGTCGTCGATCTGCTGAGCGCTGAGGTGAAGGGGTCCATCGATCAGGTACTGGCGGAACTGCTCGACCGCCAGCACGGTGCGGTCCTGGACGGACGCGAACTCGCGCGAGATCTGCCAGACGGCGAGCCACACCAGGCCGGAGATGACCGCGATGGTTCCGAGCACCGTGACGACGATCGCGAGCCACTTCGGCCAGCGGTGCCGCTGCAGGAAGGAGAACGCCGGCCAGACCAGCGCGGTGACGAGGATCGCGACCAAGAGGGGGATGACGAGCAGCTTGAGCTGGATGACGACCCAGATGACGACGCCGATCGCTGCGGCGATGACGAGCAACCGCCAGGCGTAGGCCGTGACCTGCCGCAGCGCCGGGGGAACCGGGGGCTGGAGGTCGCTGGACACGGTGCGCCGTTTGAGGGCGTCGAGGAACGATCCGCGGGGCTCGGGATCGGGTCCGGTCATCCTGTCAGCCTACCGCCGCGCTCCCCCGGCCACGGCCGCGATGTCGGAGGCTGTGGCTACGGTGAAACCCATGACCACGACGCTCCGCCGCGCCGACGCACGCCGCATCGCCCTGGCCGCGCAGGGGTTCGCCCGCCCGCGACCCGAGACGGTCGGCACCCGCCAGATCACGGGTGCCCTGCACCGCATGCGCATCCTCCAGATCGACTCCGTCAACGTCTTCTCGCGCTCGCACTACATGCCGCTCTTCGCCCGCCTGGGCGCGTACGACACCGCGTTGCTCGACAAGCTCGCCTTCTCGCGACGACCGAAGTGGGTGGAGTCGTGGGCGCACGTGGCATCCCTCGTCTCGGTCGACGACTGGCCGCTGCTGCAGTTCCGTCGCGACGCCCTGCGCGACAAGTACGGCCACGACGCCTGGGCCGAGGCCAACCAGCCGCTGCTGCAGTGGCTCCGCGATGAGCTCGCCGCACGCGGACCCCTGCGACCCGCCGAGATCGATCACGACGCCCGTAGCGGGTCACGCGGGTCCTGGTGGGGCTGGGACGACGTGAAGAACGGCCTCGAGCGCCTGTGGCTGTTCGGCGAGGTCGCGATCGCGGGGCGACGGGGATTCGAACGCCGGTATGCCCTGGCATCCGATGTCCTTCCCGCGTCGGCGCTCGAGACCGCCGTGCCGCGTCAGGAGGCCATCGCCGAGCTCGTCCGGCGCGCAGCGGTCGCGTACGGCGTGGCGACCGCGGCGGATCTCGCGGACTACTGGCGCATCCGCGATCGTCCGGCGGTGATGGCCGCCGTGCACGGCCTCGTCGACGCCGGTGAGCTGATCCCGGTACAGGTCGAGGGGTGGAAGGTGGGCGGACGGCCCGCGAGGGCATGGTTGCATCGGGATGCCGCGCGCCCGCGCCGCGTGGATGCCGCGGCGATCCTCACGCCCTTCGATCCGGTGGTGTGGTTCCGCGACCGCGCGGAGAGGCTGTTCGACTTCGATTACCGCATCGAGATCTACACCCCCGCTCCTCAGCGCCGATACGGCTACTACTCGCTCCCCGTGCTCGTCGGCGACGACGTCGTGGGGCGCATCGACCTCAAGGCCGACCGCGCGTCGAGTGCGCTGCGCGTGCAGTCGGCGTGGTGGGAGCACGGCGCGCCTCCGGATGCCGCCGACCGCGTCGCCGCGGAGCTGCTCCTCGCTGCGCGCTGGCAGGGCCTCGAACGCGTCACCGTCGCACGCTGGGGGGACGCCGCCGACGCCCTCGCGGGTGCGCTGCGCGCTGAACGCCACGATCACCCCGACGGTCGCTCCAACTGAAGGGCGCCCCCTCCGAGGTGGAGGGGGCGCCCTTCGATCAGAACTGGACGCGAGGTGGTTCGGCGATCGCCGCTCCGTCGACGACCTCGAAGAACTCCCGCTCGGTGAAGCCGAGCTGGCGGGCGAAGAGGTTGTTCGGGAAGACCTTGATCTTCGTGTTCAGCTCGCGGACGCCGCCGTTGTAGAAACGGCGCGACGCCTGGATCTTGTCCTCGGTGTCGACGATCGAGTGCTGCAGCTGGAGGAAGTTCTGGCTGGCCTGCAGCTGCGGATACGCCTCGGCGACCGCGAACAGCGACTTCAGGGCCTGTTGCATGTGTCCTTCGGCGACACCCGCCGCAGCGGGACTCTCGGCCGTGAGGGTCTCGGCACGAGCGCGCGTGACGTTCTCGAACACGGCCTTCTCGTGAGCGGCGTACCCCTTGACCGTCTCGATGAGGTTCGGGAGCAGGTCGGCACGGCGCTTCAGCTGGACGGTGATGTCACTCCACGCCTCATCGACGCGCACATTCAGCGCGACGAGCGAGTTGTACGTGGCCCACAGATAGATACCGGCGATCACCAGGATGCCGACGATCACCAAGACCGGTACGAGCCACTCCCACATAAGTCCCCACACTCCGTTCGGAAGATTGCCCTTCAGTGTAACCGCGCGGCGGGACGGGAAACGGGGGTGTGACGGGGACTCCCAGGGGATGTGCATGCAGCCGGAACGGTCCGTGCCCATGCCGATCGCGTGCGGAACGGGATGCTGTACCCCCGGTGGGACTCGAACCCACACTGAAGCGATTTTAAGTCGCCTGCCTCTGCCATTGGGCTACGGGGGCCCGTGCTTCCACCGTATCGCGGGGCGGCGTGAGCTCACGATGTGCCGTCCTGCTGACTCCGCGGACGAGACGCCGACCGGCGGCCGAACGGGCGCGTCGGGCACGGACTTCGTACGGCGGCGCGGCGAGGCCGCAGGACGGCGGAACGGCGGAACGGCGGGACAGGGGAACGGCGGGACAGCGGGATGGCAGGACAGCGGCACGGCGGCATCCGGAAACGACGAGACCCCCGCACCCGGGGAAGGGGCGGGGGTCTCGGAACGCGAGAACTACTTCGCGGAGACGGGCTCGGGCTTCTTCTCGGCCGCGGGCGCCTCGGCGGCCGGGGCCGCGGGGCGCGGGCGGGCCGCGAACTCCTCGAAGGTGGCGCGCGGGTTCTGCACGGCCTCGAGGTTGACGGTCTCCCGACCGTGCAGGAAGTTCTGGACCCAGTCGCCGACGACGCGGAACTTGCGCTCCCACGTCGGCATGGCCAGGCCGTGGTATCCGCGGTGAGCGAGCCAGGCGATGAAGCCGGTCAGGGCGATCTTGCCGGACTGGAAGGCGCCGTTGTACAGGCCCAGACCGGCGACAGCGCCGAGGTTCTTGTGGATGTACTGCTTGGGCTGCTCGCCGCGCAGGACCGCCACGATGTTCTTCGCCATGAGCTTGCCCTGGCGCACCGCGTGCTGGGCGTTGGGGACGCAGAAGCCGCCCACGCCGCCACCCGAGAGGTCGGGGACGGCCGAGACGTCGCCGGCGGCCCAGGCGCCCTCCACGATCTCTTCGTCGGTGCCGACGCGGAGGTCGGGACGGGTGCGGATGCGACCGCGCTCCTCGACGGGCAGGTCGCTGCCCCGCACGACCGTGGGGTTTGCCATGACGCCGGCGGTCCAGATGATGAGGTCGCTGGGGAGCTGCTCACCGGTGGAGAGCTCGATGACGCCGTCGACGGCACCCTTGACCTGCGTGTCGAGGTGAACGAAGGCACCCTTCTTCGCGAGGTCCTTGAGCACCCACTCGCTCGTCTTCTGCGAGACCTCGGGCATGATGCGGCCCATCGCCTCGATGAGGTGGAAGTGCGTGTCGTCGAACGACAGCTGGGGGTAGGACTTCAGCAGCGACGACGCGTAGGCGCGCAGCTCGGCGAAGACCTCGATACCGGCGAAGCCACCGCCGACGACGACGACGGTCAGCAGACGGTCGCGCTCGGGACCGGCCGGGAGCACCGACGCCTTGTCGAAGTTCGAGGTCAGGCGGTCGCGGATCGCGACGGCCTCCTCGATCGTCTTGAGGCCGATCGCGTTCTCGGCGATGCCGGGGATCGGGAACGTGCGCGAGACGGCGCCGGCGGTCACGACGATCTGGTCGTACTCGTGCTGCCACGTCTCGTCGCCCACGATCGGGGTGATCGTGGCGGTCTTGGTCGCGTGGTTGATCCCCGTGACCTTGCCCGCGATGACCGTGGTGCGCTTGAGGTGACGACGGAGGCCGACGACGACGTGGCGCGGCTCGATCTCACCGGCCGCGACCTCGGGGAGGAAGGGCTGGTAGGTCATGTACGGCAGCGGGTCGACGATGGTGACCTCGGCCTCGCCGCGGCCGAGCATCTTCTCGAGCTTCCACGCGGTGTAGAAACCCGCGTAGCCTCCGCCGACAATGAGGATCCTGGGCACGGTGCTGGTCACGATGGGAGAGACTCCTGGTTTGTGGTGCGGCTCGGCTCGCGAGAAATGCGCGCCTTTCGAATTCGCCGGGCAGCAGCACTGACGCCGAGCGCAATCATTATAGCCGCGAGCGTGGCACCCGCGAGCGGCAGTGACCCGTACAGCACGGTATCGCGCGACGGCAGCAGAGGCGAACTCGCGGAGGGCGGCCCCTCGACCGGTGGCAACGGCGGGATCTCCACCGGGGCCGAGCTCGGCGTCGGACTCGGCTCGCTGTCGGCCCGCCGGTACACGCGGATCCAGTCCTCGAGGCTGCCGAGCGGGTTCTCCGACACCGAGGGCACGTCCGCGGAAACCGCGCGCGAGGCATCGACGAGACCGTATCCGTACAGGATGTCGAGGCCGGGCGCCGTGCCCGGGGCGGGCTTGGCTGTGGAGATGAGCCGGTTCAGGACGTTGTTCGCATCCATACCGGGGTGCGCCGCGCGCACGAGAGCCGCGATGCCGGCCACGATGGGGGCCGCGCCGCTCGTGCCGTTCCACTGGGCGAGCGTGCCGTCGGCCGAGACGCCGAGAAGCCGCTCGCTGGGGGCCGAGATGCCGATCGTGATGCCCTGGGTCGAGGCGTCGCTGCTCGCACGCCCGGAGGGGTCCACGCCGCCCACGGCGAGCACGCCGGGGATGGTCGCGGGCGCGCCCACGCGGTCGGTGCCGCTCCCCCGGTTGCCCGCGGCGACCACGACCACGACGTCATGATCGAAGGCGTACAGGAAGGCGTCGTCCCAGCTGGGGTCCCAGTCGAGCGTGTTCGTCGTCAGCGACAGGTTGATGACGGTGGCCCCCTGATCGACGGCCCAGCGCATCGCCTTCGCGATCTGCTCGGTGAACGGGACCGACGCCGACGCCCCGAAGCCGATCGAGATCGAGAGCAGGTCGGCCTCCGGAGCGACGCCGATCATGCCGCGGCCGTTGCCGGTGCCGCGCGAGGCGGCGAGAGAGGCGACCCAACTGCCGTGGTTGGAGTCCACGGCGCCGACCGGCGTGCGGCCGTCGGGAGATCCCGCCCCCGAGACATCGGTGCCGCCCACGACCGCGCCGTTGAACTCGACCGGCCCGCGGCCGATGCCCGTGTCGATGATCGCGATCTTCTGCCCGGCACCACGCGTGGTGTTCCACGCGTCGCGGATGCCGTACTGATCGAGCCAGTACTCGCCCGCGCGGACGCTGTCGGTCGGGTCTTCCGGCACGGGGGCGGTCGTGGCTCCGCTCATCGTCGCCCCGCTGAGCATCACCGCGAGGACGAGGGATGCCACCGCGGCGACGAGGCGTCTCATCCGCCGACTCCGGGGGTCTCGCAGACGCACCGCTCGGGCGACCAGGTCCCGCGGGCGAGGGCGCGATCACCGATCGGGTTGACGCCCGGGCCCGCGGCGAGAGCGTGACCGGCCAGAGCGTGCAGGCACTTCACGCGCGTCGGCATGCCGCCGGCGGAGATGCCGGCGATCTCTTCGGGCTCGCCGTAGGCCGCGCGATCGCGGAGATAGGCTTCGTGGGCGGCGAGGTAGGCGGCGCGCAGGTCGTCGTCCTCGGCGAGCTCATCCTGGAACTCCTTCATGACGTGCCCGGCCTCGAGCACCGACATCGCGGCGGTGGCCGCGGGGTGCGTCAGGTAGTAGAACGTGGGGAACGGGCTGCCGTCATCGAGACGCGGAGAGGTCGCCACCACGGTCGGGTTGCCGCAGACGCAGCGCGCCGCGATGCCCACCACGCCGCGGGGTACGCGACCGAGCTGCGCCTGCAGCACGGCGAGGTCGGCGTCGGAGGCGGGGGGAAGCGGCGTCGTAGTCATCGCTCTCAGGGTACCCGGCGGGGTTGCCCGCCCGCCGAGTGCCGACCCGACCGGGTGTCAGGGAGCGGGCGGCGCGTCGGGCGTCGGCGCGGGGTCGGGAACCCCGACGGTCGGAACCGCCACCTGGGCGGATCCCGCCGAGGTCAGCGACCTCATGAACTGCGACATCCAGTCGGTGCGGGTCTGACTCACGTCACCGCTCACGTCGGCCTGCTCCTGGAGGGCCGCCGAGGCGGGGAGGTCGTCGTCGATGAGGTACACGACCTCTCCGGGCATCGTGTAGTACAGCCGCTCGCGCGCCTGGGTCGTGATGTACGCCGGGTCGGACCACCGCTCGCGCTGCGACTGCAGATCGGCGACCTCGGACTGGCTCAGCGCCACGGCGCTCTTCAGCGCCTGGATCTGCTGACGCTGATCCATGTAGGTGCCGACCGTCGGAACCAGAACGAACGTGCCGAGGACGACCAGGCCGAGCATGATGACGACGAATCCGGAGACACGGATGCCACCCAGCCACCCCCGCACATCGACGCGGGGCTGCGCGGCCACCGGCCGAGCCGCGGGGCGGGAGGGGCGCTTCGGCGCGGAGCCCTGGGCTCGCGGCGTCGCCGGAGGCTTTCCGGTCGATGTCTTCGCGACGGGCGTGCCGCCGGCTTTCCCCTTCGCTCGGCTGCTCTTCGCTCCGTTGCCCTTCGCGCCGTCACCTTTCGCAGCGTTGCCTTTCGCACCGGAGGCGCCTCCGGATGCCGGCCCGCGGGGAGGCAGTGTCGGTCGGTCCACGGCATCCCCTTTCCTTCTCACCCGAGCGTTCGGGCCACGGGCGGAGCCGAGTCTACGTCGCTCCCCCGTGCGGACCCGGGGACGCGCCGAGGACCGCCGAGGGTCTCGGCGAACACCCCGTGACGGCTCCGAAACACGAAAGGAGGGGAAGCCTCGCGGCTCCCCCTCCTCGCGATGTCAGACGATCAGCCCTTGAAGCGGGGGAACGCCGAGCGGCCCGCGAAGACCGCGGCGGTGCCGAGGTCTTCCTCGATGCGGAGCAGCTGGTTGTACTTCGCGACGCGCTCGCTGCGGGCCGGGGCACCGGTCTTGATCTGACCGGCGTTGACCGCGACGGCGAGGTCGGCGATGGTGGTGTCCTCGGTCTCGCCCGAGCGGTGCGACAGCATCGAGGTGTAGCCCGAACGGGTGGCCAGCGAGATCGCGTCGAGCGTCTCGCTCAGCGTGCCGATCTGGTTGACCTTGACCAGCAGCGAGTTGGCGACACCGAGGTCGATGCCCTGCTGCAGGCGCTTCGGGTTGGTGACGAACAGGTCGTCGCCGACGAGCTGGACCTTGGAGCCGATGGCATCCGTCAGCTTCTTCCAGCCGTCCCAGTCGTCCTCGGCGAGGGCGTCTTCGATGGTGACGATGGGGAAGTTCGCGACGAGGTCGGCGAAGTAGTCGACGAGGGTGTCGACGCTCCACTCCTTGCCCTCGACCGTGTAGACACCGTCCTTGTAGAACTCGGTGGCGGCGACGTCGAGGCCGACCGCGATGTCCTTGCCGGGGGTGAAGCCGGCCTTCTCGATCGCGCGGATGAGGAAGTCGAGGCCCTCGCGGTTGCTGGGCAGGTCGGGGGCGAAGCCGCCCTCGTCGCCGAGACCGGTGTTGTAGCCCGCGGACTTCAGCTCGCCCTTGAGGACGTGGTAGACCTCGGTGCCCCAGCGGAGGGACTCGCCGTAGGTCTCGGCGCCGATGGGGGCCAGGAAGAACTCCTGGAAGTCGATGCCGTTGTCGGCGTGCTCGCCGCCGTTGATGACGTTGAACAGCGGAACGGGCAGGAGGTGCGCGTTGGGTCCGCCGAGGTAGCGGAACAGGGGCAGGTCGGCGCTGTCGGCGGCGGCCTTGGCGACGGCGAGCGAGACGCCGAGGATGGCGTTGGCGCCCGTGCGGGACTTGTTCTCGGTGCCGTCGGTCTCGATGAGGATCTCGTCGATGATGCGCTGCTCGCTGGCCTCGACGCCCTCGATCGCGGGGCCGAGCTCGTCGACGACCGCGGCGACGGCCTTCAGCACGCCCTTGCCGCTGTAGCGGCTCTTGTCGCCGTCGCGCAGCTCGTAGGCCTCGAAGGCACCGGTGGACGCGCCGGAGGGAACAGCCGCGCGCTGGACGATGCCGTCGTCGAGGAGCACCTCCACCTCGACGGTCGGGTTTCCGCGCGAATCCAGAATCTCGCGCGCGTTGACAGCCTCGATAAGTGCCACGAAGGACTCCTCGTTGGTTCTTGAGTGAAAGAGGGCGGAGCGTCGTCGGTCCGTGGTCGAGTCTAGTGACCGTCCAGGGCGGGCGCGGAGACGGATGCCGCATCCGTCACGATCGCGAGGGCGATCCCGTCCCACCCCTTGCGGTCGAGCGTCTGCAGGGCGGTGGCGTCGAAGCGGGGGTCGCTCCCGAGCATCAGGATGCCGCGGCGAGCGCCCTGCACCTTCGTGTCGGCCGTGTCGGGGTCGGCGACCTCTCCCCCGCGCACGACGTTGTCGAGAACGACGACCGTGCCGGGGCGCCCGAGGCGCGCGGCCCAGTCGAGGTAGGTCGTGTTCGATTCCTTGTCGGCGTCGATGAAGACCAGGTCGAAGGGCTCGACGCCTTCGAGCGTCGGGAGCACGTCGGCGCCCCGCCCCTCCCGCACCTCGACGCGATCGGCGACACCGGCCCGTTCGAGGTTCGCGCGGGCGATCTCGGCGTTCGCGGGCTCGGCCTCGATGGTGACGACCCGCCCGCCGTGGCCTACGGCGCGCGCGAACCAGATCGTGGAGTAACCGCCGAGCGTGCCGATCTCGAGCACCCGCCGGGCGCCCGCGATGCGGGTCAGCAGGTGCAGGAATTTCGCGTTGACGGGAGCGACCTCGATCGATGGGAGACCGGCGTCGTGCTGCGTCTGCAGCACGGCATCCAGAACCGGGTCGTCTCCGACCAGGGTGTCGGTCAGGAACGTGTCGACGTCGTCGGGAGTGGCCACCCTCCCACCCTGTCGGGGCGCGGGGTGCGGGTCAACGCTCGCCGCGCAGGTGCGCGCGCGTCATCTCGTCGTACTCTTCGTCGGAGAGGTCGTCGAAGCCCTTCGCCTCGACGCGGTCGCTGCGCATCCACCGGATCATCAGGATGACGAGGATCGGCACGTCGGCGAACTCCGCGATGAACCAGATCATGTCGCCGGCCAGGTGCTGGTCGTGCAGCATCGACGGCCACCACGACACCGTCTGCGTGGCATCCGGGATCAGGTCCAGGACGTTGTCGTTCAGCCGCATGAGCAGGCCGGGAACGGAGTCGATCAGCAGCTCGACGAAAGCGAGCAGGAACTCGATCGCGATGAAGGTGCCGGTGTGCACCGCGC
Organism: Microbacterium sp.; assembly: GCA_029239635.1. Classification (GTDB taxonomy): domain Bacteria; phylum Actinomycetota; class Actinomycetes; order Actinomycetales; family Microbacteriaceae; genus Microbacterium. The sequence goes on along the minus strand of JARBUN010000035.1, from coordinate 4,958 downwards.
CGAGGGCCATCATCGGCAGCACCATCGCGAGTCCGACGAGGGGAACGACGATCCCGAGCGAGGCCTCGACCACGGGATCGACGCGCAGGATGCCGGCGAGCGGGGTCAGGAACAGACAGAAGACCGCCGCGATCACCACGGTGGCGACCATGGCGTTGCCGAAGATGCGCGTGACGCGGGACGCGAGGATCCGCTCGCGCACCCTGGCGGGGACGAGATCGAGGGGACGCCCCGCGGCGATACCCGCGGGGATGGCGAAGATCAGCAGCGCGATGCGGGTCGAGAACGCCCAGCGGAGCTCGGACGAGTACACGCCCAGGAAGCCGAGCTCGATGACCGCGTACGGCAGCAGCCCCAGGGCGAAGAAGCCGATCGTCCGTCGCAGCGGCCAGGACTCCCCGCGGCTCCGCACCCGACGGACCCCGAGCAGGTACGCGGTGGATGCCACGAAGAGCACGCCGAGGGTGATCGGATCGGCGCGCCAGGTGCTGAGGAAGACATCGGTGGGAGGCGTGCGGGAAGAGTATGGCGGCGAGCTATGGGTTGGCCGAGGAGGCCTGCTCGCCCCGCGCGGTCGGGAGCGCGGCGAGCACCGCCGGGAGCAGCGCGTCGGCCGTGCGGCGATAGCCGAGGGCGCTCGGGTGGAACCGGTCGACGCTGAACATCTCGTCGGGCCGCTCGGCGAACACCGGCCCCACGGCCCGTGCCAGTTCCACCACGCGTGCGCCCGCCCGGTGGGCGGCGCGGGCCTGCGCGGCGGCGAGCTGCCGCGAGGAGCGCGATGCGAGGGTGCGCAACGGCTGCGGCACGGCGCGCAGCGTGCCGAGGTCGGGACACGTGCCGACCACGACGGGCACCCCCCTGCTCCTCAGGATGCCGATGGCCTCCTCGAGCTGCCCGGCGGCTCGATTCGCGGGCACCCGGTGGGTGACGTCGTTCCCGCCCACCACGATGACCGCGACATCGGCGCGATAGTCGCCCGGAAGCTGAGCGAGTTGGGCGGCGAGCGCCGAGGTCTCGGACCCCACGACGGCGGCAGTGCGCAGGCGCACGGGCCGGACCGCCTCTCGGGAGATGCCCTTCGCGAGTCGGGCTCCCAGCGTGTCCCGCCGATGGCCGGCACCGAGGCCCGCGGCGATCGAGTCGCCCAGGAGCAGCAGCTCCACCGGTTCTCCCGGGTGCTTCTTGCGGCGCCAGACGCGATCGGCATCCAGAGCCTGCTCCCCCAGCGGCTTGCCGATGCGCCGGCGCGCGATCGCGGCCTGCCGGGAGATGAGCGTCCGCGCCGCCACGGCCGTCGCGCCGAGCACGGCGACCGTGGAGGCGGCGGTCAGGGTCACCGGACGACGCGCGCGCATCCTCCGATGACACTCGCCCGCGGTGAACACCCGGTGACCGCGGCGTGACGGTGCGGGGGCGCCGGGGCGCGGCATCCGGAGTCCGTCCGTCAGCGCACGGCGCGACGCGCGCGGGAGCGCAGTGCGACGGCGACGATCAGCACGGCCACGGCGAGCGCGATGTCGAGGGCGAGACCCGCGAGGAGCTCGTCGCGCCCGGCGGCGCCGGTCAGGCTCACGAGTCCGCCGATGACGATCACGCCGAACGACAGGGCGAGCTGCTGCGCGGTGCTGAACATGCCGCCCGAGAGTCCGGCCGCCTCCACCGGCACCTCGCGGACGACGAGCTGGGTCAGCGGCGAGAAGATCAGCGCCTGCCCGGCGCCGAGCAGTACGAGAGCGGGTTGGAGCCAGAGCCCGACGTCGCTTCCCCACGCCACCGCGAGGATGCCGGCCATCGCGAGCAGCGCGACGATCTGCAGGGCGACGCCGAGGATCAGGGTGGCGTCACCGAGACGACTCTGGATGCGGGCGACGGCCAGTGACATCCCGGCGAACACGACCGCGAACGGCAGGAGCGCCATCCCGGCCTGCAGCGACGTGAGTCCCCCGGCTTCCACGGCGCGCGGGAACACGTAGAGCAGGGCGGAGTAGCCCGCGAAGAACAGGCCCGCGGCGAGCAGCCCGAGCTGAAGGGGGCGCAGACGCAGGACGCTCGGGGGCAGCAGCGGGACCCGGCCGGATCGCTCGATGGCATCCTGGTGCTTCCACATCCCCACCAGCGCCACGGCGGCCACGACGAGGGCGACGGCGACCGGCCACGACCAGTTCCACACCGGGCCGAACGTCAGCGCGACGGACGCGGCCAGGATGCCGAGAGCCAGCGCCGCCGTGCCGACGAGATCGATCGCGACCACTTCGTGCGCCCGCGACCGGGGCGCCAACGGAGCGAAGACGATCGCGGCCACGGCGATGAGCGCCACCACGACGAACACCGCGCGCCACCCCTCGACGGGGCCGAACGACAGCGCCGCGAGCGCTCCGCCGGACACCTGCCCGACCGCCGCTCCGATCCCGCCGCTCGCGCCGAACGCCGCGATCGCCCGGGTGCGGGCGGCGCCGCGCGAGGTCGCCTGGATGGTCGCGAGCACCTGCGGGGTGCACAGGGCGGCACCGACCCCCTGCACGACGCGGGCGGTGACCAGCGTCTCGATGGAGGGGGCGAGCGCGCACGCGATCGCGGAGACGAGGAAGAGGCCCATGCCGACCGTGTAGAGGCGGTGGCGGCCGAAGCGGTCGCCGAGGCGTCCGCCCAGGATCAGCAGCACGGCGAACGGGATGCCGTAGCCCGCGATGACGAGTTCGAGAGCCACGTCGCCCGCGCCGAACCGTTCGCGCAGGGTCGGGAGGATCACCGTCACCGCGTTGAAGGCGAACGTGCCGACGCCGGGACCGAGGAGGAAGCCGAGGTAGCGCCAGGTGGGTACGGCCTGGGCGGCGCCGAGATCGGGCCGACCGGGTCGGATCGGCACGGGGGCGCTGCCCGTGGCGGGCTGTGCGGAGGTGGTCATGGTGCCAGCATGGGGACAGCGGCATCCTGGTACCAGGAGTGCCTTAATCCTGGTACCGAGAGCACTCCCCACCGCGCGGGGACGTGTCGGAGGGCGGTCCTAGGATCGCCGGAGAGGGAGGGATGCCATGAGTCGATCCGACGACACCCGCGCCGAGTTCGCGGGCTTCCTGCGCAGCCGTCGCGCGCGCCTGCGTCCCGCCGATGTCGGCCTCCCCGACGGTTCGCGCCGCCGCGTCGCGGGCCTGCGCCGCGAGGAGGTCGCTCAGCTCGCCGGTGTCGGACTCACCTGGTACACCTGGCTCGAACAGGGGCGCCCGATCGCCGCGTCCGCGCAGGTCGTGGCCGCGATCGCCCGCGCGTTGCTCCTGAGCGACGACGAGCGCGACCACCTGTTCGCCCTCGCCGACCTCCCGCTACCCGACCGCGAGGCGCGCCAGTGCGTCGGGCAGACGCACCTCGACCTGCTCGAGAAGCTGCTGCCGTACCCGGCGGCGGTGCAGACCTCGCGCTTCGACATCCGCGCGTACAACCGCTCCTACCGCTTCCTCTTCGACGACCTCGACGAGCTGCCCGTCGAACGGCGCAACTGCGCCGTGCTGCTGTTCACGGACACGGCATGGCAGCGCGCGCACGTCGACCTCGACCACGCGCAACGACGCATCGCCGCGCGCCTGCGCGCCGCCTACGGGCGACACCACGAGGAGCCCTCGTGGCAGCGGTTCGTCGCCGAGCTCGAAGCGGCCTCGCCGCGCTTCTCGGAGCTGTGGAGCCTGGGTGACGTCGGCGGGGAGCGCAACGCGCCCAAGAACCTCGTGCACGCGCGGGTCGGCGAGCTGCACCTCGAGATGTCCAGCCTGTGGATCGACGAAGGTTTGGGCTCGCGGGTCGTCTGGTTCGCTCCCCGGGATGCCGCGACCGCCACGCGGCTCGAACGACTCGCAGCCGAGAGTCCAGACGAGGCGCTCATCAGCGCGGTGGCGTAGCCGGCGCACGCGCCGACGCGTGGGGTCGAGCTCGTCGACGCCGCCTCGACCCACCGGGCCGCTCGACGAGCTCCACGACCTCACCCTCGGCGCAGACGCCGAGCCGGGCGCGCGGGCCCGTGCGCTCAGCTCAGCGGACGAAGCTCCAGGGACTCCGGCGTGGTGTCCGCCCCGACGGGCACGAAAGACGTGTAACCGTCGGCCGCGGAGCGCTCGAGCAGCGCCTTCATGTTCTTGGGCCGCTGCTCGACGCGCACGCGCGCCCCGCCGGCGACGAGGTGCGCCTTCAGCGCGAGAAGCCGGGCGAGCGGAACCTCGCGATCGTGCACGAGGACCACGGATCGGTCCCCCTCGGTATCCGCGTCGGGAAGCAGATCGACGATCCGCTCGAAGCCGATCGAGAAGCCCACGGCCGGCACCTGCTGCCCGAGGAAGCGACCGATCATGCCGTCGTACCGACCGCCGCCGCCGAGCGAGTAGTCGACGCTCGGGTGGGCGAGCTCGAAGATCGTGCCCGTGTAGTACCCCATGCCGCGGACGAGGAACGGGTCGAAGACGAGCGGCGCGTCCGCCCCGCGGGCAGCCGCGACCGTCTCGCCGAGGGACACGAGGTGGGCGATCACGTCATCCGGGATGCCGTCGGGCAGCGCCGCGCGGATGCCGGCGTCGTCGAACGACGGGGTCTCCGCGGGCCGGTCGAGGTAGGCCGCGAGCGCGTCGACGGCCTCGGTCGCGGCCCCGCGGTCGCGCAGCTCGGCGACGACGCCCGAGGGGCCGACCTTGTCGAGCTTGTCGATCGTGATGAGCACGCCCGGACGCACGTCGGGGGCGAAGCCGAACACGTCGAGCATCGCGTCGAGAACGCGGCGATCGTTCACGCGGATCGATCCGCCCTCGAGGCCGAGCGCGTCGAGCACGTCGAGGCTCGCGATCATCAACTCGGCCTCGGCGCGGGCGGAGGCATCCCCGATGATGTCGATGTCGCACTGCAGGAACTGGCGGTAGCGGCCCTTCTGCGGACGTTCCGCCCGCCAGACCGGCGCCATCTGGATCGCGCGGAACACG
>JARBUN010000136.1 GCA_029239635.1 Microbacterium sp. | reverse complement strand
GACATCGACTCGATCGACACGTCGATCCGCGATCGCACCCTCATCATCCCGATCGTGCTGGCGGTGATCCTGCTCATCCTCATGGCGCTGCTGCGTTCGATCGTGGCCCCGCTGATCCTCATCGGCACGGTGATCCTGTCGTTCGGGGCCGCGCTCGGCGTGAGCGCGCTCGTCTTCAACGGTCCTCTCGGCTTCCCCGGAGCCGATCCGTCGGTGCCGCTGTACGGCTTCGTCTTCCTCGTCGCGCTCGGGGTGGACTACAACATCTTCCTCATGTCGCGGGTGCGGGAGGAGTCGCTCGCGCACGGGACCCGGGCCGGCATCCTCCGCGGGCTCGTCGCGACGGGCGGCGTCATCACCTCGGCCGGGCTCGTGCTCGCGGCGACCTTCGCCGCACTGGGCGTGATCCCCATCCTCTTCCTCGCCCAGCTCGCGTTCATCGTCGCGTTCGGCGTGCTGCTCGACACGTTCGTCGTGCGCTCGCTGCTCGTCCCGGCGTTCGCGTACGATCTCGGCGCCGCGATCTGGTGGCCGTCGAAGCTCTGGCGGCGCGAGCGCGGCGGCCCGGAGCCCGTGAGCCGAGCCAGCGCTGCACCCGCCACCGGCGCGAGCACCGCACCCGCCACCTCGGCCGGCACAGCACCCGCCACCCGCGCGAGCGCGCGTAGGCTCGACTCATGACCAGGGCGCTGTTCATCGTGGATGTCCAGAACGATTTCACCGAGCACGGGGCTCTCGGAGTCGACGGGGGTGACGCGGTCGCGGAGCGGATCTCGCGCTACCTCGCCGCGCACGCCGACGAGTACACCGTGATCGTCGCCTCACGCGACTGGCACCACGGCGACGACGACAACGGCGGTCACTTCTCGGCCACCCCCGACTTCGTCGACTCGTGGCCCGTGCACTGCGTCGCGGGCACCGAGGGTGCCGAGTACGACGCGGTGTTCGACGAGAGTCGCGTGACGCACCACCTCAAGAAGGGGCAGGGGCGCCCGGCCTACTCCCTGTTCGAGGGGGTCTCGGACGACGGGCAGACCGCGGCCGACATCCTCGACGCACACGGCATCCGCGACATCGACATCGCGGGGATCGCGACGGACTACTGCGTGCGCGCGTCCGCTCTCGACGCCGTCGCCGCGGGTCGCACGGTCCGCGTGTTCACGGATCTCGTCGCGGGCGTGCACCCCGAGTCGAGCGCGGCCGCCCTGGACGAGATCCAGCGCGCCGGAGCGACGCTGGCGACCTCAGAGGTCTAGCTCTTCGGCCCGCGGGATCGTGATGGTCACGCGGGTGCCCACCCCGGGCTCGCTGCTGAGTCGCAGGAGGCCATGATGCGCGGTCACGATGCGCTGCACGCTGGCGAGACCGATGCCTTGGCCGCCGTCGTACGCGTCGGCGAAGCGTCCGCGCTCGCCCTCCTCCACGATGCGGGCGAGATCCTCGGGATGGATGCCACGACCTCGATCGGTCACCGACACCACCGCCCCTTCGTCCGTCTCGTACGCCTCGATCGTGATCTCGTCGTCGGAGTACTTCGCGGCGTTCTCGAGCACGTTCGCCACCGCGCGGCGCAGACCCAGGATGTCGCCCTTGACGGCCACGGCATCCATTCGCCCGAAGACGACGCGCCCGGGCCCCTCTCCGGGGAGGACGAGGGCGACGGCGCCGCGCGCGATGAGGTCGAGTGTCGCCTGGCGTTCGCCGCGCTCGGGCCCCGTCGCGGCATCGGTCATGAGGGCCTGTGCCATCGCGACGAGGTGGTCGCTCGCCTCGCAGGCCAGCCGCAGCAGCCGGTGATCGGCGGGCAGTTCCTCGCCGAGGAGGTCGAGGTATCCGCGCAGAGCCGTCACGGGGGAGATGAGGTCGTGGGCGAAGGTGCGCTGGAGCGCCGCTTGCTCGTCCGCGACCTGCTTCTCGCTCGTGAGATCGCGCACGATCTTCACGAAGCCGAGCACCTGTCCCTGTTCGCTCCGGATGGCCGAGATCGTCACTCGCGCCCAGAACTCGGAGCCGTCCCGCCGGACGCGCCAACCCGTGTCCTCGACGTGTCCGTCGCGCTGAGCAGCGGCCAGTAGGCGATCGGGCACGCCCCGCCGCCGGTCCTCGTCGCGATAGAAGCGAGAGAAGTGCGATCCGATGACCTCGTCCTCGGTGTAGCCCTTGATGAGTTGTGCACCGAGGTTCCACCCGCGGACGAAACCGCCGCCGTCCAGTTTGACGATCGCGAAGAGATCGACCTGCTCGTCCCAGTCGGTCGGCAGGACGCGCCGGAAGCTGGCGAGAGGACGGTCTTGACCGTGGGGGACGTGGGCCGGCGGAGAATCCCGCGGAGGCTGCTCGGGGGCGCTCATCCGCGCACGGCGGAACGATCGGGAATGCTTGCTGAGGGCATTCTCCGATCTTGACCGGCGACGGCCGCGGGCACCAGTACTTGACAGCCCTTCTCGGGGAGGCGACGCACGGCTCAGCTGACGGTCACGAGCGTGCGCTGCCATCCGCTCGACCCGTTCGGGGCGATCGCCGCCTGCTCCTGGATCTGCAGGTTGCCCGCTTTGTCCCGCGCGCGCACGACGATGTAGTGTGCGCCGGCGTCGGCGTTCCAGTCGAGCTTCCACTGCACCCAGGACTGGTCGTTGATCGGCGTCGAGAGGGTCGCCTGCTGCCAGTCCCCGTCATCGATGCTGACCTCGACCGCCTGCACACCGATGGGCTGCGCCCAGGCCATCCCGGCGATGACCACCGCGCCGGCGGAGACGGGCGTTCCGATCTTGGGGGTGTCCACGCGCGACGACATCTTGATGGGGGCTTCGGCCGCGTAGCCGCGCGGGGTCCAGTACGCCTCGGCCTCGTCGAAGCGCGTCACCGTCAGCTTCGTCACCCACTTCGTCGCCGAGACGTAGCCGTACAGGCCCGGAACGACCATCCGCACCGGGAAGCCGTGCTCGAACGGCAGGGGTTCTCCGTTCATGGCGACCGCGAAGATGGCATCCAGGTCGTCGTCGACCAGAGACGCGAGGGGAGTGGATGCCGTGTACCCGTCGACGCTCTCGGAGAGCACCATGTCGGCCCCGCTCTGCGGACCCGCCTTGCGGAGGACGTCGCGGATGGGCACGCCGGTCCAGATCGCGTTGCCGACGAGGTTGCCGCCGACTTCGTTCGAGACGCAGGTGAGCGTGACGCCGTACTCGTCGAGGCCCATGCCGACGAGGTCGTCGAAACTCAGCTCGATCGGAGTGTCGACCATCCCCTCGATCGACAGTCTCCACGTCGTGGGGTCGACGTTGGGGACGGTGAGAGCGGTGTCGACGCGGTAGAAGTCCGCGTTGGGGGTGATGACCGGCGTGATCCCGGGAACGCCCAGGTCGGCCCCGGCGGGCACCGTGACGGTGGTGCGCGCGGTGGGGATGCGCAGGGCGTCCCGCGCGGCGGCGACCGATGCCGTCGCGACGTTGACGACTCGGGCACCGACGCCGACGACGATCGCGGTCGCCGCGGCGATCCCCGACACGAGGAAGAAGCCGCGGCGGTCGACCCCGGCGGCGGGGGCGTCGTGCGCGACGGCAGCGGCGACCCAGCGCCGCAGCCGCGCCGTCAGGATCAGCAGCAGCGCCACACCCGCGAGGGTGCCGACGACGGGCGGCAGCCAGGCGAGGGCGCTGGCTCCCGCGCGCGTGACGATCGCCGCGGTCGCCAGCGCGCCGCCGATCGCGAGCAGGATCGCCCCGCTCCGGCGGAAGCGGTACTCGAGCAGCCCCGCCACCGCTGCCGCGACGAGGGCCCCGAGGCCCACCCCGGCGAGCAAGGCGATCTTGTCGGACTCCCCGAACAGCGTGATCGCGAGCTCCTTCAACGGGCGCGGCACGATGTCGACGATGAAGGACCCCACCGCGAGGACGGGGCTCGCTTCCCGCGCGACGAGCGCAGCCAGCAGTTCGGCGCTGCCGAGCAGGGCCAGGGCCGACACGATCCCGGCGAGCGGGGCCCAGATCCACGCGCGGGGTCGGCGGATGGCGCGTGCGCCGGCGGTCTCGGTGGTCATGGCATCCCTCGTCTCCGATGGGCACGCGCGGCGGGCCCGTCACACCGTATTCGGAGCGGTGCGAAGAATGGATGCCGCCGCCTCAGCGCCGCGGAGCGAGGTGGAACCGCGCGACCCCCGACACGATCAGCGCGAGAGCGACCGCAAGACCGGCGGTGATCGGCTCGCCGAGCAGCGGAACCGCCACCACGGCGGTGAGCACGGGGCTCAAGGCGCCGGCGCTGGAGGCCAGACTGCTGCCGAGGTTCTTGACCGCGACGACGTAGCAGGCGGTCGAGAGCAGTCCGGTGCCCGCGCCCTGCACGAGGGCGTAGGTCCCGATCTGCGACCACGGCACGGTGCCGTCGAGGAGGTGCGATGGCATCGCTCCGGTCAGGGCCAAGGCGAGCGCGACCATCGTGGAGGTGACGCTGATCACGACGATCACGCTCACGAGGTCCAGTCGGAGGGATGCCAGCCCCAGCGTGTAGAGCGCCCAGACCAGGCCCGCGGCCAGCAGGATCGCGATCCCGCCGAGATCGGCCGTTCCACCGCGGAGGGTCGCGCTCGCCGCGACTCCGACGACGATCGCGGCGAGAGCCAGGAGGCGTCGGCGGGAGAGGCGAGCGCGGTGGCGCAGGAAGAGCACCAGCGTGACGAAGAGGGGGACGGTCCCCGGGACGAGCAGCCCGGTGAGTCCCGCCGAGGTGAGCTGCGCGCCCCAGGCGAAGAGGAGGAAGTGCGGGATGCCGGCGAGGAGCACGAGGGCGAGAGCCCCGGCGCCCGCGCCCCGCAGGGCGCGG
>JARBUN010000034.1 GCA_029239635.1 Microbacterium sp. | reverse complement strand
GATGCCGCGCTGACCGTTGAGGTCGATGTGGAAGAGCTTGCCGTGGTACAGCGCCTGGGCGATGCCGGCGGCGAAGTTCAGGCCCGCCATCTGCTCGTGACCGACCTCGGGGTTCAGGCCCACGAGCTCGGGGCGCTCGAGCGAGTCGATGAACGCGATCGCGTGTCCGAGGGTCGGCAGCAGGATGTCGCCGCGGGGCTCGTTGGGCTTGGGCTCGATCGCGAAGCGGATGTCGTAGCCCTTGTCGGTGACGTAGTCGCCGAGCAGGTTGACGGCCTCGCGGTAGCGCTCGAGAGCCTGGCGGATGTCCTTCGCGGAGTCGTACTCGGCGCCCTCGCGGCCGCCCCACATGACGAACGTCTTCGCGCCGAGCTCGGCGGCGAGGTCGAGGTTGCGCAGCACCTTGCGCAGCGCGAAGCGACGCACCTGGCGGTCGTTCGAGGTGAAGCCGCCGTCCTTGAACACGGGGGCCGAGAAGAGGTTGGTCGTGACCATCGGCGTGATGATGCCGGTGTCCTTCATCGCGCCCTTGAGACGGTCGATCTGCTTCTGGCGCTCGGCGTCGGTGGAGCCGAAGGCGAAGAGGTCGTCGTCGTGGAAGGTCAGGCCGTAGGCGCCGAGCTCGGCGAGCTTCTCGACGACGTGCACGACGTCGAGGGGCTCACGCGTGGGGCCGCCGAAGGGGTCGGTGCCGTTGTAGCCGACGGTCCAGAGTCCGAACGAGAACTTGTCATCGCGGGTGGGGGTGGGCATTCCTGCTCCTTCGCATGGAGACGCACGGGTGCGCGGTAACGCACGGCGGGTTTGTTGGTGTTCACAACATATACCCCGGATGCCACGGCGTCCAGCCCCGCGTGTCAGACCCCGAGCGCCTCGTCGACGACGGCGAAAACCGCCGGGTCCCACGTCAGCGCGCGTTCCCACGGCAGCCCGAACGCCTCGGCGAAGAAGATGCTGTGCACGTGATCGGGGAACGAGTGCCGCTCGACCAGGGGCAGCACCGCTGCTGACACCGCGTCGGCGCGGCCGCTCCGCAGCGACACCAGACCGTCATGCGGCCAGAGCTGCGCCGGCTCGGTCGCCGCGGAGAAGTACCCGGCCCCGATCGCGGTGACCGGGATGCCGTCGAGCACCCCCGCCTGCGCGTCGTTCCAGCCGCGCAGGAACCGGCGTGACACCTCGGCGGCCGCGCCCTGCGAGTTCGCCGCGGCGTAGGGGCGCGCCTCGGCGAAGATCTTGAGCGTCGCCGGATCGCCGTGCGCGTCGTCATCGCCGATCTCACCGCTGACGATGTCGCCGAGCACGGCTCCGTCCCACGGCGTGCCGAGGGTCACCAGACGCCGCACGCGCGGGCCGTCGGCGGCGACCTCGCGGATCGCGGCGCGCGAGAACAGCCCGCCCATCGAGTGGCCGACGAGGTCGACGCGGTCCACACCCTCCGCGGCGGCGAGATGCCGGAGGAAGCCGGCGAGGGCCACCCCCGCGTCGTCGAGACGTCCGACGGCGTTGATCGTGACGTCCGCGGGCAGCACGACGGGGACCTCCGAGAAGCCCTGCCAGCCGGCATCCTCCCGCACCTCCCCGGCACCGATGCGGGCCGGAGCGGTGAAGACCCGGACGCCACGATCGAGGAGATGCGCGCGCAAGGCGGTCATCGTGTTGCCCGCCGCCAACCCCGACGCGGCCGCGCGCTCGGGGTCGGTGTACGGGGTGACGGCGGCTCCGCCGGAGACGAGGACGACGGCATCGGTCACGGGGACTCCTTCGCGGCTCGGTTTCCGGTCAGGATACGGCCCCCGTCCGACACCCGCTCACCACGCGTCGAGAGTCCAGAACACGCCGCAACGCCCTACGCGGTTACGGCGTGTCTTGGACAGTCGACGACAGTGGCGGCGCGGCGCGGCGCGGCGCGGCGGGCGGGCGGGCGTCAGCGCGGCAGCGCGTCCTCGATCGCCGCGATGACCTCGGGGTCGTCGGGCAGCGTGCGCGGGCTGAAGCGCTTCACGCGACCGTCGGGAGCGACGACGAACTTCTCGAAGTTCCACGAGATGCGTCCCGTCTTGCCCTCGGCATCCGGTGTCGAGGTCAGCTCCTTGTACAGCGGGTGCGCGCTGCGGCCGTTGAGCTTCACCTTCTCGGACATCGGGAAGGTCACGCCCCACGTCGCGGAGCAGTATTCCGCGATCTTGTCCTCGTCGCTGAGCTCCTGCAGGAACTGGTTGCTGGGGAAGCCGATGACCGTGAAGCCGCGGTCCGCATAGCGCTTGTGCAGCGCCTCGAGCGTCTCGTACTGCCCCGCGAGGCCGCAACGCGACGCGACGTTGACGACGAGGGCGGCCTTGCCCTCGGTGAGGTCGCCGAAGGTCGTCTGCTCGCCACGGATGGTCGTGATCGGGATGCCGGAGAGGTCCATGGAACCATCCTGGCACCGCTGTTTCTGCCCGGGGTGGGAATCGCGCCGCGTCGGAGAGCGCGCGGCTCGTGGCACAGTGGACGAATGGCCACAGCGGGCACCCGCGGCGACGGCATGCGCCGCGCCAACCTGTCGCTCGTGCTGCGCACGGTGCATCGCGAGGGTCCGCGCTCGCGCGCCGCCCTCACCGAGGCGACGGGGCTGAACCGCTCCACGATCGCCGACCTCGTCGGCGAGCTGCAGCGCGCCGGGCTCGTCGTCGAGCGCGCGTCCGACGCACAGGGCCGCGTCGGGCGCCCCTCCCCCATCGTCGTCCCCGACCCGCGCGTCGTCGCAGTGGCGGCCAATCCCGAGGTCGACGCGCTCGACATCGGAGCCATCGCCCTCGACGGCACGATCGTCGCCCGCGAACGTCTCGATCAGCGCTCCCTGCTGACCCCCGAACGCACGGCCGCCCTGGTCGCCGAGACCCTGGGGACATGGCGCCGCGGCCCTCTCGCCGAGGCGCGGGTCGTCGGTGTCGGCGTCGCCGTGCCCGGCCCGGTGCGGGCATCCGACGGACTGGTCCGCGAGGCCCCGCACCTCGGCTGGATCGACGCCCCGCTCCCGGATCTGATGAGGGATGCCACCGGCCTGACCGCTCACGTCGCCAACGACGCGGCCGTCGGCGCCCTCGCCGAGTACCTGTTCGGCGCCGCGCGCGGCGCGCACGACGTCGTCTATCTCAACGGCGGCGCCAGCGGAATCGGTGGCGCGGTGATCGTCGGCGGCATGCCGCTCGGCGGCGCGGGCGGGTACGCCGGGGAATTCGGCCAGAACCGCCCGGGCATCGTCGACGCGACCGACCGGCGCGCGGCGGAGGGAGTGCTCGAGGACGAGGTCAGCCGTGCGCACCTGCTCGCGGCGGTGGGGCTCGACGGCGGCGACGATGCGGCCCTGGCCGCCGCCCTGGCATCCACCTCCGATCCCGCGGCGGGTGCGGAGGTCGACCGACAGCGGCGGATCCTCGCGACCGCGCTGGCGAACGCGGCGAACGTGCTGAACCCCGCGGTCATCGTGCTCGGCGGGTTCCTGGCCGTGCTGGCGGGGCGCGACCTCGCCGCCCTCGACGCCGCCGTACGCGCGCAGACGGTCCCCGCCTGCGCGGAGGGGCTGCGGCTCGCCGTCGCCGCGCTCGGCGGGGATCGCCTGCTCGTGGGGGCCGCCGAGGCGGTGTTCGAGGCCTCGCTGTTCCCGGGTCGCTGAGCGTCCGGCATCCGGCGGCGCACCGGGGCGGCCCCGATGTCGGCGGCGCAGGGCAGGATGGACACGTCGACGCGAGGAGAACCATGACCGAGACACGACCGGCCGGCACCACGTGGTCGGGAAACCACCGCTACCGCGCCACCGAGGTGCTGCTGCCCACCGATCTCGACGAGCTGGCCGAGGTCGTGGCATCCGCTCGCACGCTCCGCGTCCAGGCCACCCGTCACACGTTCAACGACATCGCCGACTCCGAGGCGGCTCTCGTGTCTCTCGAGCGCCTGCCGACGCGCATCGACGTCGTCGACGACCGCGTGCGCGTCGAGGGACTCGTGACCTTCGCGCAGCTCGCTCCCGTGATCGAGGCTGAGGGCCGCGCGCTGCACAACCTCGGCTCGCTCCCCCACATCTCGGTCGCGGGCGCCACCGCGACGGGCACGCACGGCTCGGGGGTGCGCAACGGCAACCTGTCGAGCGCGGTCCGGGCGGTCGAGATCCTGGATGCCGACGGCCGCACGCACCGCGTCGACCAGGGGCACGCGTGGTTCCCCGCAGCCGCTCTCAGCCTCGGCGCGTTCGGCGTCGTCACCGCCGTCGAGCTGCAGACCGAGCCGACCTACGAGGTGACGCAGCAGGCGTACACCGGGGTGGCGTGGGACGACATCGCCGGCGACCCGGAGCGGGTGTTCGGCGGCTCGCGCAGCGTGAGCGTCTTCACGACCTGGGGCGATCCGGCGCACGACCTGGTCTGGGCCAAGAGCGACGCGGGCGCACCGGAGTGGGTGGAGGATCTCGGCGGTCGACCGGTCGGCGACGACATCCACCTCGGACGCATCCGCACGGTCGACAACACGACCCCGCGCGGATCCGTCGGGCCGTGGCATACGCGGCTCCCGCACTTCCGGGCCGATGCGCTTCCGAGCGACGGCGACGAGATCCAGTCCGAGTACTTCGTGCCGTTCTCCGCCGCGCGAGAGGCCCTCGCCGCGGTGCGGGCGATCGCCCCCTCCTTCGACGCGCAGCTGCTCGTCACCGAGCTGCGCACCGTCGCCGCCGATGAGCTGTGGCTGAGCCCCGCCTTCCAGCGCGACGTCCTCGCGATCCACTTCACCTGGCGCAACGACACGGCGGGCGTGCTCGCGGTGCTGCCGCACATCGAGGCGGCGTTGGCGCCGTTCGACGTCCGCCCGCACTGGGGCAAGGCCTTCGCCATGCCGGGCGCGGCCGTCCGCGCGACGCTTCCGCGGGCCGACGACTTCGTCGCCGCGGCCCGCGAGGCGGATCCGCGCGGCGTCTTCCGCAACGCGTTCCTGGAGCGGGCGCTCGGACTCTAGGCCGGGTGCGGCAGCTCTCGCAGGAAACCGCCGATCGCGGCGTGGAATCGTTCGGGATCCTGGTTCGCCTCGTTGCAATGCCCGGTCGCGTCGAACGCGACGAGGGTGGACTCCGGATGCCGCGCGGTGAACGCGAGGGATCCGGAGACCGGCACCACCGGATCGCGCAGACTGTGCACGATCAGCGTCGGCAGTTCCGGCGCACGACGCGGCCCGTCCACCCAGTTCAGGGCGCGAGCGTCCACCGCCTCGATGAGACCCAGCGCCCGCGCCCCCAGCCGACTCCGCAGCACGCGGAGGGAGGCGACGCCGACGGACGAGGGCAGGTGCACGCCTTTGACCGCGCGCGCCACGATGCGGCCCCAGTCCAGAGCCGGCGCGACCAGGACGAGTCCGGTGATCGCCTCCCGATGACGCGACTGCTCGAGGGCGAGCATCGCGATCGTCGCCCCCATCGACCAGGCGACCAAGACGATCTCGCGCGCCCCCTGCTCGACGGCGTAGGCGATCGCGTCGTCGACATCGCGCCACTCCCGCGTCCCGAGGGAGGAGGGCAGGGTGTCCGCGGGGGCCGCTTCGTCGTCGCCCGCGTACGAGACCACGAGCGAGGTCCAGCCGGCATCGACCGCGGCGGGCGCGGAGCGCAGGGCGCCGGACCGGCTCGAGCGCAGGCCGTGGACGTGGATGGCCCAGCGGGTGGCATCCGGATCCCCGATCACCCACGCGTCGGCGCTCCCCCCGCGGCGGAGGGGAACGGCGACGTGCCGCGTCGGACCGACCGCCTCGGGCGCGGCGATGTTCTGCGAGGTCCACGCGCCGCGGACGGCGCCGTCGGGGAGGCCCGCAGGCTTGCCGATGAGGGCGCGCACGACGCGATCGCCGGAGGTACGGATGATCTCGCCGACGGTGAGGTGGGTCCCGTCGTCGAGCCACACGCCGTACGTCCCGGGCTGGCGGCTCTCGTCGGTGGCGGGAACGTCGACGGTGTCGCCGTCCACGAACAGGGGGACGAACGGCTTGGCGGCGCGCGGCGCGATGAGACGCCGGGCGACGTAGCCACCGAGGGCGAGGTGCAGGGCGCCGGCCGCCGCGGCGGCGACACCCGTTCCGACGATCAAACGGCGAGTCATGCGCGTACTCCGATGGTGCGGCGGGTGAGGTGGGCATCGACGTCGTCGACGAGGGAGCGCTGCTCCCCGGTCAGGGGCGTCGACGTGGCGATCGCGTCGTCTTCGATGGCGACGCGCACGGTGTGGAGCCGGGTATCGACGTCCGCGAAAGCGGCGGGAACAGCCGGCACGCCCACGCCACGCTCTCGGGCGAGCGCTTCCGCACGCTCCAACAGACTCTCGCCGCGACGACGGATGGCCGCGGTCGTGCGGGATGCCACGAAGATCCCGATCACGAACGAGACGACGCCGAGGTAGAACAGCGGATCGAACAGAGCGCTCACGATCGCGTTCGGCTCGAAGAACCGCGTGAGGGTGAGGTCGAGCACCTCACTGAGGCACCCCAGCACGATGCCCGCGGCCCCCGCGCGGAAGAGCCGTCGCGCGACGGGCAGCGAGCCTCGAGCCGAGCGGTAGAGGAGCACCCCGACGAGCGCGATCCCGGACATGTGCAGGACGCCGTAGGCCCACGCACCGGTCGAGGTCGCCGCGGCCGTCTCGAGGAAGAGGAACGATGACGGACCGCGCTCGGGCATCGCCACGAAGAAGACCACGGTGAACAGGGCGGCGAGCGTCAGCGGGAAGCCCCACCGGAGGGTCCGGATCCGCGCGGTGGCCGGAGCGGTTCCCGCCTGGATGCCGAGCCAGAGCGCCGCCATCGTCAGCACGTTCTGCACGAGCTTGAGCACGTTGGTCCCGCCGAGGAGGGCGTCCATCGCCGGAAGGGGGACGACCGTGCCCTGGGTCAGGAGTGCGATCACCCCGAGCAGGGCGGCGAGCCAGGCGATCCGCGATCGGGGCTGCCGCCACGCCGCGCGTGCTCGCGTGACGACGACGAGGGCGAGACCGACGAGGGCCGCGTCGATGAGCAGCATGGTCACCACGACAGCTCGGCGATCCTCGGGCTGGCGTACATCAGCCGAGCGATGGCGTGGGCCACGTGTTCGGCCACCAGCTCGGCCTCGACCTGGGTCGTGTCGAGGTCCGGATTGGTGTGCGGCGACACGGACGAGCGCTCGTGCACGGCACCGCAGCAGTGCGCGTCGTCGAGCAGGTGCCCCAGCTCGTGCGAGGCGGCGAACTCGCGGTAGACGCGAGCGTCCGCCGCGCGGACGTGGATCGAGCCTTCGCGGCGATCGGGGAAGAACACGAGGAATCCGGTGAGCGTCCCCCACGTCGCCGTGTCGGTCTCGGCCACGACGGTGAGCCGGATGCCGGCGGCGTGCTCCACCGCGCGGACGATGTCGTCGAAGGTGGCCCCGGGAGAGACGTTCAGGCGCGCGAGCGCACGATCCCCTCGCACCCGCACCCGTGCGAGCATCTCGTCGGACGCCGTCACCGCCGCCTCCCCGTCCGGCCGATCATGACGCCGGCGGCCTCCCCCGCAGCGACTGGGCGATGGCCCGCAGGGCGTCGGGCGACATCTGCCCGAGAGCGCGGAACTGGATGCTCTGCGCCCCGGCCTCGCGCATCGCCTCGCGCAGCTCGAGCTCGGCCTCGGTCCGGTCGGTCAGGGCATCGTCGGTGTAGTCGATGAGGTACTCGACGGGCACGTCGGCCCACTGGGTGATCAGGCGCAGCACCTCTTCGTCGAGGACGACGGTGTTGGTCGTCGCCTCGAGAAGCGCCCGCGCGCTCGCGGCGGATCGGGGGTCGAGGTGTTCGAGGTGGGCGATCAGGTCGGCCTCGGACGCGGCGTGACTCGCGATCAACCGGCGCACACGATCACCGACGGGACCGGCCGGCACCCGCATCTCGATACGGGGTGCCGCCTGCGGGCTCGCGAGCTCTTCGGGCGTCACGTCGAGGGCCGCCGCGAGGGCCTCGATGTCGTTGGTGTTGTAAGGCAACGAGAAGCCGGCACGCGACTGGTAATAGCTTTTCGTCATCCCGGCGCGACTGATGAGCTCGCCGACGGTGAGCCCTCTGGACTTCCGCAGGCGATCCACGTTCGCCACCACTCGCCGGGAGTACCGGGAGGGCGGTCCGACAGCGCCGCGACCCACTCTTCGATCGTAGACGACGTGCCTGCGGCCGTCGTCGACCGTATTTACGTGAATCCAGGAGTGCTATTTACGAACCGCTGTGATTGGATGAAAGAGAGACATGGTGAGTGGCCCCCCGACTCCTCCTCGCTCGCGCAGGCGGACGCCGCGCCCTCCCGTTCTCAGCAGCGGGCGCGGCGGAATTGGGGGACGCCGCGCCCGCTCCGTTTCTCCGCGTCGCCCGCGGCTGCTCGAGCCGTATGGTTCGCCGTCGGATGTCGCTCGCCTCGCGATTGCCCGCGTGCGCCGTCGCCCCACGCGCGGAACGCGTCGCGCACCGGCGAGACGGTAGCTGCACTACCTCTACTACCTTTCCCTCGCCCCTTGTGAGGGCAATCCGGGCCGGTCTACGCTCGCTCCTACGCGAAGTAAGTAGTGATACTACCTCTCGTGCTCACCTTCAATGACGATGGAGCCCCCATGAGATCCCCTCACCCCTTGCGCCGTTGGACGGCGCTCACGACCACCGGCGCGGTGATCGCCTCGCTCGCCATCGCCGGCAGCGTGTCCTCGGCCGCCGCCGACACCACCGCCACGGTCTCGATCGACACCGGCACCGTGGTGCAGGACGACTTCCTCGGGATCGGGGTCAACGTCATCCCCTCCGCCCTCATGGAGCGTTCACGCGGTTTCGGCTACAGCGACGCCGACTGGGCGATCGACGCGGAACGCATCGCCACGATCCGCCCGAAGGTCGCGCGCGTCTGGTTCCAGATCGACTGGATGGAGCCCGACAAGGGCGTCTACACCTGGGACAGCGACCGGATGAAGGCGTTCTACAAGTACCTCGACGCGTTCAAAGCCGCCGGCACGGACATCGAACTGAACTTCGGGTGGAAGGTCGGCTCGACCGTCCACGACTGGTTCGGCATCCCCGGCGTCGACCCGTGGACCAGCGCCCCGGCCGACAACGCCGCGTACGCGGCATCCGCGTCCGCGCTCATCGACCAGCTGAAGAACGTCCGCGGCTACGACAACGTCAAGTACCTGACGTACTACAACGAGCCCAACGGCAGCTGGGACTTCGAGGCTCCGGGAGACCAGCAGGCCGCGTACGTGCAGATGGCCCAGGCCGTGCACCAGCGCCTGGTCGCCGACGGCCTGCGCGACGAGGTCGAGATCTGGGGACCGGAAGAGACCGGCGCCCCCGCATGGACCACCTACATGGCCCAGAACGGCGGCGACGCGTTCGACCAGTACAGCTTCCACACGTACGGCGACTCGTACGGCTCGGTGCCGGCGAGCATCAACGCCCGCAAGAGCGTCGCGGGCGGCAAGCCGGTGAACATGTCGGAGTTCGGCTGGTCCGACGACAACGCGAGCGGCTGGGACTCGGGCTACGCCAACTACGTGATCGCCGGCGCCAACCTGGGCCTGCACTCGCTGCTCGTCTGGCAGCTCAACGGCACATGGACCGTCGACCCCGACGGCGACACCAACGGCACCTACAACATGTGGGACGCCCTGCCGCTCGGCCTCGAGCCGCGTAAGACCTTCCTCTCCGCGGGTCTGCTCAACCGCTACATCCCGGCCCACAGCCAGGTGCTGCAGTCCAGCTCCTCGACGTCGGATGTGCGCACCGCCGCCTTCCGCGACGCGGCGGGCGAGTACACCGTGCTCGTGGAGGCGAAGGGCGCCGCCCCGACCGACCTCGACGTCTCCTTCGGGACCACCGCGGTCGACAAGGACTTCCATCGCGTCGTCTACGACAACGACCTCGTCCCCGACGAGAACGCTCTCCTGCCCACCGTCTCGGCCACGCTGCCGGCGGCGACGGGGTTCTCCGACCAGCTCGACGAGGGGTACTCCTTCGCGATCTACACGACGGCCGCCCCCGCCGTGCAGGTGCGGCTGGGCGACGTCGACCCGTCGGTCGCCTCGGGGTCGACCCTGCAGCTCACCGCCGACGTCCTCGACGGCGCGCCCGGGGTCACCTGGTCGGTCGAGGGCACCGGCAACGGCTCGGTGTCGAGCGCGGGCGTCTTCACCCCGCCCGTCGTCGACTCCGAGCGGACGATCGCGGTCCGGGCCACCAGCACGGCCGATCCGTCGTCCTCGGCCGTGGCGCGTGTCACCGTCACCCCGCAGCTCACGGCGAACCGCGTCGACCCCGTGCAGTTCGACCTCGACAGCGGGGTGTACGCCGGTTCCGAGGTGCTCACGCTGTCGACTCCGACCTCGGGAGCGCAGATCCGCTACACCACCGACGGTTCGGCACCCACGACGAGCTCGACGCTGTATGAACGGCCGCTGATCCTCGCCGAGACGTCGACGAAGCTGTACCGGGCCGCCGCCTTCGCCACGGGCAAGCAGGCCTCGGGCATCACCAGCCGCCTGTTCAAGGTCGGCGGGGTCTCGCAGGGCCCGGACGGTTACAGCCTCTGCGCGAACGAGGGCGGGACGTGCTTCTTCTCCGGTCAGCAGAGCGTCGCCTTCGGCGGAGACGGGCTCTTCACCTACCAGGCCAAGACCGGCCCGGTCTCGTGCGACACCGCGACCCTCGGCGACCCGAACCCGAACGGAACCTCGCGCTGCTACGTCAGCCCCGAGCTTCCGTCCTCGTACCCGCTGGTGACCCTCACCAACGCGGGCTTCGAGAAGCCCGGCGGCACGAAGTCCAAGACCGGCCCCTTCACGAACGGCTGGACCTTCAACAGCCGCTCGGGCATCCAGAACGGCCAGGGCCCCCTCGGGCCTCCCGCCCCCTCGGAAGGTCAGCAGGTCGGATACCTGAAGACGGATGCCGGGGTCCAGGGCACCATCTCGCAGGAGGCCGCGTTCCCGGCCGGGGAGTACCAGGTGGTCTTCGCCCTGTCCGGTCGATCGGGTTACCCCGCGCAGAGCTTCGACGTGCTCTACGACGACACGGTGATCGGCTCGTTCGCGGTCGGCTCGACGAGCTCGTACGAGACCAAGCGGACGCCGGCGTTCACCTCCGACGGCGGTCGCCACACGATCACGTTCCGCGCCACGGCTCCGTCGGGCGACCGCACCGCGTTCCTCGATGCGGTCCGCATCGAGGCGCCCGTCCCGCCCGAGGCGGCGCAGCTGCAGAACACCGGTTTCGAGGCTCCCGCCACGACCGGCGTCAAATCGGCGCCCTTCACCGAGGGCTGGTCGTTCGTCGGGCGCAGCGGCATCCAGCACAACGGCAGCGCGTTCGGCGCCCCGACGGCGCCGGAGGGGACGCAGACCGCCCTGCTGCAGTCGCGCAACGGCGAGCACGGGTCGTTCACCCAGACGCTCGACATGGCCGCCGGCGACTACACGCTGAGCTACCAGGCGTCGCGACGCCCGGGGTACAGCGCGGTGCAGACCGTGCAGGTGCTCGTGGACGGGGTCGTGGTCGACAGCTTCGCTCCCCCGACCGCCGGCTTCACCGCGCACACGTCGGCGACGTTCACGGTGCCCGCGGGCGATCGGCAGATCACCTTCCGCGGCTCGGCGCCCTCCGGCGACGCGACCGCCTTCGTGGATCAGGTGGTGCTGACGCCGGTTCCCTGAGACCCGACGGCGGCATTCGCGAGCGGGGGCTCGGGCATCGTGCCCGGGCCCCCGTTCCGCGCCGGGGCGCCCATCCGCTGACCGTCATTCCTCTGGTGAGAGAAGGCGAGATCCAGGTGATTTCGGCGGCGTGCGTCCGCGCATTCCGGGGAGCGCGCCGCTGACGCGCGACACCCGGGGGCGAGACTGAACGGCCACCCGCCGTCTTCCCGAGGTCGCCCCATGCCCGCTTCCTTTCCCCCCGGCTCGGGGTGGATCCCCATCGCCTACGGAGCACTCGACGTGCGCGACGCGGCGGGTTTCGTCACGGACGCCGACGTCCTCGTCCTTCCGACGCGCCCCTCGGAGGCGATCTGCCTGGTCGGCAACGGCGCCGCACTCTGGCGGCGCATCGTCGCCACCGCCCCCGCGCCGCCCTCTGCCTTCACCCCCGACGAGGAGGGGATCCTGGCCCACTTCGAGGAGCTCGGACTGGTCGCTCTCGCGGGATCCCACCCCGCACGGGTGACGGAGCTGCATCCTCCCGTGCTGTCGTCGGTGCTGCACGAGCTCGTCTATGCCCTCGTCGCCCGCGTGGCGGCGAGCCGTGGCATCCCGTGCGTGTTCACCAAAGGCCCCGCCCTGCACCTCCAGGGGCTGCGCGAGCGCGAGCATTCCGGCGACGTCGACCTCTGGTGCGCGCCCGAGAGGGTCGAGGAGCTGGCCGACGCGCTGCGACCCTGGGGATGGCATCGCGCCCCCGACCCCTGGCGCGGGACGACCATCCAGCACACGGTGACCCTCACCCCCGAGCAATGGGGGTGCGAGATCGATGTGCATCGACGCTTTCCGGGCCTCGTGCTCGATGACGAGCGGGCGTTCGAGCTCGTGGCCCGAGACGCCATCCCTCTGCGTTTCGCCGGTGTCGACGTCCCGGTCCCCGCGCCCGCGACGCACGCGGTGCTGGCGGCGCTGCACGCGGTCCGCCCCGTGATCGGCGCGGGAGCGCGCACCCCCGGTGCCTCCTCCGCGGCCGAGGCGTTCCTCGCCCGCGCCGAGGGGAGCGTCGCCCGAGCGCGGGAGCTCGGTGCGGTTCCGGTGCTGCGTCGAGAGCTCGAGCCCCTCGCCGACCCGGGCAGTCTCGACGCCGACGCCGACGGCACCCCACGTGACTGGGAGTGGCGCCAGCAACCCGATCGCGTCCGCGCGTACTGGAAGGCCATGAGAACCGAGTCCTGGCCGGTGCGCGTGCGCTTGATCGCGCGTTTCGTCTGGCCGCCCGACGACGTCGCGCTCGCCTCGGCACGGCATACCGGGGTCGAGACGACGGCACGGCGCGCGCGATGGGCGCGGTTGGCGCGCGGGGTCCGCGATTGGGTGCGCCGACCGGGCTGAGCGGTGCGAATCAGCGGCGACGCCCCCGGAGGGCGGCCCGCGTGAGCGGCACAGTGGCGAGAGCGCGGGCGAACTCGTCCTCTTCGCGTTCGATCCACCCCTGCCCGGCGAGGACGAAAAGCGGGATGAGCGCGGATGCCGACAGCGGCCCCCACCCCACGAGACCGAACGGCGTCTCGGTGGCCCCCATCACGACGAACCCGAGCAGGAACGCGACCCCGACGCCGCGCTCGCGCGCGGAGGGCCGACGGAGCGTGGCGAAGAAGGCCACCACCAGCAGCACACCCCAGGCTGTCAGCACCACCGCTCCGCCCTGCATCAGGGTCGTCAGGGCGACGTTGTGCGCGTGGCTCGCCGCGCTCGACAGCACCGCTTTCAACCGCGCGTAGTTGTCCGCGAACCAGTGAGCTCCCAGGCCGAACACCCAGTGGTCGCCGAGCTGCTGGCGATCGAAGATCCAGATGGATCCGCGGTAGGTGTACGCCTCGGGGTCCTTCTCGGTGAAGGGCAGCCAGAACACCGCGAAGACGGAAGCCGCGAAGCCGACGACCGCGACCGGCGCGAAGGCGCTCCGCGGCAGGATCCGCGCCAGCATCAACGCCACGAGGACCACCCCGGCCCCGACGAGCGCCGTCCGCGACGACGACAGCACCATCGCCCACGCGATGGCGGCGAGAAGAACAAGGCGCACCGGCCACCGACGCGCGAGGAACACGAACGGCAGGGCGAGGGTGAGGAACATGCCGAAGGTGTTGGAGTGGGTGAAGATCCCCGCGAGCAACGGCGCCCCCGTCAGCGACTTGTCGAAGGTGTTCGTGCCGCCCGAGATGAGCACCTTCGACGGGATCAGGAAGAAAGCGACGACGGATGCCGCGGCGACCAGCGCACCGAGGTAGCCGAGGAGAACCAGGTCGGGCACTTTCACCCGCACACTCACCAGAAGGGCACCCGCAGCGGCGGTGAGAAGCAGTCCGAGCGTCGGAGAGCGCCCGTGCGCCAGCTCATTGCCCGCCAGCACGAGACCCGGCGCGATGGCCAGGACGAGGCTCGGTGCCGTGACCCTCCAGAACAGCCCCACGAACAGCGTGGTGGCGACCGCGACGACCGGGACGACGATCGCGCCGAGGTCGTCCAGGGTGGCGGCGAGCGCCACGTTCGACGTCTTTCCCTCGATGTAGTGGGCGCGGTCGTTCAGCACCGTCTCGACGACGGGGGAGGCGATCGAGTACGCCCACAGCAGGACCAGCATCAGTCGGCGCGCGCGGACGGAGTCGACTAACCCGGCGTGCGACGAACCATGGCCCCCGGGGGCTGCTCTCATCGTGGTTAGCGTGCTCACGGCCGTCACCGTACAGCGCAAGGAGAACCCCGTGACCACGACCGATGTCGTCGCTCCCCGGAGGAAGGGGGCGTTCCTCCTTCTCGGAGCGCAATGGGGGCGCTACCTCTCGCAGATTCTCGGCATCGTCGTCCTCGCACGTCTCGTCGGCCCCGCCGACTTCGGCATCGTGGCCCTCGGGGCATCCCTCGCGGGGCTCGCCGCCGTCCTCGGCGACTTCGGCCTCAGCATGGCGGCGCTGCGCGCACCCTCGCTCGACGATCGACAGCGCACGAACCTCTTCTGGGTGAACGCGGGGATCGGCGCGCTCGCCGCCGCCCTCGTCGTCGCGATCGCGCAGCCGTTCGCCGCGGTCTTCCACGACGACCGACTCGTGACCGTGCTGCTGCTCCTCGCACCGGCGTTCGTGCTGCGTTCGGCCAGCGCGCAGCTCAGGGTCGAGCTGAACCGGTCGGGACGGCTGGGTCGACTGGCCGCCTCCGAGCTGACGGGAGACGTGTCGGGGCTTGTCGCCGCCGTCGTGGTGGCGCTCCTCGGCGGCGGGTATGTCGCGCTCGCCCTGCAGGGCACGCTCGCGGCCGCGGTGACACTGGTGCTCGCGTTCGTCCTGACCCCATGGCGTCCGGGCCTTCCTCGACGCGGAGCCGATATGCGCGGACTCCTCGCCTTCGGCGGCAACACCTTCGTGGTCCACGCCCTCAACTACGCATCGACGAACGTCGGCACCCTCATGATCGCCCGCACCGCCAGCGATCAGGTGATCGGCTTCTTCAACCGGGCGACCCAGTTGGTGAACCTTCCGATCGACCAGGTGATCACCCCTCTGACGCGCGTCGTGATCCCCCACCTCGCCGATGCCGCGGGCCCGGTCGACATCGGCGAGCGTCTCGCGCGGTTCCAGACGCTGCTCTGCTTCCCCGCCTTCGCCTACCTCAGCCTTTTCGTGGCCACCGCTCGCCCCGCCATCGAGGTCGTGCTCGGACCGGCGTGGGCGGACGCGGCCGCGTTCGTGCCGATCCTCGCCGTCGGCGCGGTGTTCCAGACGCTGGGATACGCCCAGTACTGGGCCTTCGTGTCGACCGGACGCTCCGGAATCCTGTTGGTCTCCGAGGCCGTCGGCCGAATCGCGATGATCGCTCTGGCCGTGGCCCTGTCCTCCCTCGGGCCGCTGGCCGTCGCGTCGGCTGTCACAGCGGGACAGTTCCTCCTGTGGGCCGCGGCGGCCCTGATCTTCCTCCCGCGCACGGGTGTGCGCTCGGCGGCACTCGTGCGAGCCGGCCTCCCGCCCCTGGCAGTCTTCACCGCCGCGTGGGCGACCGCCTCGCTCGCGGACGCCGCGTTCTTCACCCCCCTCGATCCCGCGATCCGACTGCTCGCGACGGCGGGAGCGTGGGGGATCGTCGTCTCGGCGCTGATCCCGCTCCTCGCCCGCCGCGACCTCCGCCTGCTCGTGGCGATCATCCGGCGGCGGTGACATCGGCGGCCGTCATCCCGCAGAGAGGCCCCCGCACGTGACCGATCGCTCCCCCCGACATCGCTGATGGCCCGCTGTCTGGTCATCGGGGCGAACGGCTTCCTCGGTTCCCGCCTCACCGACGCCCTCGTCGCCGCCGGTCACCGGGTGACGGCGTTCGATCGGTTCAGCCGCGGGACGCGCGCCTTCTCATCCGCCGATCTCACCGTCGTCCCGGGTGACTTCCTCAGCGTGGCCGACCTCGCCGCCGCCGTCGAAGGTCAGGACGACGTCTTCCATTTCCTGTCCACCACCACGCCGGCGACCGTCGACGGCGACCCCACGATCGACCTGCGCACCAACGTCGCGCAGAGCGTCGAACTGCTCGCGCTGTGCGCTCGCGCCGGCATCCGTCGGCTCTTCTACGCGTCCAGCGGAGGGGCGATCTACGGTCCCCGCCCCGGAGCGAGCTTCGTGGAGGACGCCCCGGTCGCTCCGATCTCGCCCTACGGCATCGGCAAGCTCGCGGTCGAACGCTACATCGACTATTACGCCGCCACCGCGGGGCTGTCCGCCGTCTCGCTGCGCATCTCGAACCCGTACGGCACGAATCCGAACCCGTCGAAGCGTCAGGGGGTGATCCCGATCACCCTCAACCGCATCCTGCGTTCCGAGCCGGTCGTGCGACTCGGCGACGGGTCGATGGTCCGCGACTACATCCACGTCGACGACCTGGTCCGCAGGATCCTCCGGATGGTGGATGCCGACCCCCGGCACCGCGTCTACAACCTCGGCAGCGGTCGCGGAACATCGGTGGCCGAGGTGCTCGAGACCGTTCGCACCGTGGTGGGTCGCGATTTCCCGGTGCGCACCGCGCCCAAGCCCGCCACCTTCGTCGATCACGTCGTCCTCGATGTCAGTCGCTACGTCGAGGAGTTCGGCGCCGACGACGACCTGTCGTTGACCGAGGGCATCGCCCGGACCTGGCGGGAGATGACCGCATGATGCGCGTCCTGCACGTGACCGAAGCGATGGGCAGCGGCGTCCTCAGCGTCGTCGACAGCATCTCGCGTCGACAGGCCGAGGCCGGCGCCGAGGTACGGGTGCTGTTCGTCCCCCGTCCCGAGACCCCGTCCGACGACGCGCTGGGCGCGCGCTTCCATCCGGGTGTCGACCTCATCCGGCTGTCGACCGGCGGACGGGTGACCGACCTCCGGGCGCTGCACCGTGCCGTGCGGGCCGACCAGGCGGCCGACGTGGTCCACGCCCACTCGAGCTTCGCGGGCGCGGTGGTCCGGCACGCTCTCCGGGGACGCCGGGATCCCGGTACGGTCTTCTACTCCCCGCACGGATTCGCCTTCCTGCGCCTCGACGTCCCCCGAGCCGTTCGGGAGGCTCTGCGCCGCGTCGAGCGCCGCCTCGCCCGCCATTCGACGCTCATCCTCACCTCGCCGTCCGAGTTCGACGTCGCGGAGCGCGCGCTCGCCCCCGCGCGGGCGCATCTGCTGCAGACCGGCGTGCCCTCCGAGACCGTGGCGCGACGACCTCGTCGTGCGGACCGCTCGCGTCGCCCCGTCGTCGGCATGATCGGTCGGGTGACCGCGCAGAAGGCACCCTGGCGCTTCGCCGCCGCCGCCCGCGCGCTCGACGACCGCGCCGACTTCGTCTGGATCGGCGGCGGCTCGGTCGACGACGAGATCCGGTGGTTCGCCGACGCCCCGGTCCGCGTGACCGGCTGGGTCTCGCCCGAGAAGCTCGCCGCCCTGATCGACGACCTCGACGTCCTGCTGTTCCCTTCCCTGTGGGAGGGGATGTCGCTCTCGCTCATCCAGGCGCAGGCGCAAGGCCTGCCGGCGGTCGTCTCCGACGTCGTCGGCAACCGCGACACGGTCGACGACGGGGTGACCGGATTCGTCCGCGACACCGACGACGATCTCATCGCCGCGACGGCTCTTCTCCTCGACGATGCGGGCCTGCGCGAGCGCATGTCCGCGGCGGCCCTGGAGTGGGCGAGACGCGTCCTCACCGACGACCGGGTGGGCCACGACTCGCTGGCTCTCTACGCCGCGGCCCTCGCACCGCGGGAGGGATCCGCGCGATGATCCTCGTCAACGCCCGCTTCCTCGCGCAGCGCACGACCGGCATCCAACGCTTCGCCACCGAGATCACGCGCCACCTGCTCGAGGTGCGCTCCGACGTCGTGCTGGCCGTCCCGCCCGGCCCCATCGATGCCGCCGGCCTCGACCCGGCGCGGATCCTGCGCACAGGACGCGCGCGCGGGCACGCGTGGGAGCAGATCGACCTCCCGTTGTTCGCGAGACGTCGACGCTGTCTCCTCGTCAACCTCGCGAGCACGGGCCCGGTCGCTTACCGACCGCAGATCTCCACGCACCACGACATCACCTGGGTGCGGCATCCCGAGAGCTTCGGACGCCGTTTCCGCGCCGTCTACACCGTCGTCGTTCCGCGTCTCATCGCACGCAGCGAGGCACTCCTGACCGTCAGCGAGTTCTCGCGCGGGGAGATCTCCGACCACTTCGGGGTCGATCCTCGGCGCTTCACGGTGATCGCCAACGGTGTCGACGAACGTTTCCATCCGAGCGCCGCTCCCGCCGGGCCCCCGTACCTCCTCGCGGTGTCCTCCCCCAACGCCCACAAGAACTTCGGGCGCATGCTGTCGGCGTTCGCGCGCTTCGCCGCGACCCACCCGCAGGTGGAGCTGCGCGTCGTCGGCAGCCAGACCAACAGCTTCTCCCGACAGCGCTACGACGATTCGTCCGCACGCGTGCGCTTCCTCGGGCGCGTCGACGACGACGAGCTCGCGTCGTTGTACTCGGGGGCCCTCGCGTTCGTGTTCCCCTCGCTCTACGAGGGATTCGGCATCCCGCCTCTCGAGGCGCAACAGTGCGGATGCCCGGTCATCGCCGCCCGCGCGGCCTCGATGCCCGAGGTGCTCGGATCCTCCGCCGTCTACGTCGACCCCTACGACGAAGAAGATCTCGCGGATGCCATGTCGCGCGTCGTCGACGACCCCGCGCTGCGTGCATCCCTCGTCTCGGCCGGACAGATCAATGTCGCGCGCTTCTCGTGGCGGGCATCCGCGGAGCGCGTGTCGGGGGTGATCGACGCGGTCCTCGCCGCCCGCGACGATCGGGCCGCCGGGGCGTCCCGTCGCGTCAAGGCCCCGGCGGCGCGGCATCCGGATGCCTAACGTCGGAGGCATGACCTCCGATCGCGACCAGTTCACCTTCGACAACCCCGTCACCCGATACTCCCGTGTCGAGCCCCCGATCCAGCACCAGCCCGAGCCGGGCGTGCAGGCCGAGATGACCCCGGTGCCCGACCTGGGCGAGAAGACGTACCGGGGGCTCGGGCGCCTCGAGGGACGCAAAGCGTTGATCACCGGCGGCGACTCGGGGATCGGCGGTGCCGTCGCGATCGCCTTCGCTCGCGAAGGCGCGGACGTCGCGATCGTCCATCTTCCCGCGGAACAGCGCGACGCCGATCACGTGCTCGCCCAGATCAGGGATGCCGGCCGCACCGGCGTCTCGATCGCGACCGACATCACCGATCCCGAGGCGTGCCGCGACCTCGTCGCGCATGCGGCCGAGGCCCTCGGGGGCCTGGACATCGTCGTCAACAATGCGGGCAAGCAGGTGATGGTCGAAAAGGTCGACGACCTCTTCGACGAGCAGTTCGAGCAGACCTTCCGGACCAATGTCTTCGCGCCGTTCTGGATCACGAAGGCGGCGCTCGCACACCTGCCCGAGGGCGGCACGATCATCAACACCGCGTCGCTCGAGGCGTACGTCCCCGCCCCCGACCGGCTGGACTACGCCGCGACGAAGGCGGCCATCAACAATCTCTCGAAGGGGTTGGCCCAGCAGCTCGCACCCCGTGGCATCCGGGTCAACGTCGTCGCTCCCGGTCCCACGTGGTCGGCACTCCAGGTGAGCCAGGGCGTCTCCGACGACCAGATGGAGCACTTCGACGACGAGAGCACGTACCAGCGCGCGGGCCAGCCGGCCGAGATCGCGCCGGCGTTCGTCTTCCTCGCGTCCGCCGAGTCGAGCTATGTCTCCGGCGAGACGCTGAACGTGAACGG
>JARBUN010000135.1 GCA_029239635.1 Microbacterium sp. | reverse complement strand
CTCGTAGGTGCGCACCGACTCGAGGTTGGCCGCGTGCCGCATCGGCGAGTACTCCGCGGTGACGCCGTTGCCGCCGAGGATCGTCCGCGCCTCCCGGACAACCGCGATCGCGGCCCTGGTGTTCGCCAGCTTCGCGACGGAGATCTGATGCGGTTGAAGGCGACCGGCATCCTTCAACCGTCCCAGCCGGAGCGCCACGAGCTGCGCCTTCTCGATTTCGAGGGCCATGTCGACGAGCTTCTGCTGTGTCAGCTGGAAGGCGGCGATCGGCTGCCCGAACTGCCGCCGCTCTGCGGCGTAGGCCAGCGCGGTGGCATAGCTGTCGCGCGCGGCGCCGATGACGCCCCACCCGATGCCGTAGCGCGCATTGTTCAAGCACGCGAAGGGGGCGCCGAGTCCGTGCGCGAGCGGCAGGGCGGCATCGAGGGGCACGCGGACGTCCGTCAGCGCGATGTCGCACTGGATCGAGGCCCGCATCGACATCTTCGGTGCGATCGGGGTGGCGACGAACCCCGGCGTATCGGTGGGGACGAGGAACCCGCGGACACCCTCATCGGTCCGTGCCCAGATCACGGCGACGTCGGCGATGGATGCCAACCCGATCCATCTCTTGGCCCCGTCGAGCACCCACGCGTCGCCGTCCTGCCGTGCGCGCGTCGTCATGCTCGCGGGGTCGGATCCCGACCCCGGCTCGGTGAGCCCGAAGCATCCGATCGCCTCGCCGCGCGCCATGCGGGGGAGCCAGGTCTGCTTCTGCTCCTCGCTGCCGTGCAGGTGAATCGCGCTCATCGCGAGCGAGCCCTGGACCGAGACAAGGGTGCGGAGCCCGGAGTCCCCGGCCTCGAGCTCCATCGCCGCGAGGCCGTACTCGACCGCGCTGCGGCCCGCACACCCGTACCCGGACAGGTGCATGCCGAAGAGCCCCAGCTCGGCGAGCCCGGGGATGAGCTCGGCGGGGAAGTGCGCGCGGTCGTACCAGTCGGCGATGAAAGGCCGCACCCGCTCGTCGACGAAGGCCCGCACGCGATTCCGCGTGTCGCGCTCCTCGTCGGTGAGCATCTCGTCGAAGTCGAGCAGATCGGGGATCATCGGTGTTCCTCGGGAATGTCGTCCAGCCAGGAGAGCACCTCGGCAGTGTGTTCACCGAGACGCGGGGGAGCGGAGGGGGCACCGGAGTAGCGCGGTGTCCAGGTGATCGGCATCCGGATCTGTCGGGACACCCGGCCGTCGTCACCGACGGTTTCGATCACGGGCTGCAGACCGAGGTCCTCGGCCAGCGCGATGCCCGCGCCGACCGTGTTCACGACGCCCGCGGCAACGCCGACAGCGTTCAGCCGGTCGGCCCAGGTCGCCGCGTCCTCCGCGCCAAGCCTGTCTTCCAGGAGCGCGGCGAGCTCGAGACGGTGGCGTACCCGGTCGGCGTTCGTGACGAAACGCGGGTCTGCGGCCAGACGACCGACCCCGAGCACCGCAGTCATCCGTGCGAACTGGGCATCGTTGCCACACGCGACGGCCAGCGGCGCATCGGCGCAGCGCAGCGTTTCGTAGGGAGCGATGGAGGGATGCCGATTGCCCAGGCGTACCGGCTCGATCCCGGCACCGAGGTGCGCCGAGGCCTGGTTCACGAGCGCGCCCTGCAGGCTCGAGAGGAGATTCACCTCGACGAGGGAGCCGTGCCCCGTCACGTCACGCCGCCGAAGCGCCGCGAGGACGCCGATCACGGCATCCTTCCCGGTGAGCACGTCGACGAGGGCGACGCCGACCTTCATGGCATCCCCGTCCTCGGTGCCCGTTACGTGCATGAGCCCGCCGACGGCCTGGGCGACGAAGTCGTATCCGGGGAGATCGGCACCGCCGGACGATCCGAAGCCGCTGATCGAGACGACGATGAGGCGCGGATGCCGCTCGCGCACCGCCGCAGCCCCGAACCCGAGCCGCGCGAACTCGCCGGGCCGGAAGTTCTCGATCACGACGTCGCTGCGGGCGATGAGCTCCTCGGCGCGCGCATGGTCAGCCGGGTCATGCAGGTCGAGGACGACGGAGCTCTTCCCCCGATTGACGGACTCGAAGTACGTCGTCATACCCGACGGCGCGTACGGCGGCCCCCACGCACGGGTGTCGTCGCCCGTGCCGGGACGCTCGACCTTGATCACCCGTGCGCCGAGATCCGCGAGGGTCATCGTGGCGAGTGGGCCGGCGAGCACCCGCGAGAAGTCGGCGACGACGATGCCGTCGAGGGGAGCGACCGCGGCGTCCTCCCCGTCGCCGTCGAGACCGAGCATGGTCGCGAGTCTATCCAGCGGCGTCGTCGTCGGTCCGGATGATCGGGATGCCGGTCGTCTCGACCGCGACCTTGCGGCGATAGAGCTTCCGTTGCTCCGGCAACGAGAGGTCGAAGATCACGGCCAGAACACGCACGATCGTGGTAACCACCAGTCCCACGACCGCAGCGATCGGGAGCGGGACCCCGAAAGCGGCCGCGGTCGCGACGACCGCGCACCCGCCGCCGGCGGCCACCGCGTAGAGCGAGCCGACGTGCATGATCGCCACCGGAAGCCCCATCAGCACATCGCGGAGGACGCTGCCCCCGACGGCGGCGAGCACGCCGACGAACACAGCGGGAACGGCGGGGAGACCGACGGCGAGGGCCTTGCTCGTGCCGAACACCCCGAAAAGACCGATGACGACCGCGTCCAGCATGACGATGGCGCGGTTCAGCCGTTGGAAGAGCCCCGACAGCAGCATGCCGACGAGAGCCGCGACGGTCGCGGTGATGAGGTACCAGTTGTTCTGGAGGGTCGCGGGGGTCAGTCCGAGGAGCAGATCGCGGATGAGTCCGCCACCCATCCCGAGCAGGATGCCGATGATCGCGACGCCGAGGAGATCCAGCCGTCGCTGCCCCTGGAAGCCGGAGGCGAACAGCGCTCCCTGCACGCCGCCGAGCGCGACCGCGGTGAGGTCGGCCCACAGCGGGATGATGAAGACGGGCGGGTTCACGGCATCCATTCTCCGGGATGTGCGCACGCAGAATCGGCTCGCGACCCCCGTGTCGTGGGTGGTCGCGAGCCGGTTCTCACGCGAGATTCCTCGCGCTGCGGAGGGGGAGCTTAGGAGCCGCCACCCGCCGAGAAGATGTTCTGGGAGATCGCGTTGAGCTGCGTGCGCAGTTCCTCGAGCTCCTGCTTGGCCTTGTCGAGAGCGGCCTTCGTCTCGGGCCAGGTCGAGCCACGGAACTGGGAGGCGAGGGGGCCGTCCCAGACGTTCGGGTCCGACAGGATGCGACCCTGGGCGTCGAGCTGCGAGATCTGGTCGGTGAAGCCCCCGTTCACGATCGACTGGATCTGCTGAATGGCCGACTTGGCCTGCTCGGTAGAAAGAACGCGCGACATCATTTCCCCTTTTGTTTCGCGCGGCGCACCCACTGCACGCCGTTCATGACGTGACGACCATAAACAACGGCGAACGGGGTGTCCAGGTGTTGACGAGGGGCCGGATAGGCGTTTAAGGGGGATCGATCAGGGTTTATGAGGGACCCATGAGAACCTGCCGCAAGTCCCTCATGTCGGCAAGGATCCGGAGCTATGCTCGGGCGGTCGTGAGCGGTCGGGGCGGTTTCGACTGACCGCCGAACCAGTGGGGGGTTTCGATGAGCGATGTCGATCTTGAGATTTACGGGGCACCGGATCTGACGTACGACTTCGGCTTGGCCGATGCGGTGGCGTCGGCGGCCAACTCGGCGGCGTCGGCGGTGGAGGGCCAGGCCGGGACCCGCGCGTCGTATGTCACCACGGCGGGGCAGGACTTCCAGGGATACTTCAGCGAGCTGTTCGCGGCCAACGCGGCGACCGCCGCGGGCGACGCGCGAGAGCTCGCGTCGAGGCTCCGCGATGTGTCGTCGTTCATCGGCCGCTTGAGCGATGCGGCCCGCGAGGAGAACGCCCGTCGAAAGCGCGCGCGGGAGTGGAAGGCCCGCGTCGAGGCACGCCGGTCGAACTGGCTGGATGCCACGTGGGACGACATCTTCGGCGAGGAGCCGCCGCCGCAGGGCGGCGAGATCGAGCCGCCCGTGTTCCAGGCGACCCCGGTGAACGCTTCGACACGTCAGACACCGAGCGCGGGCGGCGGCGGCGGAGGCACGTCATCCGCACGACCGGAGAACCTCCGCACCTTCGCCACGGGCACCGCCGATCTCGACGCGGAGCTCTCCGCGCACCCCGGGAGGGTGTCGTCCGCGGCCGGCGACTTCATGGCCACGTGCGACTTCGGCGGGATCGATGTCAGTCCCGTCGTGACGGGATTCCAGGCCTGGTTGAATGCGAACGCGAATGACACGGCGTGGGCGAACACGATCGCGCAGGCGTTCGAGGACGCCGGGACGAACGGGGGGATCGGGACGGTGTCGGATGCCGCGTTGGCGGCGTCGCTGGCGGCGGCGGGGGTGTCCGCGACGCGTCAGGATCTGGCGATCGACCCGCCGACGGCGTGGGGTGGGGACCCGACGACGGGGTTCGTGAACGACCCCGTCAACTCCGCCACCGGCAACTTCCTCGAGCCGGAGAACGATCTCCCGTTCCCCGCGGCGACGGCCCTGCTGTCGCTGACGCGGATGTACAACTCGTTGAACGACGGGGCGGGGGTGTTCGGCCTCGGGTGGTCCTCGATCCTCGACGTCACCCTGCTGCTCTCGGACGATGATGCCCGGTTCGTGATGCCGGACGGGCGGCAGATCGTCTTCGGCCGCGACGGGCGCGACTGGGCGCGCGGCACCGGGGAGAACTACTGGCTGACCCGGGTGCCCTCTGCCGAGCTCCGCGCCCGGGGCCTCGAGGCCCCCGACGGGCTGCTGGTCACCGACAA
>JARBUN010000033.1 GCA_029239635.1 Microbacterium sp. | reverse complement strand
GGCGTGGCCGCTGCCGTGGAACATCGTCGCGGGCATCGGCGCCCCCGCCCTGGCCATCCTCGTCTGGGCCCTGTTCGTCTCCCCGCGCGCGGTGCTCGCCGTGCACCCCTTCGTCCGCGCGCTCGTCGAGCTCTTCGTCTACGCCGCCGCCACGGTCGCGTGGTGGAGCATGGGTCAGGCCTGGATCGGCCTCGGTTTCGCGATCGTCGCCGTGGTCCTCGGTGCGCTGAACGGCCGGCGGCGCCTGGCGTGAGCGCCGACGGCGCGGGGACGGCCTCGGCATCCGCACCCAGCACCGCCGAGACGACCCTCGCGCTGCTCCGCGCCGAGCTCGGCGACCGCGTCGACACCTCCCCCGGCGCGCTCGCCTCCGTGCGCGCCGACAAGTCCGGCCACGCGTCCGCCGGCACGCCCCTCGCTCTCGTGCACGCGGCATCCGTCGCCGACGTCCAAGCGGTGATGCGCATCGCCACGGCCACCCGCACGCCGGTGGTCCCACGCGGCGCGGGCACCGGCCTCGCGGGCGGCGCGAACACGGGCGGCGGTGAGATCGCCCTCTCGCTGCGCGGGATGGACCGCCTCCTCGAGGTGCGCCCCGACGACCTGCTCGCCGTCGTGGAACCCGGCATCATCAACGCCGAGTTGAACGCCCTGCTCGAGCCGCACGGCGTGTGGTGGGCGCCCGACCCGGCGAGCCGCGCGATCTCGACCGTCGGCGGCAACATCGCCACGGGTGCCGGCGGCCTGCTGTGCGCCAAGTACGGCGTGGTCCGCGATGCCGTGCTCGGCCTCGATCTCGTGCTCGCCGATGGTCGGCTGATGCACCTCGGCCATCGCAGTGTGAAGGGCGTCACGGGTCTCGATCTCACCTCGCTCGTCATCGGCTCCGAAGGCACCCTCGGCGTCGTCGTGGGCGCGACGCTGAAGCTGCGCCGCCTGGTCGGGGGCGAGCGCGTCACCCTGACCGCCCTGTTCGACGGCGTGCGCGCCGCCGCCGTCGCCTCGGCCGCCGTCACGGCATCCGGGATCCAGCCCGCGATCATGGAGCTGATGGATGCCACGAGCCTCGCCGCCGTGCACCGCCTGCTGTCCCTTCCCGAACCGCCGTCGGGCGCAGCCCAGCTGACCATCCAGACCGACGGCCCGGTCGCCGCCGCCGAGGCGCGCGCCATCGCCGAGGTCCTGGCCGCCGCGGGAGGCCGGGTGTCCGTCGCCGCGAACGACGCCGAGGGCGAGGAGCTCCTGGCCATCCGGCGCGCGATGCATCCCGCCATGGAGTCGCTCGGCACAGCCCTGATCGAAGACGTGTCGGTGCCGCGCAGCGCGCTGCCCGCGATGTTCGACGAGATCGCCCGGATCGAGCAGAGCTACGACCTCGTCATCCCGACGGTCGCGCATGCCGGGGACGGCAACCTGCACCCGAACTTCATCTTCGAAGGCCCCGACGTGCCGGCGATCGTGTGGGAAGCCGCCGAAGAGCTGTTCCGCGCGGCTCTCCGTCTCGGCGGAACCCTCACCGGCGAGCACGGCATCGGCGTGCTGAAACGGCGTTGGCTCGCCGACGAGCTCGGCGAGGACCAGTGGCAGCTCCAGCGCGACATCGCGCGGGTGTTCGATCCCCTCGGCATCCTGAATCCGGGGAAAGTGTTCTCCGCCTGAGGCGGTCTCCGCTGCGTCGAGGTGGTCCCGGCTCTGCCGAGCCGGGTGCGGTGCCGCCTGAGGCGGGTGCCGGTGCGGGAGACCCGACCGCGAGCCTCGGGTCGACCTCCGTCTCGACGTGATAAGACCGTGATAGAACTCAGGGCCGCGATACAGCAGTCGCCTCTACCATGAGAAGACTGACTATCGGGGGGATTGACCTATGACCGACGGCGCGAACAGCACCGACGGCGCAACGTACGCCTGGGCACCGCCCGAGCAGCCGAAGCGCAAGAACCGATCGGGGATGTGGATCGGCATCCCGGCGGGTGCGACGGCTGTCGCGCTGCTGGCGGCCTCCTTCGTCCTCATCGCCCCCGGAGCCTCGGTCGCCGGCGTGCAGATCGGCGGCCTCACGGCCGGCGCCGCGGCACAGGCGATCTCCGATCGTCTGGCGAACACGAGCATCGCGGTCGAGAGCCCGGCGGGATCGGTGACCGTGACGGGCGCCGAGCTGGGCGCCACGGTCGACGCGCAGGCCGTCGCCGACAAGGCGTTCTCGGAGAACCCGATGTGGAAGCCCTCGTCGTGGTTCCCCGCCGGCACCGGCGTCTCGATCAACGTCGACCCCGCGAAGGCGGCGGCCGCGCTCCGCGACCTCGCCCCCGACACCTACAAGGCGCCCGTCGACGCCACCGTCGCGTACGACGCCGGTTCGCAGTCGTACGTCGCGACCCCGGCACAGCCCGGCGAAGGCATCGACCCCGCCGCGGTCACCGCAGCCCTCCAGAGCGCCTTCGACGCCGGCACGGTCAGCGCGACCGCACAGGCGGGCGTCGTCCCGGTCGAGGCCCCGGTCACCACCGAAGAAGCCGATGCCGCCGTGGGTCAGCTGAACGGCATCCTCGACAACGCCGGCTTCTACGTCGGCGACGAGCGCACGGTCCCCGTCGACCGCGCGACCGCCGCCTCCTGGCTCACGGTCACGCCCGACGGCAAGGGGAACTTCGCGATCTCCGCCGACGAAGCGGCCATCCAGCAGGCCGTCGCGGGTCTCCCCGCGGCCGTCGACCGCGGCGCAGTGAACGCGGACGTCATCGTGGACAAGGGTGGCGAAGTCATCCACACGAACACCGAGGGCCAGACCGGGCGCGCGCTCGGCGACACCTCCGGCGTCGCCGCAGCCTTCGCCTCCCAGCTCGCCGAGGGCAATGGAAAGTTCGCCCTGACCGTGAGCGAGACGCCTTTCGAGACGACGAAGACCGAGCGCTACATCGACGTCAACCTCAGCACCCAGACCACCACGCTCTGGCAGAACGGTCAGGTCTACCGCTCCTGGTCGATCTCGTCGGGCGCCGGCGAACACCCCACCCACACGGGCGAGTTCCGCATCGGGTGGAAGACGTCGATGCAAGACATGGGCTGCGTCCCCGGCTACGACTACTGCACGAAGGACGTCCCCTGGGTCGCGTACTTCAACGGCGACGAGGGCTTCCACGGCACCTACTGGCACAACAACTTCGGCACGCCGATGAGCCACGGCTGCATCAACATGACGATCTCCGCCGCGAAGGAGCTCTACGACTGGGCCTACCGCGGCACCGAGGTGTCGGTGCACTACTGAGCCCGGACCCCCGAGAGGGGCGGATGCCACCCGGCATCCGCCCCTCTTCTCGTCTCCGCGCTTGCCCCGGCACCGCGGCGCGAGCGCAGGTGCACACGAAAAGGGGCGGATGCCGGTCGGCATCCGCCCCTTTTCGGGTTCCGGCTCAGCGCAGGGCGTCGACCACGGCGTTCAGCGTCGCGGACGGGCGCATGACCTTCTCGACGAGCTCCGTGTTGGGACGGTAGTACCCGCCGATCTCGGCGTGGTGGCCCTGGACCGCGTTGAGTTCGGCGACGATCGTCTGCTCCTCCGCGGCCAGCTTCTCAGCGACCGGGGCGAAGACCTGGGCCAGGTCGGCATCCGTCGACTGCTTCGCCAGCTCCTGCGCCCAGTACAGGGCGAGGTAGAAGTGGCTGCCGCGGTTGTCGATCGTGCCGAGGGCACGGCCCGGGGACTTGTCGTTCTCGAGGAACGTGCCGGTCGCGGCATCCAGCGTCTGCGCGAGCACGCGAGCCCGCTCGTTGCCCGTGGTGTCGGCGAGGTGCTCGAGCGAGGCCGCGAGGGCGAAGAACTCACCCAGTGAGTCCCAGCGGAGGTAGTCCTCCTCGACGAGCTGCTGCACGTGCTTGGGGGCCGAACCGCCGGCACCGGTCTCGAACAGACCGCCGCCCGCGAGCAGCGGGACGATCGAGAGCATCTTGGCGCTCGTGCCGACCTCGAGGATCGGGAACAGATCGGTGAGGTAGTCGCGCAGCACGTTGCCGGTCACCGAGATCGTGTCTTCTCCGCGGCGGATGCGCTCGAGCGAGTAGCGCGTCGCGTCGGCCGGGGCGAGGATCTCGATCGTGAGGCCCTCGGTGTCGTGGTCGGCGAGGTACTCGTGCACCTTGGCGATGAGGTTGCGGTCGTGCGCGCGGGTCTCGTCGAGCCAGAACACGGCCGGGACACCGGTGGCGCGGGCACGCGTCACCGCGAGCTTCACCCAGTCGCGGACAGCCACGTCCTTGGTCTGCGTCGCGCGCCAGATGTCACCCGCGTCGACCTCGTGCTCGAGCAGCACGTCGCCGTTCGAGGCGACGACCTGCACGCGGCCGGGAGCGGCGATCTCGAAGGTCTTGTCGTGGCTGCCGTACTCCTCGGCCGCCTGCGCCATGAGACCGACGTTCGGCACCGAGCCGATCGTGGCCGGGTCGAGCGGGCCGTTCGCGATGACGTCCTCGATCGTGGCCTGGTAGACGCCGGCGTACGAGGAGTCGGGGATGACGGCGAGGGTGTCGTCCTCTCCCCCGTCGGCTCCCCACAGCTTGCCGCCGTTTCGCACGAGCGCCGGCATCGAGGCATCCACGATCACGTCGGAGGGGACGTGCAGGTTGGTGATGCCCTTGTCGCTGTTCACGTACGAGAGGCGGGGGCCGGATGCCAGAGCCTCGCGGATCTCGGAGGCGATGGCGTCGCCGCCCTCGACGTTCGACAGACCCGCGAGGATCGAGCCGAGACCGTCGTTCGGGGTGAGTCCGGCGGCCGCGAGGGCGTCGCCGTGACGGTCGAACACGTCGGCGAAGAACGCCTTGACGACATGGCCGAAGATGATCGGATCGCTGACCTTCATCATCGTGGCCTTGAGGTGCACCGAGTAGAGCACGTCGTCGGACTTCGCCTCGGCCAACGTCTCGGCGAGGAACGCGTCGAGGGCTGCGGCCGAGAGGAAGGTGGCATCCACGATCTCGCCCTGCAGGACCTTCAGGCCCTCCTTGAGCGCCGTGGTCGTGCCGTCCGCGGCGACGTGCTGGA
The DNA here is from genome assembly GCA_029239635.1 of Microbacterium sp. Taxonomy (GTDB): domain Bacteria; phylum Actinomycetota; class Actinomycetes; order Actinomycetales; family Microbacteriaceae; genus Microbacterium. The sequence goes on along the minus strand of JARBUN010000033.1, from coordinate 15,089 downwards.
TGGTCAGGACGTCGTCGTCGGCGATGACCACGGACTTCTCGTTCGAGAAGAAGTCGTCGTGGCCCATCGTGGCGACGCGGGTCTTCGACCCCTCGGCGAACGCCTTGTTGCGGTGCGGGTGCTTCTTCGCGTAGTTCTTCACCGCGAGCGGGGCGCGACGGTCGCTGTTGCCCTCGCGCAGCACGGGGTTCACGGCGGAGCCCTTGATGCGGTCGTAACGCGCGCGCACGTCTTTGTCTTCGACGCTCGAGGCCTCGTCCGGGTAGTCGGGGATGTCGTATCCCTGCGACTGCAGCTCGGCGATCGCCGCCTTCAGCTGCGGAATGGATGCCGAGATGTTCGGCAGCTTGATGATGTTCGCTTCGGGGAGCGTCGCGAGTCCGCCCAGCTCGGCGAGAGCGTCGCCGACCTGCTGCTCGGGGGTGAGTCGCTGGGGGAAGGCCGCGAGGATGCGGCCGGCGAGCGAGATGTCGCGGGTCTCGACGTCGACGCCCGCCTGCTTCGTGACGGCCTGCACGATGGGCAGGAACGACGCGGTGGCAAGAGCCGGCGCCTCGTCGGTGTACGTGTAAATGATGGTGGAATCGGGCACGTCAGATCTCTCCGTAGAGGCGGCCAGGGTTGTGTTTCAGCCTATCGCACCTCGGCAAAGTCTCTTGATGTCAAGATAATTCGGCGGCCCGCGACTCGAGCCCGCCCGTGTCGCGGGCGGGACTCTGCGGCATCCCGAAGGTTGCAGACCTCCGCAGGCCCGATACCCTGGGCGCATGGCCGACCTGCGTCTCGTCGAACTGTCCGCCGCCACCATCGTGGCGGTCAACACGCTGTCGTTGAAGCCCGGCCAGGAGCAGTTCCTGGCGCCGGTGAGCTACGGCATCGCCGCCACCGTCATGAATCCCTCGACGTCGTGGCAGCGGGTCGTGCTCGACGGCGACGAGGTCGTGGGCTTCGTCAGCGCCAACTTCGATCCCGAAGCGCACGAGGAACACTTCCGCTCCGTGCTGTGGCGCATCAACGTCGACGCCGACGAGCAGGGCCGCGGCGTCGGCAGCTACGCGATCGCGGCGGTGCTCTCCGAGGCTCGCGAGCGCGGCATGGACCACGTCGACGTCATCTACGAGCCCGGCGTCGGCGGCCCCGAGGCGTTCTTCCAGCGCGTGGGCTTCCAGCCCGTCGGCGAGACCGAGTACGGCGAGGTCATCGCGCGCGTGAGCGTCTGACGCGTCTCGCGGTGCGGCGTGCGGCGTGCGGCGTGCGGCGTTGCGGCGTGCGGCGTTGCGGCGCGCGGCGTGCGGCGCGCGTCTGAGTCCAGCAGATTCGGACAAGAACTCCAGATCCGGATCGAACTGTGGATTTCTTCCGAATCAGGGACGCATCTCCGAATCTGACGACACGGCCTTCCGCGAAACTCCTCCTCCACACCGATGAGGGATGCCAGGCCCTCCCCATCTCGGCTCTTCAGCCCGCGAGCGCGAAACCTTGTCAGGCACTGTGTCGTGATGGACATCGCGTCGCAGGTCACCCGTCTAGGCGGCATCGTTCACCGCCAGCAGCTGCTCGATGGGGGTATCCCGATTGGCGCGCTTCGCGCGGCCCTGGCACGCGGCGACGTCATCCGCGTGCGACGTTACTGGGTGGCGACGAACGGCGCGCCTGCCCTCCTCGTCGAGGCCGCGCGCGCGTCTGCCCGACTCGCCTGCGTGAGCGCTGCTGCACATCGCGGGTGGTGGATGCCGGAAGGATCAGCGAGCGAGGTCCATCTCGCGGTGCGCCCGGATGCCAAGGTGCCTCCGGGTACAACCGCGTTCATCCACTGGTCGGCCCCTCTCGTCCCGCAACCGTCCCATCGGCTCGTCGAATCGGTCCCGGACACGCTCGAGCACGTCGCCGCGTGCGCGACATACGAACAGGCACTCGTCGTGTGGGAGTCCGCATGCGTCCACGAGCACCTGCATCCCGAGGCACTCGCCCGCATTCGGTGGCGGTCCACGAAAGCACGCCGACTGGCCGCGGCGGCGCGAGGGAAGTCGGACTCCGGTTTGGAGACGCTGTTCGTCGTGAGGCTCGCTCCCTGGGGCGTCACCATTCGGCAACAAGTGGAGATCGCGGGGCACGACGTGGACGTCCTGATCGGCGAGCTGTTGGTGGTCCAGCTAGACGGCTTCGCGTTCCACTCCACACCGGCCGATCGCCAGCGAGACGTCGCGCACGACAGGGAGCTCCGAGCGCGCGGGTACACCGTCCTGCGTTTCACCTACCGTGATGTCGTTGCCGATTGGGAACGGGTGGAGCGCGTCATCGTGCAGCATCTTGCGCAAGGCCATCATCGCGCTGAGTGACAGGTGAGCAGGGGACTTCGCGCGTCCCGGCTCCCCCCCTCGCGGCGTCGCGGATCCGGAGAACCTCTTCGGATTCGGAGACGTCGGCGCATCTGGTCCGAATCCGCGACGGATCTCCGAATCTACGCACGTGCGGATGCGCCGAGAGCCGATGGTCCGGCGACGTGCCAGGCACCCCGAGCGTGCACCATCTCGGATGACGGATGCCACGCCCCCGCGGCGCGTGGGAGCGTGGCATCCGTCATCCGGCGCGTCAGACGAGCGAGTCCTGCCAGGCGGCGTGGAGCTGCGCGAACTTGCCGGTGCCCGCGATCAGGGCGGCGGGGGTGTCGTCCTCGATGATGCGACCATGCTCCATCACCAGCACGCGATCGGCGATCGCCACCGTCGAGAGACGGTGGGCGATGATGATCGCGGTGCGGTCGGCGAGCAGGGTCTGCAGCGCATCCTGGATCTGGCGCTCGCTCGGGATGTCGAGCGACGCCGTCGCCTCGTCGAGGATCAGCACCGCGGGGTTCGCGAGGAACGCCCGCGCGAACGAGATCAGCTGCCGCTGACCGGCCGAGACGCGTCCGCCGCGCTTGTTCACGTCGGTGTCGTAGCCGTCGGGGAGCTTCTCGATGAAACCGTCGGCGCCGACCGCGCGAGCTGCGGCGCGGATCTCATCCATCGTCGCGTCGGGCTTGCCGAGCGCGATGTTGTCGGCGACGGTCCCGCTGAACAGGTACGCCTCCTGCGTGACCATGACGATCGCGCGACGCAGGTCCTTCGGGTGAAGGCGGCGCAGATCGACATCGTCGAGCGTCACGGCCCCCTCGGTGGGGTCGTAGAAGCGCGACACGAGCTTCGCCAGGGTCGACTTGCCCGCGCCGGTGGTCCCCACGAGGGCGATCGTCTGCCCCGCGGGGATGTCGAGCGAGAAGTTCGGCAGGATGACACGATCGTCGCTGTACCCGAAGGTCACTTCGTCGAAGCGGACGTGGCCCTTCGCGGTCCACAGGTCGACCGGGTCGGTCGGATCGGGGACCGTGGGCTCCTCTTCCAGCACGCCCGACACCTTCTCGAGCGCTGCCGTCGCCGACTGGTACGAGTTCAGGAAGAACGCCACCTCCTGCAGCGGCGAGAAGAAGTTCCGGACGTACAGCACGGCCGCCGTCAGCACGCCGATCTCGAGCGGACCGGCGATCACCCGGCCCCCGCCCCACAGGAGCACGAGCGCGACCGACACCGCGGCGACCGCCATGATGCCGGGTTCGAACGTCCCGAAGAGGCGGATCGAACGCATGTTGATGTCGCGGTAGTCGCCGGCGAGCTTGCCGAACTCCTCGTCGTTGCGCGGCTCCTTGCGGAACGCCTTCACGGCGCGAATACCCGTCATCGTCTCGACGAACTTCACGATGACCTGCGCGCTGATCACCCGCGACTCGCGATAGATGACCTGCGAGCGGCGGTAGAACCACCGCATGAGCAGGTACATCGGGATGCCCATGACCGTCAGGATCAGGCCGGACTGCCAGTCGATGAGGAACAGTGCGACCAGGGTGAACAGACCGTAGAGCACTCCCGAGACGAGTTCGTTGAGGCCGCCGTCGAGCAGCTCGCGGATCGTGTCGAGGTCGCTCGTCTGGCGCGAGATGATGCGGCCCGACGTGTAGGACTCGTGGAACTCCAGGCTCAGCTTCTGCGTGTGCAGGAAGATGCGCTTGCGCAGGTCGAGCATCACCGCCTGGGTCAGGCGGGCGGCGACCACGACGTACCAGCCGATGAGCACGGCGCCGCCGACTCCCGCCAGCAGGTAGATGCCCACGACGCCGATGGTCGGCATCCAGTCGGCCTGGTCGATGACCGCGGGCAGGGCGTTGTCGATGCCGTAGGCGATGAGGGCCGGGCCGGCGACGCGGAGCGCGGTCGACACGACGAGGACCGCCGCGGCGAGGACGAGCTGCCAGCGCAGCGGAGAGACGAGGGAACCGAGCAGGCGCAGCGAACGCTGGCGGATCGCCCGACTCTCGTCGCGCGTGTAGTCGGAGCGGTCTTCGCCGGTGGTCCCGGAGACGGTCGCGGTGGTCATCGGGTCGCCTCCTTCTCGGTCAGGGTGTCGTCGTCGTGCGCGCGGATCACATCGATCGCTCCGGTGCGCGCCTCGCGCTCGGCCTCCTCGAGGCTCGAGATGACGTAGCGGTAGTGCTCGCTCTCGCGCAGCAGGTCGGAGTGCGCGCCGACGGCCGTGATCCGGCCGTTCTCCAGCAGGGCGACCCGGTCGGCGAGCGTCACCGTCGAGGGACGGTGGGCGACGACCAGTGCGGTCGTCTCGCTGAGCACCTCGCGCAGAGCGTCCTCGACGAGCGCCTCGGTGTCGACGTCGAGAGCCGACAGCGGATCGTCGAGCACCAGCACGGCCGGTCGCGCGGCCACCGCGCGGGCCAGCGCCAGACGCTGTCGCTGCCCCCCGGACAGGCTGAGCCCCTCCTCGCCGATGACGGTGTCGAGACCGGCGGGAAGGTCGAGCACGAAGTGCGCCTGAGCGACCTCGAGCGCTTCCTTCAGCACCCGCTCCGCCTCGGCGGACCCCGGCTCGAGGTCTTCGCGCCCGAGCAGGACGTTGTCGCGCACGGTCTGCGAGAAGAGCGTCGCGTCTTCGAACGCCATACCGACGTGTCGACGCAGCTCGGCCAGGGTCAGGTCGCGCACGTCGACGCCGTCGAGCAGCACGCGACCACCCGTGACGTCGTACAGGCGCCCGGGCAGGGTCGTGAGCGTCGTCTTGCCGGACCCGGTCAGGCCGACGAGCGCCATCGTCTCGCCGGGGCGCAGCACGAGGTCGACGCCGTCGATGAGATCCGGCTCGGAGGGGGCGGCATCCTGGTACCGGAAGTGCACGCCCTCGAAGGCGAGCTCGCCGCGGGGCTCCGCGATGGTGCGCGGGTTCTCGGGGTCGATGATCGTGTTCTGCTCGTCGAACACCTCGAAGATGCGGTCGGTCGCCGTGCGGGCGTCGAGGAGGAACGAGAAGAGGAAGCCGATCGACTCCATCGGCCAGCGGAGCACCGTCGCCATCGCGAAGAAGGCCACGAGCTCGGCGACCTGCAACTGTCCGAGCTGGGTCAGCACGATGCCGGCGCCCAGGCACACCGCGAAGGCGATGTCGGGCAGCAGCACCAGGAAGAACCAGATCCAGCCGACGGCGCGCGCTTTGTCGATCTCGGTCTCGCGCAGCGACTCGGCCTGCCGGGTGAACTTCTGGAGGGCGTGCCGCCCTCGACCGAACGCCTTCAGGACGCGGATGCCGTGGACGCTCTCCTCCACGGCGGTGGCGAGGTCTCCCGCTTGGTCCTGGCTCTGACGGGTCAGGGCACCGTAGCGCTTCTCGAAGCGGAAGCCGACGTAGATCACGGGGGCGGAGGTGACGAGGAACAGCGCACCGAGCAGCCAGTGCCAGCGGAAGAGCAGCACGGCGCCGATCGCGATGGTGAGCAGGTTGACCACGAGGAGGATCACCCCGAACGCGAGCCACCGGCGGAGCATGCTGATGTCCTGCATCATGCGCGAAAGCAGTTGTCCCGACTGCCAGCGGTCGTGGAACGCGACGGGCAGACGCTGCAGGCGCGAGTAGAACGACTGGCGCAGGTCGTACTCGACCTTGGTCGCCGGAGCGAGGACGAACCAGCGCCGCAGCCAGACCATCGCGGCTTCGGCGAGCCCGAGCGCGAGCACCGCGACGGAGCCCCAGACGAGGGCGACGGGGTCGAGCGAGGCGATGGGACCGGCGACGATCTGCTCGAGCACGAGCGGGATCGCCAGCGCGAGAAGGCTCGCGATGAGCGCGGTCACCGCTCCCGCGAGAAGGCGCGGGATGACGGGGCGCGCGATCGGCAGCAGCCGGGCGAGCGCGCGCGGAGTGGACAGGTGCGGACGGGGCGAAGCGGAAGTCATGATCCTCAAGAGGTCGAAGCGAGCGCCGGGATCGGGCGCGGAAAGGGATGCCGAAGGGCACCGGTGGTCAGCCGGAAGAGGCGCGGTGCGGCGCTCGAGCGCCGGCGGGAGGCCCTAGTGGCGCCCGTGAGGACGCGCGGAGAAGACGGAGGGCGCGGCGACACGGGCGACGGGGGCGTCGATGTGGTCCATGGCATCCTCCTTGAGGTGAGCGGAAGCTGTCCGGGGGTGTGACAGCCCTTCAGGCTATCTCTGAGAGAAGGCTGAGGGCAAGAGTCGGTTGGGGCGTGCACCGCGAGCGAGCGGCCGCGCCCCTCCCCCTCACGCCGCCTCGCGCTCCAGCAGGCGCCGCTTGACGTCGGTCCCCCACGCGAATCCCCCCATCGTGCCGTCGCCGCGCAGCACGCGGTGACAGGGGACGAAGAGGGCCGGAGCGTTACGGGCGCAGATGGATGCCGCCGCCCGGACGGCCGCGGGAGAACCCAGCGCCGCGGCGAAGCCCGTGTAGGTGAGCGGCGCTCCCGGGGCGATGCGACGCAACGCCTCCCACCCGGCGCGCTGCAGGGGCGTGCCGAACTGCCGGACCTCGACCGCGTCGATCGCGGCGAGGTCTCCGTCGTAGTAGGCGCGCACCGCGTCTGCGGCGGCCGTGGTGCCCTCGACGACCTCGTCCGGACGGCGGTCCGGCCGAAGACGGGCGAGCACCGCCTCCACGTCGGACGTCCACCCCGAGACGACGACGCGTCCGTCCGCGTCGGCGAGGATCGCGAAGGGGCCGTCGGGCGTATCCAGGAACTGCAGGGTGGCGGTGCTCATCGGCGGAACTCGCTTTCGGGTGCGGTGGAGAGGGGCGTCGGGGCGTCCACGGCGGGAGGCGGTGACGGATGGGGGTCGGGTGATCGTCGGCGGGCGGCTGCCTTCCCCGGACGGTGCACGGCCGCGGCCGCCGCCGTCTCGGCGCCCGACAGACGCCAGGCCTGGGTCACGGGGGCGGCGTACCAGTAGTGGGCCATGGCGTAACTGCGCCACGGAGCCAGTCGCGCGGACCATTCGGTGAAGGCCCCCGGGTCGGACGGGAGACCGAGGGCCGCCGCCCCGGCCCGCGCGGCGACATCGCCGGGGAGGAGGACGTCGGGATCGCCGAGGACCCTCATGCGCACGTAGTCGGCCGTCCAGGGCCCGACCCCGCGGAGCGCGAGAAGTCGCGCGCGCTGCTCGACGCCGTCGTCGCCGGGCCCGAGGGTGAGGGACCCGTCCGCGAGAGCCTCCGCCACGGCCACGATCGCGCGCATCCGCGCACCGGGACCGCGCAGCACCTCGATTCCGCGGTCGGCGATCGCCGCGGCATCCGGAAACAGGGTCAGGGGTTCGGGACCGATCGCGACCGGCTCGCCGAGCTCGGCCGTCAACCGGCCCTGCATCGTGCGGGCCGAGGCCACGCTGATCTGCTGGCCGATCATCGCGCGCAGCAGCATCTCACCCGCGTCGATCGCGCCGGGAACGCGGACACCGGGGATCGCCGCCACGGCGGTCGCGAGTTCGGGATGCCGGGACAGTTCGGCGTCGACGGCCTGCGGATCGGCGTCGAGATCGAAGAGGCGCCGCACCCGCGCGATGAGGGTGCCCAGGTCGGCGAGCGCTGTGAGGCGTGCGCGGAGACGCAGCCGACCGTCGTCGGCGAGGCGCACCTCGAACCACGCGGGCCCGCCGGGCAGGCGCACGACCCGCGCGAACGAGCGGTCGCCGCCGACCTCGACGCCGGGGATCGCGTGCGCGCGCATCCACCCGAAGAGGCCCGTGGTGTCGATGGGACCGCGGACGGGGAGGGCGAGATCGATCTCACCCGCGGAGGCGTCGAGTCCCGACGCGCGCGACCGTCGCGCGCGCAGTTCGCGCGGCGGCATCCCGAACACCTCTCCGATCGTCTCGGTGAACTGACGGATGCTGGAGAACCCGGCGGAGAAGGCGACGTCGGCCGACGAGAGGTCGGTGCCCACCAGCAGTGTGCGCGCCGTGTGCGCCCGGTGCGCACGAGCGAGGGCGAGCGGGCCCGCCCCGAGTTCGGCCGTGAGGACGCGCGTGAGGTGCCGCGCCGAGTACCCGAGCCGCCGGGCGAGGCCCGGCACTCCTTCGCGGTCGACCACCCCGTCGGCGATCAGCCGCATCGCCCGCGCGGCGACGTCGCCGCGCACGTCCCAGAGCGGGGAGCCCGGCGCGGCTTCGGGCAGGCACCGCTTGCACGCGCGGTAGCCCGCCTCATGCGCCGCAGCAGACGTGGCGTAGAACGTCACGTTCGCCTCTTTCGGGGTGCGCGCGGGGCAGCTCGGGCGGCAGTAGATGCCCGTCGAGCGCACGGCGGTGACGAACTGCCCGTCGAAGCGCCGGTCGCGCGATTGGATCACGCGGTAGCGCTCGGTGAAACCCGGGGCGGTCGGGGCCGGGGCGTCCAGGGGGCGGAGGGTCATGGCATCCACCCTGCCACCGACCTCCGACATCGGCTGGCGGAAATCGGACACGGCCGTGAGGTGGGGCGAGACGGCCGCGCCCCACCCGATGTCGAGAAGGGCGCGGCCCGGGTCTCAGCTCTCCGCGATCACCAGCCCACCCGCGGGGACGACGACCGTGACCACTCCGGTCGCGGAGGTGGTCCGCACGAGCGCGCCCGACGCGTCGTAGACCTTCACGTTCGCGGAGACCCCATCGCCCCCGATCGTGGTGCGCTGCGGGGCGACCGCGCTCGAGTGCACGAGCTCGCTGCGGGCATCGCCGCCCAGCACCAGCCGCGAGATCCAGGGACGCACGAGGAGCCCGTCCAGCATCAGCTCTCCTCGCTGCACCGTCACGCGCACGTCGGCACCGTTCACCGCCGCCTTCAGCCCCTGCGGGAGGAGAGCGCCCGGCGTGGGCGAGATGCCCTGCGCGGGTCCATCGACCTTGAGCACTCCCGCTCCGCGCCACGTGGAGTGCGATGTCTCACCCGGTTCGGCGAAGACGACCGGCTCGATCCAGCGGCGGGTCTCCGACGGACCGAGGTCCCAGGTGGCGCTCTGCCTCGGCGACAGGGTGAGGGCGTCGCCCGACCAGCTCGACTCCCCGGTCCACGCCGTCGGCGTCGACACCGTGCCGTCGGTTCGCGTGGCATCCTCGGCTTCGACGAACGACAGACCGACCCGGCTCTCCACCGATGTCAGGGTCGTCGCCCGCGCGGCCACGTCGGGATGCGCGTCGAGGGCGAGCGCGGTCAGCAGCCCGTGGATCGTCGACTCCGCGCCGCTGTTGCGGTTCACCGTCCCGTCCGGCTGCAGGCCGTCGAAGGTCACGCCCGTCGCGCGGTCGTACATCCGCGCGCCGGCATGGTTCGCGCCGAAGAACCACGCGGCCTGCATCCCCGCGAGCTCGGCGAACACCGACGATCCGGTCGTGTCGGCCAGGGCGAGGAGGGACTGCACGCGCGCGTCGGCACCGTAGGCGATCTGCACGCGGTCGGTGGGGCTCGGGAACCAGCCGTTGTCGGGCCCACCGGCCGTCATCAGCGTGGGGGTGAAGCTCAGGGCATCCGTGACGGCGGGGGCGACGAGCGCGTCGTCGCCGAAGAGGTCACCGGCTTCGGCGAGCGCCGCGGGCATCTGCGCACCCCACGCGTGCCACATCGCGGGCGACTGGGCCCACGGGAGGATCGCGCCGTAGGGCCACTCACGGGTGTTTCCGGATGCCATGGCCGCCACGCCCTCGGCCAGCTGTCGCGCCGCGGTCGCCGAGGACTCGTCGCCGGCGCGCACGGCGGAGGTCAGTCCGCGTACCGCCTCGGCCGAGGCATCCGCCCCGTCGACGATCAGCCACGCGGGAACGCGCTTCCCGTCGGCCTCGGTGTACTGCCCGTACTTCGACAGCACGTCGCGTTCGATCGCGCCGCGGGAAAGGGCGAGGCGCTCCCTCAGGAACGCCGCGAAGTCGGGGTCGTCGTCGACGAAGGCGGCGTAGCCCTCCCCGAGCGCCCACACCGTCCGGGCCGTCCAGTAGCTCGGCCCGGAGTCCGAGGGGTCGGGCAGCTCGACCGGCTCGGCCGAGGGGTTGAGGTCGCCGTCGGGCTGCATCCACAGCACGACGTTGCCGGCCGAGGGGCCGTCGGTCGTCTGGTGGTACGCGACCGTCCGCAGCAGCTCGTAAGCCTTGTGCCGACTGTCGGCGTCGCCGGTCTGCTTCCAGTGCCGGAGGTAGACGACGGCGGCACGGGTGTTGTCGTCGGCGTTGAAGGCGCCCTGACCCCAGTCTCCGGTCGCGGGGTCGAGCGGGCCCCCGCCGACGCGCTCGAAGGTGCCGCCGTCGCGGGCATCGGCGTACGTCCACGGAGCGAGGAGGGTCGGTTCCTCGTCGAGACGATAGGTCGTGTGGCCGGCGACAGGCGCGGACGGGGTCGCCTCGCCGAGCAGGAAGTCGAGGTGGTCGAGGTTCGTCAGCGGCGCGGACGCGGGGGCCTGCGCCGACGCCGGCACCGCGGTCAGCGGCACCGCCAGCGCGATCGCGCCGAGCACCGCAGCGATGCGCGCACTCCATCGTGCGTTCATGGGGAGGGGGGTCCTTTCGAGGGGTGTCCACGCCGCGCCCGAGCCGTCACGGCGTCGAGCGCGGCGCGGGGATTCAATCGGTGCGCTCGAGCAGGGCGACGCCGATCTTGGAGTCAGCCATGCCGTAGAACACGAAGTGGCGGCCGTCGATCTCCTCGATCGCGGTCGGGAACACGACGTTGGGCACGATGCCGCTGCGCTCGTCGTCGGTCTCGGGGGCGAGGAGCGGCTCGGACGTGCGGGCGATCACGCGGCGGGGGTCGGCGGCATCCAGGATCAACGCTCCGGCGGCGTAGTTCACCTTCTGCTGCTGCGAGAAGGCGCTGTCTATCACGCCGGTCACCCCGTGGTGCAGCACGAGCCAGCCCTCGGGGATGCGCAGGGGCGGCGGGCCGCCCCCGATCTTGACCTCTTCGAAGGGGAACCGGGGCCCCGCGACGAAGTGGTGCTGTTCCCACAGCGCGAGATTCGCCAGATCGTCTCGGACGGATGCCAACGGCACGTAGCTGATCCAGATCGACTGCCGCTCGTCCTCGACGCCCGCCGGCACCCGCACGCCCTGACCGGGCTTGGTCTCTCCCAGGTCCCACATGGGGCGGTGCAGCACCGCGAGGGCCTCGGTGCCGTCGGGCGCCGTGACCGGCTCGGGGAAGAACACCGTGTCCTTGTTGTGGAACAGGTTGAGGTCCATGTCGAGGTCGTCCTGGTAGCGGAACAGCACCGGGCCGAGCCGCTTCCACTCGCGCAGGTCTTCCGACACGGCGACGGCCGTGCGGGGGCCGAGCGGGCCGTACGCGACGTACGTCATGACGTGCAGGCCCAGAGCGTCGATCCACGTCGTGCGCGGATCCTCGGTGCCGGCGTTGTCGGCACCGCGCTCCCAGCCGCGGTCGGGCTGCAGCACGACGCCTTCGCGCTCGACCGAGACGGGGACGCCCGCCTCGACGACGACGCGGGCGAGGCCCACGCGCGAGACGTTGCCCTCGGCCACGAGACGCGGGAGCAGGTAGAGCTCGCCGTCGGGCCCGCGACCGGATGCCGGGTTGAGCACGCCCTCGGCCTCGTCGGCGTTGCCGGGCTCGGGCGTCATCACCACCCCGACGCGCGTGAGGCGGTAGGGGACGGGGGATTCGGGGGTCATTGTCATCCTTTCACTCCGGATCCGAGGTCGTTCGAGGTGAAGTAGCGCTGGAAGATCAGGAACAGCGCTACCGCGGGGGCGGCCAGCACCACGGCGCCGGCCATCATCGCGCCGAAGGGGTTGGTGGTGGAGGCCGCGATGGTGGAGATGAAGTTCGCGAGCGAGACGGCCAGCGGCTGCATCGACGCGTCCTTGGTGATGAGGAACGGCCAGAGGAACTCGTTCCACGGCCCGATGAACGTCAGCAGCACCGCGGTGAGGAGCGCCGGGCGCACCAGCGGGAGGGCGACGCTCCACAGCAGACGGAGCTCCCCCGCCCCGTCGATGCGGGCGGCGTCGAACAGCTCCTTCGGCAGCTGCAGGAAGTACTGCCGGAAGATCACGACCGCCGTGGAGTTGATGAAGAACGGCAGGATCATTCCGAGGTAGCTGTCGCTGAGGCCGTAGTCGCGCGCGATCATCACGTACAGGGGGATCATCAGCAGCTGGAACGGCACGACCTGGACGAGGAGGACGAGCGCGAAGGTCGCCGACCGGCCCCGCCACTTCAGCACCGCCAGTGCGTACCCGGCGAGCACTCCGAAGACGAGGGTGCCGAGGATCACGCCGCCGGTGAAGATGCCCGAGTTCGCCAGCCCCTGCAGAAGGTTGATCCGTCCGTCGATCGCGGTGTAGTTCTCCGTCGTCAGGTTCGAGGGGTGCGGGAAGGCCCCCGCGATCGAGGGGTCGGGGTTCGTCTGCAGCGATCCGACGACCATGTAATAGAAGGGGAAGAGGAACGCGAGCGCGCCCAGGGTCAAGACGCCGTAGGTGACGACTTTGCTTTTCACGATTCCTCCCTTCCGACGAACCGGCGCTGCAGCAGCGCGACGACGAGCACGAAGATGATGAGCACCACACCGATGGCCGCGGCCACGTCGGGGTTCTGCTGCTCGATGCCCTTCTGGTAGATCAAGAGCACGGGGGACGTGGAGGCGCCGTTGGGTCCGCCGCCGTTCGTGAGCAGGTAGGGCTCGGTGAAGAGGTTGGCTCCCGTGATCGTCGACAGCAGCACGACGAGGAACGTCGCCGGTCGCACGCCCGGAACGGTCACCGAGAAGAACTGGCGGAGACGCCCTCCCCCGTCGACGGCGACCGACTCGTAGAGCTCCTTCTGCACGTTCTGCAGCGCCGCGAGGTAGAGCAGGATGTAGAACCCCAAGCCCTTCCAGGTGACGAACAGCGCAATGGTGGGCATGGCGAGGGCCGAGTTGACCAGCCACGACGGGGTCGGAGCCAGCGGGCCGAGCACGTTGTTGATCAGCCCCGTGTTGGAGAACAGGAACAGCCACACGGCGACGACGGCGACGGATGCCGTGACGTACGGCACGTAGAACGCGACACGGAAGAACGTCCGGGCGCGCACCACGCGGTCCAGCGCCGTGGCCAGAACGATCGACAGCACGACCGTCAGCGGCACGTTGATGAGGAGGAAGACCCCGACGTTGCCGAAGGAGCGCCAGACATCGGGATCCGTCAGGGCGGTGACGTAGTTGTCGAACCCGACGAACGGCCGGTCGACCTGCGCACCGGGCGCGGTGAAGAAGTAGTCGTGGAACGACATCCACACCGCGAAGATCACGGGGTAGGCGAAGACCACCCCGACGAAGATCAGGTACGGAGCGGAGAACAGGATGCCGAGCGGCTGCGCCCCGAACGGCCGGCGACGCTTCTTCCCGGCATCCGTCTCTCCCCCGGCACGACCGGACCGGCCGGGGTCTCCCCCGGTGCGGCCCGTCGTGCCGGCGAGATCGACGGTCATGTCACTTCCCCGCCGCGAGCTGGTCGATCCGGGTCTGGGCATCCGACAGGAAGCTCTTCACATCGCCCTCGCCGAAGATCACGGCCTTCGAGTACCCGTCGCGGAACGTCTGCCAGATCTCGACCGAGTTCTGCACGTTGGGCACCTCGACGGTGCGCGCGGCCTGGTCGCCGAACTGCTCGTACGCGGGGTTGGCCTGGAAGTAGTCGGCGTAGGTGCTCGTCAGGTCCTTGCGCAGCGGCATCTGGCCCGTCTCGTTCAGCCAGGCGCCGTCCTGCTCCTCGCTCGTGGCGAACTTCAGCACGTCCCACGCGGTCGCCTTGTTCTCGCACGCGGTGAAGAGACCCACGTTCTTGGCGTCGCTGAAGGTCCAGGTCTGGTCGGCGGCGACGCCCTTCGCGGTCGGGACGGGAACGGCGCCCCAGTTCACCTTGTCCTTGTAGACGGAGACCGCCCAGGGACCAACGATCGCCATCGCGGCCTTCCCGTCGGCGAACGCGTCGCCCTGGTACTGCTCGTTGCCGGCTAGCTGGTCGGCGTAGATCGTGCGCCAGAAGTCGGCGACGGCTTCACCGTCGGCATCGTCGAACGTCGCCTTGCCGTCCTCGACGAGCTGCTTGCCGCCGGTCTGCGCGGCGTACAGCGGGTAGAAGTCGAACCACGACTGGAAGAACTCGCTGGTGGGTGCCGGGTTGATGGCGTAGTCCGAGACGCCCGCCGCCTTGAGCTTCTGCGCCGCGGCCAGGAATTCGTCGTACGTCGAGAGCTGAGGGTTCTCGGGGTCGAGTCCGGCCTTCGCGAAGAGGTCCTTGTTGTAGAAGATCATGACCGGGTTGCTCTTCCACGGCAGCTGGTAGAAGCCGCCGTCGTCGGAGCGGTACTGGTCGGCGAGATCGCCGCTGCGGTCGGTAATGTACTGCTCGCCGTCGGGGAAGTCCGACAGGTTCACGAGGCCGCCCTGCTTCTGGAAGCCCGGAACCGCCGCCGGTGAGGTGTTGAAGATCAGGCACGGGGCGTTTCCCGCGGTGATCGCGGCGCCGATGACCTCTTCGCTCGACGAGCCGGCGGGGATCTCCTGCGCCGTGACCTGCTGATCGGGGTGGTCGGCGTTCCAGGCCTGCACCATCTGCTCGCCCCAGGCGATCTCCGCGTCGTTGTTGGAGTACCAGATGGTGATGGGTCCGCGTGCGTCCATGCCGCCTCCTCCCGCGCCTCCGCCGCTGCAGGCGGAGAGGGCCAGGATGCCGGTGGCTGCTACTGCTGTGGCGAGAATGCGTCGTCGCATGTCTTCCTCCTTGTGGGTGCGGGCG
>JARBUN010000032.1 GCA_029239635.1 Microbacterium sp. | reverse complement strand
CTGTCCGGCCGGGAAGACCTTGACCGCGGAGGCGCCCGCCGACCACGAGGCGAACAGCTCGGTCGGGGTGAGGCCGCCGGGGACGATCGGCATCCCGGCCTCCACCGCGCGTTCGACGAGGACCGGAGAGGTGATCGGCGTCACGACGTAGTCGGCGCCCACCTCGATCGCGCGTTCGAGCTGGGCGAGGTTCGTGACCGTGCCGATGCCGAGGTCGCCGTCGAAGGACGCGCGCAGGTCGGCGAAGGCGTCGAAGGTGCCCGGGGTGGTGAGGGTCAGCTCGACGCTCTGCACGCCCGCCTCGGCGAGGGCGGCGAGCACCGGTGCGTAGTCCGACGCCGCGGACGCGCGGGCGACGACGACGAGCTTCGACGAGACGGTGCGGGACGGCAGCTCACCAGTCATGGACGGTCCCATCGAGCAGGCGGTTCACCGGCAGGTAGGCCTTGGTGTACTCGAACGCGCCGGCGGCCTCCTCGTCGAGCTCCACGCCGAGACCGGGCTGGTCGCCGGGGTGCAGGAAGCCCCGGTCGAAGGTGAAGGAGGTCTGGAACACCTCGAGCGTCTGCTCGTTGTGCGGCATGTACTCCTGGATGCCGAAGTTGTGGATCGCGAGGTCGAGGTGCAGGGCCGCCGCCATGCCGACGGGCGAGATGTCGGTCGGACCGTGGATGCCGGAGCGGATGCCGTAGATCGCGGCGAAGTCGAGCAGCTTCTTCATCGCGGTGATGCCGCCGGTGTGGGTGACGGCGGAGCGGACGTAGTCGATGAGGCGCTCGGTGATGAGCGTCTGGTAGTCGTACACCGTGTTGAACACCTCGCCGATGGCGAGCGGCGTCGTGGAGTGCTGGCGGATGAGGCGCAGCGCCGTCTGGTCCTCGCCGGGGGTGGCGTCCTCGAGCCAGAACAGGTCGTAGGGCTCGACGTCCTTCGCGAAGCGCGCGGCCTCGATCGGGGTCATGCGGTGATGACCGTCGTGGAGGAGGCGCAGGTCGGTGCCGAACTCCTCGCGGATCCTCGAGAAGACCCCGGGCATGTGGTTGAGGTACTGGCGGGTGTCCCAGGTCTCCTCGGCCGGACGGTCGCCGGAGCGCTTCGCCGGCTCGTAGTCGTAGCGCACGCCGGGGCCGGCGGCCGAGACGCCGTAGATCTGCCCGAGTCCGGGGACCCCGGTCTGCACGCGCACGGCGGTGAAACCGAGCTCCCGGTACCCGGTGATCGCGTTCGAGAGGGCTTCGAAGTCGGTGCCCGAGGCGTGGGCGTAGACGCGCACGCCGTCGCGGCTGGCGCCGCCGAGCAGCTGGTACAGCGGCATCCCGGCCTTCTTCGCCTTGATGTCCCACAGCGCCATGTCGACCGCGGCGATCGCGGCCATGGTCACCGGTCCGCGGCGCCAGTACGCCCCGCGGTAGAGGTACTGCCAGGTGTCTTCGATGCGGTCCTCGTCGCGGCCGATCAGCATCGACGCGAGGTGGTCGGAGAGGTACGACGCCACCGACAGCTCGCGGCCGTTGAGGGTGGCATCCCCCCACCCCACGACCCCGTCGCTCGTGGTGACCTTGAGGGTGACGAAGTTGCGGCCGGGGCTGGTGACGATGACGTCGACGGAGGCGATGCTCATGAGGGTCTTTCCTGTCGAGAGGGAGAGGGAGTGCGGGCCCCGAGGGCCCCGGGGGGATCACATCGCGGGGCGGGGATCCCGCAGATCGCGACCGGTCCACTCGGGGGCGACGATCGCGGCGACCAGGGCCGAGGCGGTGAAGACCCCCATGAGCACCATGATCGGGACGATGCTGCCCGTGGCAGCGGCCACCCACGCGGCGGCGACGACGGGGCCGATACCGGTGGCGATGATCGCCGCGATCTCGCGGACGACGGCGGTGAGGGTGTACCGGTTGCGGGCGCCGAAGATCTCGGGGATCGAGATGTTCTCCATGGATGCCAGGCCCAGCACCGAGATGTTGTGGATCAACGCGTAGCCGACGAAGATCCAGGCGACCTCGCGGGAGTTGATCAGCAGCAGCGTCGGGACGATGAGCAGCAGCGACAGCGCGGACATGACGATGTACATGCGGCGGCGGCCGAACTTGTCGCCGAGGAAACCGACGACGGGGATCGTGACGAAACCGATCAGCGACGAGACGATGACGATCTCGGGACCGACCTCCTTCGAGATCGCGAGGGTGATCGTGATGAACGAGATGAGGTAGGTCTGCACGATGCCGGAGTTGCCGGCCTGACCGAAGCGCAGGAAGAACGACACGAGCACGGCCTTGAGCGGCTTCTTCTGCAGCGACTCGAGCGTGCGGATGTCGTTGGTCTCGGTGGCGACCTTGTGCAGCTCGGCGCGCGAGAGCGCCTTGCCGTCGACGACGTCGGTGCGCTCCTCGAAGACGGGGCTCTCCTTGAGGTTGAAGCGCACCCACAGGGCGAAGAGCATGATGATCGCGCTGCCGATGAAGGGGATACGCCAGCCCCACGCGATGACGTCGCTCTCCATCATCACGGCGAGCAGGATCGCCCAGATGCCGGACGCGAACAGCGTGCCGCAGTTGGTCCCGAGCGCGACGAGCGAGGCGACGACCCCGCGGCGGTTGTCGGGGGCGTACTCGGCGAGCATGACGCCCGCGCCCGAGATCTCCGCTCCCGCGCCGAAGCCCTGGGCCAGACGCAGGATCACCAGCAGGATCGGGGCGAGGATGCCGACCTGGTCGTACGTGGGCAGCACGCCGATCAGGGTCGTCGCCGCTCCCATGAGCAGGATCGTGTAGAACAGCACCTGCTTGCGGCCGATCTTGTCGCCGATGCGGGCGAAGAAGAAGGCGCCGACGGGACGGGCGACGTAGCCCACACCGTAGGTCGCCATCGCGAGGACGACCGCCATCGCGGCATCCCCTCCGGCGAAGAAGATCTGGCTGAACACGAGGGCGGCGGCCAGCGAGTAGAGCTGGAAGTCCATGAACTCCAGCGCGGTGCCGAGCCAGCCCGAGACGGCGGCGCGGGCGAGGTCGCCGACGGACCGTTTGGCGACGGGCGTCGACGACGCCTCGACGCCGGGGGCGGAAGAACTGCTCATCGGATTACTCCTTCGTAGTGATGACGGGTGATGCAGTGACGGGGTTCTCAGAGGGAGAGAAGGACTTTCGCGGATGCCGAGGAGTCGCGCGCCGTGGCGAACGCGGTCACCGCGTCGGTCGCGGGAAGGACGTGCGAGACGACCGCGTCGAGGGCCTCGGTGGAGGCCAGCAGGGCGATCGCGTCGTCGATCTCGGTCGAGAAGCGGAACGCGCCGCGGACGGTCAGCTCCTTCGCCAGCATCGGGGCGAGGTTCACCCCGATCTCGGCGTCGGGGAGCATGCCGACCTGCACGACGGTGCCGGCGCGGCGGGCCGCGCGGACGGCCTGGGTGAGGGCGACGCCGACTCCCGAGCACTCGAAGACGACGTCGAACGACTCCGGGTCGATCGCGTCGGTGCCGACGAGGAACGTCTCGGACGCGCCGAGCGCGCGCGCCCGATGGAGGGGCTCGGGCCGGACATCGCTGGCGCCCACGACCGCGGCGCCCGCGTTGCCGGCCGCGGCGACGACGAGCAGACCGATGGGCCCGGCGCCGATGACGAGGGCGCGCTTGCCCGTGAGATCTCCCGCGAGGCCGACGGCGTGGATCGCGACGGCCAGGGGCTCCGCGAGCGCGGCGCGCTCGAGGGGAAGCCCCTCGGGGAGGACGCGGATCATGTGCTCTTCGACGAGGAGCATCTCAGCGGCTCCGCCCTGGCGGTGCGGGAAGCCTGCGGCGCTGCCCAGGTAGTCGCCTCCCGCGCGCAGGTGCGGGCGATCCTCGAGGCCCGGCACGGAGGGCCCGAAGCGTGCCGGGTGGACGGTGACCGGAGTTCCCGGCGCGAGGCGGCCCGAGGGGTCGAGGTCGACCTCGGCGGAGAGCTCGTGACCCGGCGTCAGGGGCTCCCGCACGGCGTACTCGCCGTTCTTGCCGTGGAAGTAGTAGTGCAGGTCGGACCCGCAGATGCCGACGTAGCGCACGCGCAGGCGCACCTCGCCCTGACCCGGCTCGGGCGTCGGGCGGTCTTCCCAGCGGATGTCTTCCGCGCCGTGGATCGCGAGGAGCTTCATCGCGTCTCTTTCCTGTCGTCTCGCGCTTCGGGAGCGCCGGGTGGTGGAGCGCTCGGGGAGCGCCGGGTGGTCGGGGCCGGGGGTCAGGGCGCGGGGTGCGCGAGGCTGCCGGCAGCGGCGAGGCTGTCGGCGATCGCGCTCTCGACACCGCGCTGCACGATGGTGTCGACGAGGTCGCCAACCCGGTCGACGAAGGCGGTGCGATGAGCGACATCGTCGCCGAACAGCCGCAGGTCGACGACCGCGCGGTGCGCGAGGTCTCGCCCGCCGCGCGTGGGGACGGCGGTGAGCCGCTCGCGCGCGGGGTCGGTCATGGCCGCGGCGTGGGGGCCGGGGTCGAAGCCGGCCGGCGGGGCGACGCAGGCGAGGTAGGCGGCCACCGTGAGCGCGATCAGGTGCGGGAACTCGCCGCGGTCGAGAGCGTGGGCGATCGGACCGGGAATGCGCTGGCCGAGTTTGACCGATCCGTCCGAGCCCACCTGGCTCGTGCGGTGTCCCAACGCGCTGTTGCCCCAGCGGGCGAACAGCTCGCGCTCGTACTGCTCGATGTCGACGCCGACGGGAGCGGTGACCGAGGGCTCGTACTCGCCGCGCAGGACGACCGCGGCCGCGGCCTCGATGTCGGCCAGGGCGATGGCATCCGGGATCGTCGGAACCCCCCGCAGCGCGCCGAGGTAGGCGATGAGCGAGTGGGTGCCGTTGAGCAGGCGCACCTTGAGCTGCTCGTAGGCGCCGACCTCGTCGGTGAACACCGCGCCACCGGCCTCCCACGCGGGGCGGCCCGCGGCGAAGCGGTCCTCGATGGCCCACATCGTGAAGGGCTCGGCCGGCACGGGAACGTCGTCGCGTACGCCGAGGAGTCCGGCGACGCGGTCGGTGAGCTCGACGGTGGTCGAGGGGACGATGCGGTCGACCATGCTCGACGGGAACGTCACGGCGCGGTCGAGGTAGGACAGGACGTCGGCGCCCTCGGCATCCGGAATCTCCTGAAGGAACTCGCGGACGAGCTTCTCTGTGTGCGAGCCGTTCGACAGGAGGTTGTCGCAGCTCAGGATCGAGAGGGGGGCGCCGCCGGCCGCAGCGCGCGCCTGCAGGCCTCGGGCGAGCTGACCGATCGTCGAGGTCGGCGCACCGCCCCGCAGGTCGGCCTGCACGCGAGGATCGGTCACGTCGAGGTGCTGCGTCGACGACGAGAAGCTGTAGCCGTTCTCGGTCACCGTGAGCGTGACGACGCGGATCGACGGGTCGGCGAGGTCGGCGACGACGCGAGCGGGGTCGTCGGCGGCGACGTACGAGTCGGTGTGGACGCCGGGAATCGCGAGCGTCGTCCCCTCGGGCGAGACCGTGGCGACGGCGTAGAGGTGATCCTGCGCGTGCAGGGCGTCGACGACGCGACGCGAGCGGGAGGCGACGCCGACGATGCCCCAGTCGCCGCCCTCGGCGTGCAGGGCGGCGGCGGTGTAGACCGCCTGGTGCGCGCGGTGGAAGCTGCCGAGACCGAGGTGGAGGATGCCCGCGCCGCCCGGCGCGGGCGGAAGGGCGACCGGCGAGGAGGCGCGGCGCAGGCGCGCGGTCGGCCCGGAGGGATCGTCGATGATCGGCATACAAGCAGTGTGATGTGTTTGTACAAACTTGTCAACTATTTTCAGGCCCGCATGCACGAAGATGGGACGACAGTACGAAGGAGCACGAATGGCGGCGACTCTCACCGACGTGGCCCGGCACGCCGGGGTCTCGATCGCCACGGCTTCGCGCGCTTTCGGCGAGCCCGACCGCCTCGCGCCGGCGACGCTCGAGCGCGTGCGCGTCGCCGCCGCCGAACTCGGCTACGCCGCCTCACCGGTGGCGACCGGCGCGCGAACGATCGCGGTCCTCGTTCCGGATGCCGCCAACCCCGTCTACGCGACCCTTCTCAAGGCCATCCAGGGGCAGGCGTGGCACGGCCGCCACCGGATCGTGCTCTACGACGCGGACGAAGACCTGCGGCGCGAGCGCGAGTCCATCGAACTCGCCGGCAAGGCCGACGGTCTGCTGCTGTGCTCCCCGCGCCTTCCCGAGGCGGACGTGCTCGCGCTGATCGGCGACACCCCGCACGTGGTGATCAACCGCCTCATCCCCGGAGCCGTCTGCGTGATCATGGATGCCGAGCGGGGCCCGAGCCAAGCGGTCGAACACCTCGCCGCCCTCGGCCACACGCACCTCGCGTACGCCTCCGGCCCGCACGGCTCGTGGGCCGACGACCAGCGCGCGCACACCGTCGCGCGCGCGTGCGAACGATTCGGCATCCGCCTCACCCGCCTGAGCAACCACGCCGCGTCGATTCAGGGCGGCCGAGCCAGCGCCGCCGCGGCCATCGCCAGCGGGGCCACCGCCGTGATCGCCTACAACGACCTCGTCGCGCTCGGCCTGGAGGCCGGCATGGGCGAGCTCGGCCGGGTGTGCCCCGACGACGTGAGCATCGTCGGGATCGATGACATCGAGCTCGCCGGCGCCGTCACCCCGAGCCTCACCACGGTCCGGATGCCGATCGCACGGTCGGGTGCTCTCGCGGTGGAGCTGCTGCTGCAGTCGATGGCCGGGACCGCACCCGAGGAGACCGCGGTGCTCCCGTCGGAGCTGATCGTCCGCGGGTCGACCGCGCCGCCGCGCGCGTAGACGTCAGCCGCGGGCGGCGAGCATCGCCTCCACGTCGTCCACCAGCCCCGCTGCCCCGGACGCGAGCGCGATCTTCTCGCCGATGAGGCGCGCGCGGGCCGCGTAGCCGGGATCCGCGAGGATCCGCTGAACCGCCGAGCGGATGGCATCCGGGGTCGGACGACCCGTGCGCAGGTTCACGCCGACCCCGGCGTGCTGGACGCGCGCCGAGGTCTCGACCTTGTCTTCGGAGTCGCCCGCGATCACGATCGGGACGCCGTGCCGCATCGCGTGGTGGAGCCCGCCGTATCCGCCGTTGGTCACGAGCACGCTCGTGCGGGCGAGGAGCTCGTCGTAGGGCAGGTAGCGCGCGGCGAACGCGCGGGAGGGAAGAGGCGGCAGGCTCTCGACGTCGCGGCCGCCGGTGGTCACGGCCACCTGGACGGGCAGGTCGGCCAGCGCCGTCAGCGTCGGCTCGATCACCTCGCTGTAGTCGGTGTTGGCGACGGTGCCCTGCGTGACGTGCACGAGGGGCAGGGCGGGGTCGAGATCGTCGAACCACGCCGGAGCGGGCGTCGGTTGCGCGGCGGCGGTGGCCATGGGTCCGTAGAAGCGCAGGTGGGAGGGAGCGTCGCTGCGGGGGTACTCGAACTCCTCCACCGTGAACTGCGCGAGCAGGTCGCTGCGCGAGAGGACATCCATGAAGAACGCCCCGTCGAGCGCGGGCGCGCCGACACCGGCGAGGAAGAGGTCGAGCGACCGGTGCACCGGCCGCAGCACCGCCTTCGCCGTGACGCCGAGCACCCGGTTGCGCAGGCGATTGAGCAGCGGGCGCCGAAGCGGCGTGATGCCAAGACCGTAGGGCGCGGTGTCGCGGCTGGAGAATCCTGCCGGCCCGATGCCGCACATGACCGTGAGGGGACGCTGCGACGACGGGCGGGAGAAGAGCGTCTGCACGCCGAGGAACGTCATGTCGTGCAGCACGACATCGGCCGGCTCATCGCGGAGGATGTTCTCGAGCGCGGCGGCGGCCGGGGCCGCCGGTTCGACGAACGCCCGCTCGACACCGCGATTGATGGTCGCGAGCCCGCGGTCGCGTTCCTCCTCGCCGGCGCCGACGCCGTCGAGGGTGTCGGCCTCGGGCGGCAGAGGGAGGAACGGGATGCCGGCCCTCTCGACCATCGCGCGGTAGTTCGCCCCGGTGAGGAGGCGGACACTCCACCCCCGACGCTGCAGCTCGGTGGCGACGACGAGGAGCGGACCGACGTGGCCGACGGCGGGCATGCTGCACAAGAGGGCGGAACGGGTCATGGTCGGTGTCTTTCGATGACGGGACCCCGCGGGCAGCGGAAGGTCTACGCGAGGTTGTCGGAGAGATGGATGAGCTGAGCCGTCAGCCACGACCGGTAGGCGGCGGCGTCCCAGCCGCGGGTGACGGTGAAGTACGTCCACGGATCCGGGCCGGTGATGAGGCCGAGAACGTCGGCGGCGAGGGCGACCTGGTCGACGCGGATGCGCTCGCGCTGCAGGAACCAGCCGGCAGCGATCGTCATGTCGCGGTGACGGCGCATCTCGAGGTCGAGGTACGCGGAGCGCACCTCTGCGTCACTGTCGGCGGCGGCGAGCATCGCCCGCACGATCGCCGCGGAGCGCCGGTTGGCCTCGATGAGGAAGTCGACGTATCGCGAGATCGCCGCATCGGTGTCGGGCTCGCTCATGATCTCGATGAGCTCGGGTCGCTCGGTCAGCGAGTGCCGCCCCTCGTCACCCGCGAAGGTCCGCTCGAAGGCGGCGATGAGCAGAGCGTGCTTCGGACCGTTCAGGTGGACCGTCGGGATCGAGACCCCCGCCTCGGCCGCGATGGCCTTGATCGAGGTGGCGACGTAGCCGTCGCGGACGAAGAGTCGGCCCGCCGTGTCGACGATGTTCGCACGCGTGGCGGCGGCCTCGGCCTGTCGCTTGGGAGACTGATAGCTGCGGGGCACGTCCCACACGCTACTTCGCTGCGGCGACGCCGGCCCGGGCGATGAGGACCCCCGCGACGATCTGCGCACCGGTGGAGACGAAGTACATCGTGTCGGTCAGCGCCTCGATCGAGCTGGCGTTGATGACGGCGCCGAGTGCGAAGCCGATGATCGAGAGCACGAGGATCGCCCAGCGGGCCGCGCCGGTCAGCGCGCGGGCCCGGACGATGGCGATACCGCCGACCAGCAGAAGCACGCCCTGCACCGCGCTCATGCCGAACAGGAACGCCGACGCGCCCGCCGTCGGCTCGGCCGTGGGCAGGAGGTACGCCGCGAGCAGGTACATGCTCTGGTTCGCGAGGAAGAAGGCAGCGAAGCCGAGCAGGGCGATCCTGCCGATGAGCGAGGAGCGGACCGCGCCCTGACCGTCACCGCGGCCGAGGGCGAGCGGGAACATCGCCGCGACATGGGCGACGGTGCTGGCGAGGAACAGCACCCAGAACGCCGTCGCGGGCCCCGCCTCCGTGGACACGTCGGTTCCGATCTCGAGAGCGGTGGCCGCGGTCAGCAGCACCCCTCCGGTGAGGATCAGGATGCCGGCGGCCCGGGGCCACGAGAGGCGCGAGGAGGGCGCGGAAGAGGGGCGGACGGCGACGGCGGGAGCGGTCATGGATGACTCCTTCGAGAGGCGAGGCGAGGAACGCGGGCGGGGTGAGCGTCGTCCCTATCCCGTCTTTGACTATACACACGTATAGATGAATTACGACAGCTTACGCACACGACAAGTCCCGCCAACAGGACGCTTCTCGCCGATCGGCAGGATCATGCCACTTTTCGACAGAGGGCTGACTAGACGATTTCAGAGGCGCTCGCCGACGCCGGAGCGGCGCTGAGGCTCAGGACGCCGCCGTCGGCGCGGCGGCGGGGAGGTCCACCGTCACCGTCGTACGCGCGCCGGGGGCGCTCTCGATGTGGATATGCCCCTCGTGCGCGTGGACGATCGCGCGCACCCGGCTGAGTCCCAGCCCGAACCCCTGCACCGCGCGGGAACGCGCATGCGCGGTGCGGTAGAAGCGGTCGAAGACCCGACGCAGCTCGGCGTGGGAGAGCCCCGGGCCGTCGTTCGCGACGCTCACGCGCACACGGTCGTCGTCCCGGTCGCAGGTCACGGTGACCGGGGTCTCGGGTTCGCCGAACTTCACGGCGTTCGTCAGCAGTTCGGCGATGACGTTCTCGAGCTTCTCGCGGTCGCCGCGGGCGCGCGCGTCGGATGCGCCCGTCACCCGCACGGGCGTGGACTGCTGCTCGGCGAGCGTGCTGACGCGCCGCGCCGCGGCATCCACGATCTGCCGGATGTCGACGATGCACAGGCGCAGCGCCCCGTCGACGCGCGTCGCCGAGACGAGGTCCTCGATCCGATCGAGGAGATCGGCAGCGCGACGATTGACCACGTCGACATAGGTGCGCAGCTTCGGATCGTGCGGTCCGACGGCGTCGTCGATGAGGGACAGGAAGCCCGTGACGCTCGTGAGCGGCGTGCGCAGCTCGTGCGAGACCGTCCGGAGGAACTGCTCGCGCACCTCGATCGCGTCGGCCAGTTCGGTCACGTCGTGCGCGACGACCACCGTGCCCTGCACGGAGCCGTCCTGCCGACGCAGCTGGTTCGAGGAGGCGAGAACGGCCATCTGCGCCTCGGGGGGACCGATCCAGGCGAGGTGGCCGCGGATGACCTCGCCCCGCAGCGCCCGCGGAATGAACTGCTCGTCGGGTGCGAGACGCGTCACGCGGTCGGCGGCGATCACGTTCTCCCCGGCGTAGGGAGGGGCATCGAGACGGAACCCCGACGCGTGGGCCATCTGGTGGGCCGCCGCGTTCGCCACCTCGAGGCGTCCCTCCTCGTCGTAGAAGGCGACGCCCGCGGCGACCGTGTCGAGGATGCCGACCACGAGCGCCTCGGCATCCCGCGCATCCGCGAGGGCTTCAGACTGCGCCCGATTCGCCCGGGAGAGCTGGCGTCCGCGGCGGCCGTGTCGACGCGCGGCGAGAAAGCCCATGACGGCCAGCGCGAGCATCACGAGGGGCAGGCTCGTCACGTTCGCCCACTCCGCGAAGGTCTGCGGCGCCGCGCCGTCGTAGAGGAATCGGAACACCAGCATCGCGATGGAGCCGACCACGACGAGGGCGAGTCCCGCCCACCCGAA
The DNA here is from genome assembly GCA_029239635.1 of Microbacterium sp. GTDB lineage: Bacteria > Actinomycetota > Actinomycetes > Actinomycetales > Microbacteriaceae > Microbacterium. The sequence goes on along the minus strand of JARBUN010000032.1, from coordinate 10,638 downwards.
CGAATAGGCCGCCCACACCATGGGGAAGATCGCCAACAGGATCACCCCCGACAGCACGTGCGTGACCTCGGCGCGGATGAGCGTCACCGCAACGACGTCGAGGGCCGCGACGACGATGTTCGCCACCGGCGCGACCCTCTCCCACGGGAAGAACATCGCGAGCACCGTCGCCGCGACGCCGACGCCGAACCCGGCGATCGAGACGGGCATCGCCAGGATGGGAGGCTCCACGACCGCCACCACGATCGCCACGTACACGAGCCCGAGGAAGAACGGGAGTTGCGTCTGGGCGGACAGAGCGTGGCGCCCTTCAGGCGTCCGCCTCGACTCGAAGATGGGCACGGGCGTCCTCACCGCCTCTCAGGGCGCGGCTAGCGGGCTCGCGCCGCGCCCTGTCGGATATCGGGGCGGCGCGGCAGCCACGAAACGAAAGGTAGGTTATCCGACCATCCGCCGTCCGTACAGCTCACCGCCACGCGCTGACAGACGCCGCCGCCTCCCGAAGGAAGCGGCGGCGTCCGTCGATCCGGATGCTATTCGCCCGCGGCCGCCGGGGCAGCCTGCGCCGGCGCCGCGGGAGCCGCGTCGCGGGGCGCGCCGTGCGGGCGGATCACCGACGGCCGACGCATGAACAGCACGGCGATGAGACCCACGCCGATCACGACGATCGGCAGCGTCAGCGATTGCCCCATGGCCTGCGAGAACCCGGTGACGACCTGCGGCGGGAGCGTTCCGCCGCCGAAGCTCGCCGAGGCATCCGCCGCTCCGGGCAGGTTGGCCTCGAGGCGCGCCTGCATGAATGCGGCGATGGATGCCGAGCCGATGACCGATCCGACGGTCCGGGTCGTGTTGTAGATGCCGGCACCGGCACCCGCCTGACGGGGCGGGAGGTTCCGGGTCGCGGTGGTCGCGAGCGGACCCCACATCCCGGCGTTACCGACGCCCATCAGCGCCGCGGGGATGAGGAACGCCCAGATTGGGGCGTCGCCCAGGATCAGCGCGACGTAGATGCCGAGCGCGCCGCCCACGAGCAGGAGGCCCGGCACGAGGAGGAAGCGCGGGTCGGTGCGGTCGAGGAGCTTGCCCGCGAACGGAGCGAGCACCCCGGAGAGGATCGCGAGCGGGATGAGCAGCAGCGCCGATTCGGTGGGGGTGAGTCCGCGAGCGAGCTGCAGGTAGAACATCTGCGGCAGCGCCATGCTCGTCACGGTGAAGCCGACCGCGGCGATCGCGAGGTTCGCGACGGAGAAGTTGCGATCGCGGAAGAGGTCGAGCGGCACGAGGGGCTCCCCCTTGCTGCGCGCCTGCGTCCAGATGAACACCCCCATGACGACGACCCCCGCGGCGACCATGCCCCAGATCCACGCCGCCCACGAGTAGTGCTCCCCCTCCTGCAGCCCGAAGACGATGAGGAACAGGCCGATCGCGCTGAGCACGACGCCGAGGATGTCGAACTTGTGCGCGGTGCGCGGCAGCTGCGGGACGAGGATCACCGCGGCGACGAAGCCGATGATGCCGACGGGGATGTTGATGAAGAAGATCCATTCCCAGCCGAGACCGTCGACGAGCAGACCGCCCGCGAGCGGACCGACGAGGGTCGCGACACCGGCGGTGGCGCCCCACAGCCCCATGGCCGCGCCGCGGTTCTGCGGCGGGAACGTGCGGGTGATGACGGCCATGGTCTGCGGCGTCATCAGGGCGGCGCCGAGTCCCTGCACGGCGCGAGCGGCGATCAGCATCTCAAGGCTCGGAGCGAGGCCGCACGCGAGCGAGGCGAGCGTGAAGATCGCCAGTCCGGTGAGATAGATGTTCTTCGGACCGAAGCGGTCGCCGAGGCGGCCGGTGATCAGCAGGGGCACGGCGTAGGTCAGCAGGTAGGCGCTGGTGACCCATACGACGTTGTCGAGGTTGCTCGTGTTCGGGTCGAGCGCCGCCTTGATCGCGGGGTTCGCGACAGAGACGATCGTGGTGTCGACCAGGATCATGAAGAACCCGATGACGAGCGCCCACAGGGCGGGCCAGGGGCTGCGTTCGTGGGTCTTGTGCGACCCGGTGGGGGTGGATGCCGTGGTGGCGGCGCGAGCGTCGGTCATGCGAATGTCTCCCTTGAGACGCGGTGCTTGTTCGTGATGTGTTCGGGGATCTCGGCGACGCCCCACGGCAGGGTGCGATCGGCGAGACGCGCGCGCAGGGAGTCCTGCCACGCGAGTTCGGCATCGAGGAGAACGGCTTGCCGCCGCACCTCGATGAGGAATTGCTCGGGGGTCTCACGCGCGGCGGCCTCCTCGAGGCCCGCGCGATACTCGTCGATGCACTCCTCGAGCAGCGCGCGCCGCCGGTCGAGCAGGGCGACGACCTCGTCGCGCTCGAGGTTGTGGGCCTCGGAGAGCGCCACGCGGAACTCGCCCGGTCGATCGATGCGGGGCAGCTCGGCGCGCACCCACTCCTCGACGGCTCGGTGCCCGGCATCCAGAAGCGTGTAGGTGGTCCGCTCGGGACGATTGCCGTGGCGATCGACGCCGACCTCGGCGAGCAGGCCGTCACGTTCGAGGCGAGCGACCGTGTGGTAGATCGTCCCCTTCTGCAACGGGACGAGTCGATCGTCGCGGCGCTCTTTGAGCAGACGCATGAGCTCGTAGGGGTGCATGTCGCCCTCGCGGAGGGTCGCGAGGATCATGACGGCGGTCGGGGTGAGACGGCTGGTCTCCGGCATCCGTCCTCCTCATGGTCCGTTCCGACTAGTCCACGTGGACTATACGCGTTCCGGCCGCCGGATGCGAACTCGCGCGGGTGAACATCGGGGGCTCGAAGCGCCCCGCTCCCGTCCGCAGGGGACAGTCAACTCGGGGGCGCCCGTCGGCACGAAGGGCTTGCGCCCCGACGCAGAACGCGCCGCACCCGGTCAGGGCGCGGCGCGTTCAGGACATGTCCCGGATGCCGGGGCTCAGGCTGACGAGGAATCGTTCGCGACCACCTCAGCAGCCTTGTCGACTTCGGTCCGGGTCTCTGCCGGTGCCGTCACCGCTCGGCGCTGACGCCACCGCACCGGGATGCCGAAGATCCCGCGCTGGTTGGGCTCCTCCACCTCGAGGCCGTAGTGCTCGCCGATCGCATCGCGCAGCTGCGCCCGCTCGGCCTTGTCGTACGCCTTCATCTCGCGACGGAACGCCACGACCGTGGCCCAGCAGATCGCCAGCAGCACGAGACTGAACGGCAGGGCGATACTGATCGCTGCGGTCTGCAGGGCGTTCAGACCGCCCGCGATCAGCAGGGCGAACGCGATCACCGCGGTGGCGAGGGCGAAGAACACGCGAACCCACTTCTTGGGCTCCTCTTCGCCGCCGGTGGCGATCATGCTCATCACCAGGGCTCCGGAGTCGGCGGAGGTCACGAAGAACACCGCGATGAGGATGAGGAAGCCGACGATCAGCACTCCGGATGCCGGGACGTTCTCGAGCATCTGGAACAGCGCCGTCGACACGTCGACCGAGCCGTCAGGCCCCGTATAAGACGCGGTGCCCGTGAGCTCGCCGTAGATCGCGGTGCCGCCGAGCACGGTGAACCACAGGATGCCGACGAGCGTAGGCACGAGGATCACGCCGACCACGAACTCGCGCACGGTGCGACCCCGCGAGATGCGCGCGATGAAGATCCCGACGAAGGGCGCCCACGAGATCCACCAGCCCCAGTAGAACGCCGTCCAGGCGCCCTGCCACGCGACACCGTCATCGCCCGCGTAGGCGCTGACGGTGAACGAGAGTCCCACGAAGCTCTGGATGTAGTTGCCGATCGACTGGACCACATCGCGCAGCAGGAACTCCGTCGGGCCGGCGAACAGCAGGAACAGCATGAGAAGCCCGGCGAGCACGAGGTTGATGTTCGACAGCCACTTCATGCCCTTGCCCACGCCCGAGAGCAGCGAGAAGAGCACGAAACCGGTGATGATGCCGATGATGATCGCCTGGCTGATGATCGAGGGAGGCACGACGCCGAGGAAGTCGAGGCCCGCGCTGATCTGGATGACGCCCAGGCCGAGCGAGGTGGCGACGCCGAACAGCGTTCCGACGAGGGCGGCGACATCGATCGCGTTGCCCCATCCGCCCTGGACCAAACGCGCACCGAGGATCGGCTCGAGCGCCCACCGGATCGTGCGCGGCCGGCGACGGCGGTGGAAGGCGTACGCGAGCGCGAGACCGAGCACGACGTAGATCGACCACGCGTGCACGCCCCAGTGCAGGAAGGTCTGCGACATCGCCTGTTGCGCGAGCTCGGCGGGAGTGCCCTCGACACCGGGGCGGGGCGAGACGAAGTGGCTCAGCGGCTCGCTCACTCCGTAGAAGACCAGTCCGATGCCCATCCCGGCGGCGAACAAGAGAGAGAACCACGAGATCGTCGAGAATTCCGGCTCGTCGTCGTCCTGTCCGAGCTTGATGGTGCCGAAGCGACTGAAGCCCATCGCGAGCGCGAAGGCGACGAAGAACGCCGCGATCAGCACGTAGTACCAGTTGAAGGTCGACACGATGAAGGTCTGCACCGAGGCGAAGGTGGCTTCTGCGGCCGCGGGGAAGAACAGCGCGAAGGCGATGAACGCGAGGGCGATGCCCGCGGCCGGCCAGAAGACCCAACCGCGGATGGTCTTGTGGCTGCTGCCCGCGTGGGGGTCGATGGCGACCGCGGGTCCGGGGATGTCATCGGTCATTCCATCGAGGGTAGTCAGGCGGGTCCCCGCGGCCGGGGGGCAGGCGCCCGCGCGAGCGGTATGACACAATCCGCGCCGGTGCCGGGCGCGCGCACCCGCAATAATGAGCGGGTGACCTCCGCTCCCCCGCTCGAGCTCCCCGGCTGGCGCCACGTCTATTCCGGCAAAGTGCGCGACCTCTACGTCCCCGCCGACACGGCCGAAGGCGCAGCCCCGGCGCACCTCCTCGTCGTCGCGAGCGACCGCGTGAGCGCGTTCGACCACGTGCTCTCTCCCGGCATCCCCGACAAGGGCGTGCTCCTGACGACGCTGAGCCTCTGGTGGTTCGACCAGCTCGCCGGCGCCGACGGGGGTCGCTCCATCCCCAACCATCTGGCCGCCGATCACGCGCTCCGGGGCGACGACCCGGTGTCGTTGATCCCGGATGCCGTGCAGGGGCGCGCCATGCTGGTCCGCTCGCTCGACATGCAGCCGATCGAATGCGTCGTGCGCGGGTACCTCACGGGCTCGGGGTGGGCGGAGTACCGCGCAGAAGGCACGGTCTGCGGCATCCCCCTCCCGGAGGGCCTGAACGACGGCGACCGTCTGCCGGAGCCGCTCTACACCCCGGCCTTCAAGGCGCCGATGGGCGAGCACGACGAGAACATCACGTTCGAGCGCTCCGTCGAGATCGTCGGCGCCGACACGGCCGCGGCCCTGCGCGACGCCTCGCTCGAGATCTATCGCCGCGCGTCGGCCACCGCCGAGGCGCACGGACTGATCCTCGCCGACACGAAGTTCGAGTTCGGCTTCGACGCCGACGGCGTGCTGACCCTCGCCGACGAGGTGCTGACCTCGGACTCCTCGCGGTACTGGGATGCCGAGGCTTGGCGCACCGGCACCACCCCGGCCGAGCGCATGGCGAGCTTCGACAAGCAGATCGTGCGCAACTGGCTCGCCGAGAACTGGGACAAGCAGGGCGAACCCCCCGCGCTGCCCGACGAGATCGTGGAGCGCACCCGCGATCGCTACGCGGAGCTGCTGCGCGTGCTGACGTCCTGACCACGGGTGCGCACACCGCGCCATCACCACCGCGAAATGACCCGCTTTCGCCGAGATCGCCCCGCATTGCGCGCAACCGGACGTCATCTCGACGAAAGAGCGTGATCTCGGCATCCACCCCCTCAAGGAGACACATGTTCCGCTGGAAGCTGCACGGTGACGGACGCACCGTCGCACCGGGAGCCGTCGTCGGCCCGGGCGAGCGCCTGAACTGGGGCGCGACGATCGCGATCGGCCTGCAGCACGTGATCGCGATGTTCGGTGCGACGTTCCTCGTGCCGGTGCTGACGAAGTTCCCGGTCTCGACAACGCTGCTGTTCTCGGGCATCGGGACCTTGCTGTTCCTCCTGATCACGCGCAACCGCCTCCCCAGCTACCTCGGCTCGTCGTTCGCGTTCATCGCGCCGATCACCGCCGCCACGACCATGGCCGGCACCGGCTCGGCGCTCGCCGGCATCGTCGCCGTCGGCGTGCTGCTCGCCGCGATCGGCTTCATCGTGCAGTTCGCCGGCCTCGGGTGGGTCGACAAGGTCATGCCCCCGGTCGTCGCGGGCGCGATCGTGGCGCTCATCGGGTTCAACCTCGCGCCCGTGGCGTGGGGCAGCTTCGAGAAGCAGCCCCTCACCGGCACGATCACGCTGGTCGCCGTCATCCTGTTCAGCGTGCTGTTCCGGGGTTTCCTCGGCCGCATCTCGATCTTCCTGGGGGTGATCGTCGGCTACGTCGCCACCGTGCTCATCCAGGTCACCACCGGCGAGAAGCTCATCGACTTCGACGCCGTCGGCGCCGCCCCGTGGGTGGGGCTGCCCGAGTTCCACTTCCCCGACTTCGTCTCCCCCGGCACGTGGTCCGTCATCGCGATGTTCCTGCCCGTCGTGCTCGTGCTCGTCGCGGAGAACGTCGGCCACGTCCGCGGAGTCGCGGCGATGACGGATGCCACGGCCAACCGCTCCACCGGTCGCGCCCTCATCGCGGACGGCCTCGCCACGACGCTCGCGGGCTCGTTCGGCGGCTCGGGAACGACGACCTACGGCGAGAACATCGGCGTCATGGCCGCCACCCGCGTCTACTCGACGGCGGTGTACTGGATCGCGGGCCTCACCGCGATCCTGCTGAGCCTCTCCCCCAAGGTCGGTGCGGTGTTCAACACCATCCCGCCCGGGGTGCTCGGCGGCGTGACCACGGCCCTCTACGGCCTGATCGGCATCATCGGCATCAAGATCTGGGTCGACAACCGCGTCGACTTCTCGCGTCCGGTCAACCAGTACACCGGAGCCGTGGCCCTGGTGCTCGCGATCGCGGGCTTCACGATGGACATCGGCCCGTTCCAGCTCGGCGCCATCGTGCTCGGCTCGATCGCCGCCCTGGTGATCTACCACCTCGGCAACGCGATCGCCCGCGCCCGCAACACCGGCGCCGACGACGGCGGCCCGATTCCCGCCGTCGGCCCGCTGGGCGGCGACCCGTCCTGACCCCCGGACCGGGGATGCCGGGGCCGCACCCGTTCGCCGAGCCCGCACGCCCGTGCGGCGAGGCGCCCGCGGCCCCGGCGCTCGCGTGCGGTCTCGGCGGGGCGGGGCGTGCGGCATGATCGGGGGACCACCCCCACCTCGGAGGAACCCATGACCGCCACTAGCCCGACCGCCCGTACCGGCATCATCCTCGTCGCCGTGGGGACCGTCTTCCTCGCCGCCATGCTGTGGTGGGATGCCAACGGCGCCCCCACCGTGGCCCACTTCATCACCGCCTCGGCGGGGTACCTCATCGGCCAGGGCGTCGTGACGTTCTTCGCCGCGCGGCGCCGTCCCCGCTGACGCGGGCCCTCCGGCATCCGGCCCGCCCCGCGGAGTTCTCCGCCACCGTTGCCGTTCCGTTACTTGACACCGGCGGGCTCCACACCTCACACTGATTGCTGTTGCTGGTAAATCGGTTTATCAGCAAGATAAATCGATTATCCAACGGAGGGTGAGACATGGCTCGTGTGCGCATCGCGGATGTCGCCAAGGCCGCCGGCGTCTCGCCCGCGACCGTCTCGCTCGTGCTCAACGACGCCGAGTCGCGCATCTCCGACGAGACCAAGGAGCGCGTCCGCCGGGTCGCCGACGAGGTCGGCTACTCGCCCAACCCGATCGCGCGGAGCCTCCGCACCCGCGTGACCGGCACGATCGGTCTCGTCTCCGACCGCATCGCCACGACGCCGTTCGCCGGGCGCATGCTCGCCGGTGCGCAGGAGGTCGCCCGCGAGAACGGGCGGCTCGTGATCCTCGTCGACACCGACGGTCACCCCGAGATCGAGTCCGACGCGATCTCCACGCTCGTGAACCACCGCGTCGACAGCATGGTCTACGCCTCGATGTACCATCGCGTGCTCCCGGCCCCGGCCGGCCTTCCCGCCGGCACGGTCTTCCTCGACTGCCGCCCCGAAGACGGCGGCTACCCGGCCGTCGTCCCCGACGACTACGCCGGAGGACGCGCCGCCACGCAGGAGCTCGTCGACGCCGGGCACCGCCGCATCGCCTACATCGACGACGGCGACGCCGACCGCCCGGTCGCCGCCGAGCTCCGCCTGCGGGGCTACCGGGATGTGCTCCTCGAGGCCGGCATCCGCCCCGATCCCGCTCTCCACGTGTCCGCGCAGACCTCGGCAGCCGGCGGCCAGAAGGCGATCGCCGAGCTGATGGAGCTGCCCCCGGAGCAGCGTCCGACGGGCGTCTTCGCCTTCAACGACCGCATCGCGGCCGGAGTCGTCATGTGGGCTCCGCGCCATGGCATCCGGATCCCCGAAGACCTGTCGGTCGTCGGCTACGACGACCAGCAGCTGGTCGCGGCGGAGCTCGATCCGCCCCTCACGACCGTCTCGCTCCCCCACGCGGCCATGGGTCGCTGGGCAATGGAGGTCGCCCTCGGCCTCCGCGAGGCGGACATCGATTCCCCCCACCTCATGGACTGCCCGATCGTTCGTCGGGCTTCCGTCGGCCCTCCCGCGCCCCTCGGCAGCGCGCGGGACCCCCGGGTCACGGACTGACGCCACCCCCGGCGTCCCCTCACGACGGCGACAGCGATGTCGTCGCACACCGAAAGGAACACGATGAAGAAGTCCTTCATCCCGCTCGCCGCAACGGGCGTCGCTGCCGCGCTGGTTCTCACCGGCTGCGGTCAGGCAGGTCAAGGCAGCACGACGACCGAAGACGGTCGCACCGTGTTGACGATGTGGACCCACTCGGCCGGCAACCCCGCCGAGCTCGCCGTCTACGAGCAGATCATCTGGGCCAACTACCTGCAGCCGCTGAACATCTCGAGCGACATCACCGACAAGCTCCTTCCCACCGCGGTCGGAAAGTACAACGGCGAGATCTACTCCGCGGGGTACTGGGACGCCGCCCTCGGCATCTTCGCCCGCAAGTCGGTGCTGGATGCCAACGGCATCCGCATCCCGACCATGGACCAGCCCTGGACCGAGTCGGAGTTCGACGCCGCCCTTTCGACCCTCAAGGGGGCCGGATACGACACCCCGATCGACATCGGCGCCGAGGACAAGGGCGAGTGGTGGCCCTACGCCTACTCGCCCTTCCTGCAGAGCTTCGGCGGCGACCTGATCAACCGCGACACCATGCTCACCGCGGACGGCGCACTGAACGGTCCGGATGCCGTGAAGTGGGGCACCTGGTTCCAGGACCTGTTCAAGAAGGGCTACGCCAACAGCGGCGGGACCGTGGGCAACCAGGAGTTCGTCGACGGCAAGGTCGCGCTCAGCTACACCGGTGTGTGGAACGGCCTCGCCGCGGTGGACGCGGTCGGCGACGACCTGCTGATCCTGCCGCCGCCAAACCTCGGCGACGGCCCCAAGATCGGTGGCGGCTCATGGCAGTGGGGCATCTCGTCGTCCTGCAACGACGCCGACGGCGCCCGCGCGTACCTCGAGTTCAGCTTCAACGACAAGTACATCACCCGGTTCGCCGACGAGCAGCTCGTGATCCCCGCCACCGAGGCGGCCACCGAGGCGTCGAAGTACTTCAACTCCACCGACGGCGCCCTGCGTCCGTTCGCCGAGTTCTCGAAGGAGTACGCCGTCCTGCGACCCGAGACGCCCGCCTACGCGGTGATCTCGACCACGTTCGAGACGGCGGCCAAGGACATCATGAACGGCGCCGACGTGCAGTCGGCTCTGGATGCCGCGGTCACCGAGATCGACACCAACATCTCCTCCAACGACGGCTACGGCGCGAAGTAACGCCGCGCCCGCGGTGGGGGTCCGCGTCGGACCCCCACCGCGGGCGGGAAAGAAGAATCCTGATGACCGTGTCTCCTCCGGTCGCCGCGGCGAAGCAGCCGCGCCGATCCCTCCGTCGCCTGCGCACCTCGCGCGGGAGCGAGTCGTGGGCGGGCCTGGCGATGATGGCCCCCGCCGCCCTCCTGCTCCTGCTCTTCCTCATCGTGCCCGTGCTGCTCGCGTTCACGCTGTCGTTCACGAACGCCCGCCTGATCTCGCCCAACCCGCCGCGCTTCGTGGGCCTGGACAACTTCTTCCGGGCGTTCACCGCCGACCCGGTTTTCCTGCAGTCGGCGCTGAACACCTTCCTCTTCGCACTGGTCGTCGTGCCCGTACAGGCCGGCCTCGGGCTCCTGCTCGCGATCCTCGTCAACCAGCGCCTGCGGGGAACGACGTTCTTCCGCGTGGTGTTCTTCATCCCCGTCGTGACCTCGATCGTCGTGGTGTCGATCCTCTGGCGCTTCATGTACCAGAGCGACGGGCTCATCAACTCGATGATCGACACCGTCACCTTCGGGGCGTTGAAAGGCGCCGACTGGCTGAACGACCCCACCACCGCGCTCGGCGCGATCATCGTGCTGTCGATCTGGCAGGCCGTCGGCTTCCACATGATCATCTGGCTCGCGGG
>JARBUN010000134.1 GCA_029239635.1 Microbacterium sp. | reverse complement strand
GGAGCACCTGAAGGCCGCGTTCCGACACCATGAGCTGCTCCTCCCGTTTGGCACTCCGAAGTCGTGAGTGCCAATTCTACGACGATCGCCGCGGCCCCGTGTCGAGCGGCTCGCGGAGGTCAGCGGCGTCGCGGGAGGGGCGGCGCGAGTGAGAGTGAGGGGTGCGAGTGAGGGTGGTGGGTGCGAGGACCGCGAGGGGCGTGTAAGCGCCGCCCAGAGCTGCAAACGTCGGATCAGGCCGTCAGCGCTCGGACCACGGCATCCGCCAGAAGGCGGCCGCGCCGGGTGAGGACGATGCGTCCGCGCACGGCATCCGGACCCTCGACGAGCCCGTCGGCGATGAGGGATGCCACGGCCTTGCGGCCCTCGCCGAGCAACTCTGCGACCGGGAGCCCCTCGCGGATCCGGCTGCGCAAGAGCACCGACTCGAGGCGGCGGGCCGTCTCGTCGGGACGTTCCCGGGCCGCGGCCGGCGATTCGTCGGCGGCGAGCCGCTGCGCGTACGCCGCGGGGTGCTTGACGTTCCACCAGCGCAGGCCCGCGACGTGGCTGTGGGCGCCGGGGCCGAAGCCCCACCAGTCGGTGCCCCGCCAGTACGCGAGGTTGTGGCGTGAGCGGTGCGCGACGCCGCGCGACCAGTTCGACACCTCGTACCAGTCGTACCCGGCGTCGGCGAGCAGTTCGTCGGCAAGTTCGTACATATCGGCCTGGAGGTCGTCGGAGGGCTCCGCCACGGCTCCCGAGCGGATCTGCCGGGCGAGCTTCGTGCCGTCCTCGACGATGAGCGCGTACGCCGAGATGTGGTCGGGCTCGAGCGCCGCAGCCGTTTCGAGCGAGGCGCGCCAGTCGTCGAGGGACTCCCCCGGCGCGCCGTAGATGAGGTCGAGCGACACGTCGAGCCCCGCGCGCCGTGCGGCGGCGACCGCTGTGGCGACGTTGGCGGGATCGTGGGTGCGATCGAGCGCGGCGAGGACGTGCGGCCGGGCCGACTGCATGCCGATCGACACCCGCGTGACCCCGGCTGCGGCGAGCGTCTCCATCACCGCGTCGTCGACGGTGTCGGGATTGGCCTCGACCGTGACCTCGGCCCCGTCCGCGATCCCGAACTCCGCGCGCACCGCGTCGAGCATTCGCGCGAGGTCGCCGGGCGGGAGGAGCGTCGGCGTGCCGCCCCCGAAGAACACGGTGGATGCCACGCGGCGACCGCCCGCGCCATCCATCACCTGACCGGCCAGACGCACTTCGGCGATGAGCGTGTCGGCGAAGTCGTCTTGGCGCGCGCCGCGGAGCTCGCTCGCGGTGTAGGTGTTGAAGTCGCAGTATCCGCAGCGGACACGGCAGAACGGCACGTGGAGGTAGACGCCGAAGTCGGTCGACGGGTCGATCGTCAGGTCGGCCGGCAGGCGTCCGTCGGCGGGTGCGGGGTCTCCGAGAGGAAGGGGCCCGCCCATCAGGACGTGTACAGCGGGGAGATCGCGCGCAGATACTGCGTGAACAGCGCGCGCCGGCGGCGGCGGAGCCGACTCGCGAACAGACGGTAGGACGGCACGGTCGGGCGGTCGAACGCCCGGACGACGAACCACACCTCGTCGTTGTCGCGCCACTCGACGATGAAGAGCTCCTCGCCGCTCACGATCGAGTGACCGACCGTGCCGAGGATGAATCCGACACGACGCGGCTCCTCGAAGACCGAGATCACGCGCAACTCCGCGTCGGCGCGGTGACCGTCGACCTTGCCGTGCAGGCGCACGCCGGCACCCGGGCTGACGAAGGGCGTGCCGTCCACGGCGAAACGCTGCTCGGGCTCGAGGCGGCTGGGGGCCACCGGGGCGCCCTCGGCATCGAAGCCGACGCCCGAGTATCCGCCCCCGGATGCCGGACGCACATCGCTGATGCTCAGGTCGCCCGAGCGCAACGGGGCCCACGACAGGAGCAGCTCGCTCGCGGCGGCGAAACGCTCTTCGCCGCTGCCGATGCGCCAGGCGTCCTCTGCGGGCACGGAATGCTCCGGCGGGTACTGCATGAGGTCGGGCGCCTGGGTGGCGCCGACCGCCGCGTAGTCGACCGTGTCGTCGGTGAAGTTCTGCCGTCGCATGATCTCCCTCTCGATTCGGTCGTTACTTCTTCGCCTCGACGTCTCCCGACAGGGCGGCGATGAACGCCTCCTGGGGAACCTCGACGCGGCCCACCATCTTCATGCGCTTCTTGCCCTCTTTCTGCTTCTCGAGGAGCTTGCGCTTTCGGGTGATGTCACCGCCGTAGCACTTGGCCAGAACGTCTTTGCGGATCGCGCGGATCGTCTCGCGCGCGATGATCCGGGCGCCGATCGCCGCCTGGATCGGCACCTCGAACTGCTGACGCGGGATGAGTTTGCGCAGACGCTCCGCCATGAGCGTGCCGTAGGCGTACGCCTTCTCGCGGTGCACGATCGAGCTGAACGCGTCGACCTTCTCGCCCTGGAGGAGGATGTCGACCTTCACGAGATCGGCGGTCTGCTGTCCGGCCGGTTCGTAGTCGAGGCTCGCGTAGCCCTGCGTCCGCGACTTCAGGTGGTCGAAGAAGTCGAACACGATCTCGCCGAGCGGCATGTTGTACCGGAGCTCAACGCGATCCTCGCTCAGGTAGTCCATTCCGAGCAGGGTGCCTCGCCGAGACTGGCACAGCTCCATCACGGTGCCGACGTAGTCCTTCGGGAGCAGGATGCCGACCTTCACGACCGGCTCCGACACTGAGGCCACGCGTCCGTCGGGATACTCGCTGGGGTTCGTCACCGACACGGTGTCGCCGGTGTCGGTGGTCACCTCGTACGTCACCGACGGAGCGGTGGTGATGAGGTCGAGACCGAACTCGCGCGAGAGACGCTCGGTGATGATCTCGAGGTGCAGCAGGCCCAGGAAGCCGGCGCGGAAGCCAAAGCCCAGGGCGACCGAGGTCTCGGGCTCGTACTGCAGCGACGCGTCGGAGAGCTTGAGCTTGTCGAGCGCTTCGCGCAGCTCGGCGTAGTCGCTGCCATCGATCGGGTAGATGCCCGAGAAGACCATGGGCTTGGGGTCGGTGTACCCGGCGAGCGCCTCGGTGGCGGGCTTGCGGTGCGTCGTGATCGTGTCGCCGACCTTCGACTGGCGCACGTCCTTCACCCCGGTGATGAGGTAGCCCACTTCGCCGACACCGAGCCCCCTGGTGGGGATCGGTTCGGGGCTGGAGACGCCGATCTCGAGCGCCTCGTGCGTCGCGCCGGTCGACATCATCTGCAGACGCTCGCGCGGCTGCAATGAACCGTCGATCATGCGGACGTAGGTCACGACACCGCGGTACGCGTCGTAGACCGAGTCGAAGATCATGGCGCGGGCGGGAGCGTCGGCCTGGCCGACCGGGGCGGGGATCTTCTCGACGATGAGGTCGAGCAGCTCCTCCACGCCCATGCCCGTCTTGCCGCTCACGCGCAGGACGTCCTCGGGCCTGCCGCCGATGAGTCCGGCGAGCTCGGCGGCGTACTTGTCGGGGTCGGCGGCGGGCAGGTCGATCTTGTTGAGCACCGGGATGATCGTCAGATCGTTCTCGAGCGCGAGGTAGAGGTTGGCGAGTGTCTGGGCCTCGATGCCCTGCGCGGCGTCGACGAGGAGGATCGCGCCCTCGCACGCGGCCAGCGACCGGCTCACCTCGTACGTGAAGTCGACGTGGCCGGGCGTGTCGATCATGTTCAGGGCGAACGTGCCGTCGGCGGTGGCCCACGGCATCCGCACCGCTTGCGACTTGATCGTGATGCCGCGCTCGCGCTCGATGTCCATCCGGTCGAGGTACTGCGCACGCATATCGCGGTCGCTGACGACGCCGGTGATCTGCAGCATGCGGTCGGCCAACGTCGACTTGCCGTGGTCGATGTGGGCGATGATGCAGAAGTTGCGGATCTGCTCCGGCGGAGTGGCAGACGGCTCGAGGGGCTTCAGGGCGCGCGGGGACATGTTCCGTCGATTCTACGGGAGGGGATGCCTCACGACGGGCGCACGGGTGCGGGCAGGGCGGAGAGTCCGCGGGCGAGGTCGTCCCACGGGCTCGCCGCACAGATGCGGATCCAGCCCTCCCCGCCCGCGCCGAACGCGGAACCGGGCGCGACGGCGATGCCTTTCTCGACGAGGAAACGCTCGGCCCACGCGGCCACATCACCCCGTGAGGCGTGCGAGACATCCACCCACAGGTAGAAGGCGCCCGTCGGCGGCAGATACGCGATGCCGCGTTCGTCGAGCAGCGCGCAGCTGGCACACAGACGTTCCCGATACGTCTCGCGCGCCGCGGCCACCGGGTCCTGCGGGCCGGTGAGGGCGGCGAGGGCCGCACGCTGCGCGGGGGTGTTGACGCAGCTCGTGGTGGCTTCCTGGACCTTCCCGAGCACGTCCTCCAGACCCGGGGGTGTCACGAGCCAGCCCACGCGCGCGCCGGTGAGGGCGTAGGTCTTCGAGACGGAGTGGACCGTGAGGGTGCGCTCCTGCGCGCCCGGGAGTGTCGCGACCGGGACATGCTCGGCATCCATCACGAAACGCTCGTACACCTCGTCGGAGATGATCCAGAGATCGTGGGCGACGGCGAGATCCACGATGCGCTGGAGCGTCTCGCGGGGATAGGTCACCCCGAGCGGGTTCGACGGGGAGTTCACGATGATCGCCCGGGTGCGCGCGGTGACCAGCGCGGCGAGGTCGGCGGCCTGCGGGACGAACCCGTGCTCCGCGTGCAGGCGGTACGGCACGGGGACGGCCCCGACCATCCGCGGCGCCATCGAGAAGACCGTGTACCCGGGATCGGGGACGAGAACCTCGTCCCCCTCGCCCAGCGTGAGGAGGATCGCGTGCGACAGCGCCTGCGTGCCGCCGTTCGTGACGTGGACACGGTCGGTGCCGACGACGAGCTGGTTCTCGCGGCGGAGCTTGTCGACGATGGCCTCGCGGAGGTCGAGGATGCCGGCGTTGGCCGTGTACCGCACGTCCGCCGTCGACCAGGTGGCGGCGGCGGCTGCGAGGGTGTGGGGCGGCGGCTCGGCAACGGGTTCTCCGACCGCGAGCATGACGGTGTCGGGGCGCCGCAGGGCGAGCTCGAAGATCCGGCGGATCCCCGATGCGGGCATCCCCGACGA
>JARBUN010000133.1 GCA_029239635.1 Microbacterium sp. | reverse complement strand
TCTCCAGCAGAGCGCGTTGCGCCCGGGCTCGGCGTGCCGTGGTGTGCGCGAGGGCCGACAGCGCGACGACCGTGAAGGGCAACACGAACGTCGACGAGGCGAGGCGCTGTTCGGCGTCGTGCACGAGCTGGAAGGTGACGATCGTGGACACGCCGATCAGCACGGCGATCACCCCGCCGACGCCGAAGGTCGAGCCGATCCAGATCGCGGGGAACGCCCACAGCAATCCGACGCCGGCAAGAGGAGCGCTTTCGCGCAAGACGGCGATGGCGACCATGTCGATGACCGGCACGAGCCCCAGCGCCCAGGCCGGCAGCGACCTCCACGGTGCCAGGATCGCGAAGATCGATCCTCCGAAGATGACGGTCACGCTCACGGTGAAGAGCGGCGCATTGCGCACCTGACCGAGCAACGACGCCGAGACCACGAGGAGCAGAGTCGCCGCAAGCAGCAGCGCCTGATTCGAGAGGATGCTTCGGTGAATCCCGAGTCGCTCCGTGAGTGACATGCCCGGCATGGCCCTGACCATAGCGCGCCCATAGGCCGATCGCGCCCCCCGTTTCGGCGCGGCGGCTCGCGGAGAGGGCTCTCAGGAGCCCTGTCGGGCGATCGCCTCGCTCGTCCATCGTGCGAATTGCTGCCACGGATCCTCGATCCCGGCACGCAGCGCGTCGATGTGAGCCTCCAGCGTCTCGCTCATCCGGAACCACTCCGTCCGCGCGAACCGCTCTTCGGCGAACTGCTCGTGTCGTCGCCGTTCCACGAGGCGGTCCCCGCGCTCGAACGCGAGGAGCTGGTCATGCCAGAGCGCCCGCAGCCGTTGACGCGGCCGGCTAGTCGTCCCGATCTTGACCCGGTCTCGATAACGGAGGTAATAGACGACGTCGACCCGCGGAGGAGGAAGTTCCCCGTCGACGGGATCACCGACGCGCCACTCGCACACGGCACAGAGCCAGCCGCTCGGCCAACGCACCCCCAGCCGAGATCCGCACAGGCCGCACGGCGAGGGCAACACGTCGGTGACCCCGTCTCGCGCCCCCGCCCAGTCCGCCGCGACGGAGAGATGCCAATCGCACAGGTCGAGAGGCGCGTCAGCCTCCGCCGGTGACGCGCATCCGGAGGCGACGCACACGGGGGATGCCATGACCACACCGTAGACGCCGCCTCCGACATCGCCGGTCATTCCCCGACGGCGTCCTCCATCACGAGGAACAGACCCGCGTACGGGCCGAGTTCGAGCGCGAAGCTCTGCAGCTCATCCACCCGGCCGACGACGTCTCCCGTCGCGGCATCGACCGCGGTGGTCTGCGGGACCAACCACTCCGACCGCACGGTTCCCTCGATCGTCTCGCTCGAGAAGTTGAGCACGGTGAGCTGCAACGGGGCGTCCTCGCGTCGGCGGTCGCCCCCGTCGAGACGGTGCACCATCACCAACATGCTCGGGTGAGCGACCTGGGGGATGTCGACCTGGGATGCCACGGCGATGGCGTTGTCGGTACGGATCCTCAGCACGTCCCGGAGACCGGAGAGGAACGACGCGGGGTCGTTCTGCTGCGACGTCAACGACCCGTACAACGAGCGGGCGCGGGGCATCCCGGAGGCTGAGCCGTTGGCATCCGGTGCCACGTCCAGAAGATCGTGCGCACCTCGCTCGATCCATCGAGTGTCCCCCGAGGCGATCAGGTGACGGACGTCGTCGACGGGCACGGTCAGCGATCCCGTGAGATCCCAGCCTGACAGGGCGAAGACGCCCGGCTGCCAGGAGTTGTACTTCGCGAGGAGCAGGTGGGCGTCACGGATCGCGGGGGCGTCCGCGTCGGTGATGTCCGCCAGGGTCGCTCGCCCCTGCGTCGCGGCGATGAGCGAGGCCGTCGTGCAGGCGATTCCGTTCTGCGTGAACACGAGGTTGTAGTCCGCGTCGACGGTGAGCTTCTCGGTGAGCTCCGCACGCACCGTCTCCGCGATCTCTGCCCCGGTGGCTTCCCCGTGGCGGAAGGGGTAGACCGTGTCGTGGTGGGTCGTCGCCCAGTGCACCAGCTCGTAGGTCAGTTCGTCGTGGTTCTGCATCCCGTGCACCAGCTGCGCGGGCTCCACGCCGATCTCGAGCGAGGTGGTGAGGGCGAGACGCAGGAACTCGGTGTTCGCCGTCGCCAGGGCGTGGTGGTACCCCGGACGCGTGACGAAGTCGTAGGACAGGTCCGCCCCGACCGCTGCCGTGTCGCGGATGTCCTCGATGGTGAGGTTGAGCTCCTGGAACGTGAAGCCCCCGACCTTGCGCACCATGCCTGCGATGATGTGGTTCGCCGCATGCGAGAGGGGGTGCCCCTCGGACCAAGCCGGAAGGCCTTCGGCGCTCTTCTCCACGCCGAGGAAACCGTTGGCGTCGAGCCGCAGGGCGCTCGTGCCGAGATCGCCGAGCGAGTGGAGCGCGTCTCCGATGACCAGACGCATGCCCGCGAACGTCGGATCGAGCCAGTTGATGGAGGGCTGACCCTCTTTGAAGTAATGCAGGTAGACCCAGCGACGCTCCATGCCGTCGGTGCCGACGACGGGTGCGGTCGCGCTCCAGTTGGTCTCCTTCACCCCCGGGGTGTAGAAGATCACGCGCTGGAGCTCACCGATGATGTAGCCCCGCGCACTGAGTTCGCGTTCCGTTTCGGCGTCGAGGTTCACCGAGTCCCGGCCCGCGGGCACCTCGGGCAGCAGGCCCCAGTCCTCGCGCGGGATCTCGACCATGTGGTAGATCCCCGGGTAGTCCTTGTACGCCATCTCGGCAAGACGGAAGTCCGCGCCCTTCCCCGTGTGGCCGGGGACGATGTCGTCGATGACGCTGCCACCGTGCGCGTCCGCGACATCCGCCACGCGCCGGAAGGCGTTCTCGTCACCGAAGTCCGGATCGATCTGCGTGCTGATGCGATCGAAGTGGCCATCGACGCTCGGCGTCTCCTGCCAACCGGTGATGCCGCCGGCGCGCTTCACGGGACCCGTGTGGATGCCGTTGATGCCGACCCATTCGAAGGCCTCCCACAACGTTTCATCGCCGAGGGCATCCAGGAACGACTCACCGGGACGGGTGATCAGCGAGATCGGATACGCGGTGAACCACACGTCCGTCGACTCGATCGCGCGCCTCGCGTCCGGACGCGCGTAGGGATTCCGCCACATCGACGGCTGGCCCGACAACTGGCGACTGAGGACATCGGCGTCCTTGAGCATCGACTGACGGACAAGCCACTCCACGTACGACGGGTTCCCGCCGTTCGCGTTGCGGGGATCCGTCAGGAATCGACGAAGGGTGCCTCCTCGGAACTGGTCACGCGGGCGCAGCCGACGCGGCCGCGCCGGATACCGCTGCTCGTCGTAACTGATCTCGGCAGCTGTCTCGACCGTCTCGTCGGTCTCCCTCGGCTCCGAAGCGATCGTCTCGTCATCCCTCACGGTGCGCTCGTCGGCATCGTCCACTCGCGACCTCCCTCACGTCACCTCCGACGCTAGTCGTTCCCGCCGACATCGCATCTAGGCATTGACCTCGACGGCCCACGGACCCATCGTTCCGCCGGACGGGTCAGCGCCCGCTCGCCGACGCGGCGCGCAAGGTCAGCATCGCGACGGTCAGCGACAGGGCGCACATCATCAGCACCGCCGCGAGGAACACCCCCCACCCGGCGCCCGCGAAAACCCAGCCCAGGAGCCATCCGAACACACTCGACCCCGCGTAGTAGCCGAGATAGTAGAGCGACGATGCCTGAGCGCGCGCATCGGATGCCGCCGCCACCGGAGTCCAACCGGATGCCACGGCGTGCGCGCCGAAGAATCCCGCGGTGAACGCGAGGAGCCCCACGACCACCACGGGGAGCAGCGGCACGAACATCAGCACGACCCCGCCCGCCATCACACCGATACTCCCGACGAGCACCGGCAACCGGCCGTGCCGCACCGCCAGCATCCCCGCCCGCGGGGATGACGCGGTCCCCGCGAGGTAGGCGAGGAACAGCAGGGTCACGACCGTCGTCGTCAAGAAGAAGGGCGCGCCCTCGAGGTGGAAACCCAGGTAGTTGTACACGGCGACGAAGGCTCCCATGAGCAGGAAACCCTGGGCGTACAGCGCGAGCTGCACCCCCGACCGCAGGTTGGTCATGATCCTGCGACGCACGGATGGCCCCCGCTCGGTCCTCGCGCGTCGCGGAACGAAGCCACGAGCCGATGGAGCAAGCGTGACGAACACGGCCGCAGCCACTCCGCAGAGAAGGACGACGGATGCCACCCCCCACCGCCATCCGGCGAGCTCACCGACCCATCCGGCGACGATCCGCCCGGACAGGCCCCCGACCGTCGTCCCCGCGATGTACGACCCCGCGGCGGCCGCGACGTGCCGTGGGGCGATCTCTTCGCTGAGATAGGCCAGCGCGACAGCGGGAATCGCACCCAGCGCCGCCCCCTCGGCCAGACGCAGCCCCAACAGGACGACGATGTCGTGCGCGAACGGGGTGCAGGCGCCGAGCAGCGTCGCCGCGATCAGCCCCGCCGTCATCACCGGGACGCGCCCGACCCGGTCGGCCATCAGCGACCAGGGGATCACCGCGATCGCCAGACCGAGGGTGGACGCCGACACGGTCAAGGCGGAGCTCGCGGGGCCCCCGCCCGTGTCGTCAGCGATGGCCGGCAGAACCGCCTGCGTCGCGTAGAGCTGCGCGAACGTCGCCACGCCACCGAAGAACAAGCCCACCAGAAGCCGCCGGTACTCACGACTCCCGGGCAGATGGCCGGAGAAGTCACTCACGTCTCGACCATAACGCCGTGCCGCAACGACGAAGCGCTGGTGCCTTCTCCGTTTCCAGAGAACGCACCAGCGCTTCGTCGACATATCATCCGTAAATGCGAAATGGCCACCCAGCTTTGGGTGGCCATTTCGTTAGAAGAAGTCCGGCGGTGTCCTACTCTCCCACAGGGTCCCCCCTGCAGTACCAT
>JARBUN010000132.1 GCA_029239635.1 Microbacterium sp. | reverse complement strand
TTACCGGGTCGAACTGCACTCCGACGCGCTCCTGTTGGGCGAGGCGACGGCGGACGAGACGGGATCGTTCGCCCTGGAGGCGACGATCCCCGCCGCCGCGCCGACCGGGGAGCACGAGATCATCGTGCTGTCACGGGGGCTCGCGGTGACGACGCTGCCCATCACCATCCGCGAAGCGGGCGGGGCGACGTCGACGCCGCAGGCGACCACCACGCCCTCCGCGGCGGGTGCCGACGACTCCGCGAGTCCCGGGGCAGCCGATGCCGCGATGGCTCCCGCGGGCGCGCCCCCGGGACTGGTGTGGGTGCTCGTCGCCCTCGTCGTTCTGCTCGTCGTCGCGATCGTGGTCATGAGGCGCCGCACCCGTCGCGCCGCGACTGACGACGGGGGACGAGCATGAGCCCGTCCCGCCCCGCACGCGCCGCGACCGCGGTGAGAGGAACACCCGTGAGAAGGACCATGATCGCGACGGCGGTGACCGCGGTCACCGCGGCCGCGCTGGTCTTCGGGACGGTGGCGCCGGCGCACGCCGACACCGACTCCGTCAGCTACCTCGCCCCCGCCTACCAGCGCGGCGAGCTCACCGGTGATACGAAGGTCGACCACGACGATCTGGCCGTCCTCATGGCCGCCGTCGGGCGGAAGGTCGACGACTCGGAATGGGATGCCGTGGCGCCCGCCGACGCGGATCAGGACGGCGTGATCACGGTCGCCGACGTCGCCGCGCTCTCGAAGCAGTTCGTCTACGACGACGACCCCTTCGAGCTGCAGGAGACCGACGTCGTCGCGATCCAGAAGGCGATGACCGCCGGGGTGCTCACCTCCCAGGAGCTGACGGCGCAGTACCTGCGTCGCATCGCCGCCTACGACCGCACGACCGGCCTCGACCCCCTCGAGCCGGACGAGGCGCTCGAATCGATCATCGCGACCAATCCCACGGCCATGGCCGAAGCCGCGGCTCTCGACGCGGAACGGGCCGCGACCGGGCCGCGCAGCATCCTCCACGGCATCCCGGTCATCGCGAAAGACAACATCAATCTGGCGGGCCTCGCCACCACGGCGGGCTGCGCGTGCCTGGCCGACAACGTGACCTCGACGGACGCTCAGGCCATCGAGAATCTGAAGGCCATGGGGGCGATCGTGATCGCGAAAGCCAACCTGTCGGAGTTCGCGATGTCGACGGTCGTGTCGAACAGCTCGTACGGCACCACGAAGAACGCCTATGGCTTCGGTCTTCCGCCGGGCGGGTCGAGCGGCGGCACAGGCGCCTCAGTCTCGGCCAACCTCGGGGCGGTGGGACTCGGTACCGACACCGGTGGATCGGTACGCGTCCCCTCGTCGTACAACAACCTCGTCGGCATTCGTCCGACCGTCGGCCTCGTCAGTCGCGAGGGCGTCCTTCCCCTCGACGAGTACCGCGACACCATCGGTCCCATGACCCGGACCGTCTCAGATGCCGCGCTGACGCTCGACGCGCTGGCGGGCGCCGCGCCCGGTGAGCACGCGATCGATCCGGAACTCTTCCGCAAGCCGGTCTCGTACGCGACCAGCCTCGATCCGCACGCTCTCCAGGGTGTCCGCGTCGGCTACCTCGTGGATCGCGGGCCCACGGACGCGCAGACCGGGGACTTCCAGCTCGTCGCCGCGGCGCGGGCCGACCTCGAGGCCGCGGGTGCCACGGTCGTCGACATCGCTTCGCTCGACCCCGTGGGCGGCGGGCGGATGGAGGATATCCACGGGAGCAGAACCTTCACCCACGGCGTCGACGTGTACCTCGACACCTTCTACAAGCCCGGCTACACCTTCGCCGATCTGGCGCAGAAGGTGACCGACGCCGAGAAGGCGGGGCATCCGCTCTCGAGCTGGCCGGCGGAGGTTGTGCGCGGCTTCGCCTCGACGACTCAGGAGCAGCGCGAGGCGGCCTACGGTCCGTTCCGCGCGGGGCAGAAGGCCGTCCAGGATCGGATCGACGAGCTCATGCAGCAGAACGATCTCGACGCGCTCATCTATCCGAGCACCGGCGCCCCGAACCTCCTGTCGGGGTTCAACAACCTCATCAGCGCGGCCAGCGGCTACCCGGCGATCTCGGTGCCCATGGGGGCCACCGACGTCGATCTGCCGGAGGGGACGATCCCGGGGATCCACCGGGGTCTCGAGTTCTTGGGCGCGCCCTACGCCGAGGACCGCCTGATCGGTTTCGCGTATGCGTACGAGCAGCAGACCCACCACAGGGAGGCGACCTCGCTGTTCCCCGATCTGCCGCCCGAGCCGTGACCTGAGCCCCGATACGAGCAGCCGCGCCGCCGAGCCTCAGTCGACCAGCGCCCCGCCCTCGCGCCAGTACCCGAGGAACGCGACCCGCTCGCGCGGCACGCCGAGCTCGCGCACGAGCACCCGCCGCGAGGCGGTGACCACGCCGGACTCCCCGGCGAGCCACGCGATGTCGACGTCGGGCGAGGCCCAGGCGCGCACGGCGTCCTCGGTCTCGCCGCGACCGACAACGCGTACGTCGACCTGCGGGCTCAGGCCCGCCACGGTGACGTCGTCGGCGTGGTCGCCGATCTCGACGATCGCGACACCCCGCGCGGCGGGCGGCAGCGAGAGGGCGATGTTCCGGACGGCGGGGATCGCCGTCTCGTCCGCGACCAGCAGGAACGAGGAGAACTGTTCGGGCGGTTGCCAGTGGATCCCGTAGCCCGTCCATCCGTTTCGGACGTCGGGGCCCGTGATCACCAGAGCGTCGCCCACGCGCGCTCCGCGCGCCCAGCGCGAGGCCGGGCCGTCGGGGGAGTGCAGGTAGATGTCGACGTCGATCTCGCCGACCTCGGGTCGGATCGCGGCGGGCGTGTAGGTGCGCAGGACGTTGCGTTCGTCCGGCGGCAGCGCCTTCCACCGCGTGTACCAGTCGGAGGGATGCGGGGTCGGCTCGGCGAGCAGCCCGAAATCGGCGAGACCGCCACCCGGCAGGGGCAGCACGAGCTTGATCCGCTGGTCGACGCCCCACGGTGCGAAGTGCTGCAGCGCATCACCGGCGACCGTGAGACGCAGGAAGCTCGGCGAGATCATCTCGCGTCGGGCCACGGTGACGGGGAAGGCGCTGTACTCCCACGGACGGGTCGCCCCCGGCGGGGTCTCGGCCGCGGCGCCCGACAACCGCGCGTCGCGAACCGACGACGCCCCGGCTCGGGCCGACGCCCCGGCCCCTGGCATCCGGTGCCCGCTCACGCCTCGAGCTCCGCCGCTGCCTCGGCGGCTCGCGCCGCGAACGCCCCGCCGCGCAGCGGCACCACCAGCGGTCCGCCCGTCACCGGGTCGTCGATCACGACGTTCGGCAAGCCGTAGACCTCCTCCACACGCGCGCTCGTGATGACGTCGCGCGGGGTGCCCTCGGCGACGATGCGGCCGTCCCGCATCGCGATGATGTGACTCGCGTAGCGGGCGGCGTGGTTGAGGTCGTGCAGCACCGCCACCACGGTGCGGCCTCGAGCGTTGAGTTCGGCGAAGAGCTCCATGAGCTCGACCTGGTGCGCGACGTCGAGGTACGTCGTCGGTTCGTCGAGCAGCAGCAGGTCCGTCTGCTGCGCGAGCACCATCGCGACCCAGACGCGCTGGCGCTGTCCGCCCGAGAGCGCGTCGACGGGCCGGGCCGACAGGTCGGCGGTGCCGGTGGCATCCAGGGCCTCCTTCACCGCGGCCTCGTCGGCGCGCGACCACTGCCGTAGGAGCGACTGGTGCGGGTAACGGCCGCGGCCGACGAGGTCGGCGACCGTGATGCCGTCGGGCGCGAGGGCCGTCTGCGGGAGGAGTCCGAGGCGGCGCGCGACCTCCTTCGCGGGGTAGCTCGAGATGTCGCGGCCGTCGAGCACGACGCTTCCGGTCGCCGGCGCGAGCAGGCGCGACAGCCCACGCAGGAGCGTCGATTTGCCGCACGCGTTGGGGCCGATGATCACGGTGAACGAGCCGGGCGGCACGGCGACGCTCAGCTCGGGGACGACGGTGGTGCCGTCGTACGCGAGCGAGACGGAGCGGGCTTCGAGGCGGGAGGGGTCAGACACGGCGGCGGATCTCCGTAACGATCATGACGATGAGATAGGCGCCGCTGACCGAGACGGTGACGACGCCGACGGGAAGGGTCACCGGCAGCACGTGCTGCGCGATGGCGTCCGAGCCCAGCAGCAGCAGGGCGCCGACGAGGGCCGAGAGCGAGAGCGAGAGCGACGGCGTGCGCGCGAGCCGCCGCGCGATCTGCGGAGCGGCGAGGGCGACGAAGGCGATGGGGCCGGCGATCGCGGTCGCCGCGGCCACCAGCACGACGCCGGCGAGGAGTGCGAGGGTGCGCACGAGGTGCGGGCGCACGCCGGACGCGGCAGCCATGTCGTCACCGAGCTCGAGCTGGCGCAGCGCCGGCACGAGAGCGAACGCGGCGACGGCGAAGGGCGCGGCGCACAGCAGCACGCCGCCGAGGGCGTCGCCGGTCACGCCGTTGAGCGTCCCGTGCCCCCACGCCGACGCGAACATCGCGGTCTCGAGCTCGATCTGCAGCAGCATCCACGTGTTCAGCGACGCGAGCATCGCCGAGACGCCGATGCCCACGACGATCAGCCGGAAGCCCTGGACGCCCCCGCGGTACGACAGGAACCAGATGACGGCGGATGCCACGAGGCACCCGATCAGCGCCCCCGCCGCCCGCGCCGGCCACGACGTCGAGACGAGCACGAGCGTCAGCAGCATGCCGGTGAAGGCGCCGTTCGACAGCCCGAGGATGTCGGGGCTGGCGAGCGGGTTGCGCGTCACGGTCTGGAACAGGGCCCCGGCGATCGCCAGCAGTGCGCCCAGGGCGACGGCGGCGAGGACGCGGGGGAGGCGCCAGCCGACGACCACGGTGGTGTCGAGGGCGCTGCCCGCTCCGAGGAGCGCGCGGACGACGGCATCCGGAGCGACCGGATACGTGCCCCAGCCGAGCGAGAACACCGAG
>JARBUN010000131.1 GCA_029239635.1 Microbacterium sp. | reverse complement strand
GTGAAGTCGGCGACCGGTGTGGACCTCGGGGCGATCCTGCAGGGGCAGGCGTTCGGGCGGGGTGTGGCGTCAACGCGGTGGTCTCGCGAGGCTGAATCTGCGGTAACTGGGACCGACTAAGGGCGACCAATCGCGCGGACTCTGGCGAGTCTGAGCCGGACGAACCTCCACCCGTAGACTGGCGAGGTTCAAGGGGGACCAGAATGGCACGACGTCGTGGGTTTTTTGCGGAATTGCAGCATCAGGCGAAGCTTGCTGACCAACGGGCTCAGGTCGCAGCGCGTCAGCACTCTAAGCAGGTCGAGGCAGCACGCAAAGCGGCTGAGCGCGCTTCTCTTGCTGCTGCTCGCGCATCCGAGCAGGACCGCAAGCGCCTCGAGCGAGAGGCGGCCCAAGCTCACGCTGAGGCACGGCAGGCCGAAGCGGACGAGATGACCGCAGAGCTGAATGAGCGGCTCCTGGTGCTCGACCAGCTTCTCTCTGCCACGCTGGAGACCGACGACTTCGTCGACCTCGAGTCGCTTCGGGCGTCCGCGGAACACCCGCCATTCCCGCGCAACGACCTCCGATTTCCGATCCCCCCGCCCGCTCCTATCCCGGACCCGCCTCTGCCGGTCAAGCGTGAGCCTGAGCCCGTTACGGGGATGTTCGGTCGCAAGCAGAAGGCTGCGGAAGCTCTGGCTGCCGTCGAGCAGCAATACGCGACCGACTACTGGCAGTGGAAAGCCGCAACCGACGAATTGCCTGCCCGCCGGTCGGCTCAACAGGCGGCCCACTCCGCTGCTGAGCGCGCTCGTCAGGCCGCCCTTGCGGAGGCAGTCGCGAGGTATGACGCGGAGTCTGCTGAGCGTGAGCGACTTGTCAAAGAGCAGAACGAATCCCTCGACCAGCTCATCGCTGGGTTGGCGTACGGCACCGTCGACGCAGTCCAGGAGTATGTAGGCATTGTTCTGGCCAACTCGGTCTATCCCGAGTGGTTCCCCGTTTCCCATGAGGCGTCGTTTGAGCCGACGACGTCCGAACTGAGCCTGAGAGTGCTCATTCCGGGACCGGAGGCGGTGCCCGCGCTGAAGGGATATCGGTACACCAAGGCTACGGACGAGATCACCCCCGTGTCAGCGACGCAGAAGGACACGAAGGACCGCTACGCCCGTGTGGTTCACAGCGTCGCTCTCCGATCACTCCATGAGGTCTTCGAAGCCGATCGACGCGGGCTTATCTCGAGCATCTCGTTGGAACTCGGAACAGAGACAATCAGCCCCGCTACGGGCCAGCCTACGTACGTGCCGTTTGTTGCAGTGGCTGCGCGGCGCGAGGAGTTTGAGGCGCTGGATCTAGCGGCTGTCGTTCCCGCGGCCACCCTCGAACACCTGGGGGCGTCTGTCTCGAAGAACCCTCATGGGTTGGTACCCGCCGTGGCCGGCGGGGTGCGTCGCGCCCGATGACAAATTCGGCGATGCAGTTCAACCCGCCGCCAGGATGGCCCAAGCCCCCTGCAGGATGGGTTCCGCCGGCCGGGTGGAAGCCCGATCCCTCCTGGCCAGACCCTCCTGAAGGCTGGCAACTATGGCTGTCGAGCTCGACGGAGGAGCCTTCAGTCAGCCAGCCTGCGGCGCCTTCTGCGTCAATGTCTGCGCCGGTAGAGCCGACACCGCCGATTCAGGATGGGCGACTTGCATTCCTCGAAGCAGAGAACGCATCGCTGCGGGAGCGCCTTCGCGAAGCCGACGATGGCGAGTACGTCGAGTTGAGCGACGCTCGCGTTCTGCAGGACGTGGGCATCTATCGATATCACCACCCCCTTGAGTCCGCCGCGGCGTACCAAGATGCGCTGGCCGGCATCGAATCGCGCGTGGCCGAGACCGTCAAGGCCGGAAGAGCAATCGTGAAGTCCGAGCTCTTTACGTTCAACAATTCGCTTGCTCAGGGTCGTCGTATGACCGACGACCTCGCCAAGCTGATGCTGAGGGCGTACAACGCGGAGGCAGACAGCTCGATACGAGCGCTGCGAGTTGGGAATGTCGTCACTGCCAAGCGTCGGCTGGACGCGTCGCGGACCGCTATTGCCAAGCTCGGCGCGCTGATGGAAATGCGAATCAGTGACGAGTTTCACCAACTGCGCGTGGAAGAGATCGAGCTCACAGCCGACTGGCTAATGAAGAAGCAGGAAGAGCGCGAGGCTGAGAGAGAAGAGCGAGCGCGCCTTCGCGAGGAGAAAAAGGTCGAAAGGGAACTGGCGGAAGAGCGCGCCCGTCTCGACAAGGAGCGCCAGCACCTCCTGAATACGCTGCACACGCTCGAGGAGCAGGGGCAGAGCGACGAGACCCTCCTGGCGCGGCTCGCGGCCGTCGACGGCGCGATAGCGCAGAACGACTTTCGGGCGGCGAATATCCGCGCAGGCTACGTGTACGTCATTTCGAACCAGGGCGCGTTCGGCGAGAACGTCGTCAAGATTGGGCTTACGCGACGCCTGGAACCACGGGACCGTATCGCGGAGCTCGGCGGTGCGTCAGTGCCCTTCCGCTTCGACACCCACGCGCTCTTCTTCTCCGAGGACGCGGTGACCCTTGAGTCGGAGCTTCATCGTCATTTTGCGGACAGGGCTCTGAACCGCGCGAACGCGAGGAAGGAGTTCTTCTTCGCGACCCCCGCCGAGGTGCGAGACGTGCTTCGCGAGAAGGTTGGCAACATTCTGGAGTTCAACGAGACCGGGGACGCAACCGAGTTCCGCCAATCCGTGGGCCTCTGGCCGCAGGACGGCCGTCGGCTGTAGTAGACCTGGGGCAGTGGCGGTCGGTGCTGCATCGATGGTGAAGCCAGGTGCCACGCGAGAGGCTGGACGCGAGCTTCTTGCCGGACACGACATCGGGCGGCGTCCGGTTCGCGAGGTGTCCGGCGTGCCCTACAGCTCGCACAGAAGCAGACGCTCCCGCCCATCGGCCACCCACGGCCGCCCCTCACGCACATCGAGAACCGTGCTCTTCGACGCCCCGCGCGGAAGTGTGATCGGGGAAAGGTCACCGTCGGAGAGGCTGAGGACGCGCTGCTTGCCCTTCCATTCGCCCGAGGCGAAGATCGGCGTCAGGATGATGGCATCCGCGTCAGACGTGATGCGTCCTGTCCACCCGTGTTTTCCGGGCATCCGCTTCCAGCCCGACTGCTCGAGGAGGCGTTCCGCGAGGGTGCCGTCGGTGTTGAGCCGGTCGACGGTGAAGAAGTCCATGCCGTATTTCAAGACGGACTCGCTCGATCCTTCGGTGCAGATGAGGATGTTCTCGCCGGCGGTGGAGACGTCGCCGATGACGGGCGCGGTCGGGGCGTCGTTGCCCTCGAAGTCGTCGCTGCCGTATCGGTCCGTGGGGTAGCTCGTACCGTCGAGAGCGATGGCCTCTCCCCACGTCGCTGAACCCGAGGCGGTATCGAGCTGGAGCGGAACAAGCGTGCGGGCGCCGAAACGCGAGCCCAAGCGCAGCACGTACCCGAGATCGGAACGCCCGCGTGCCGTGCTCGGGGCGATCTGGAGTCCGCTCTGGCGTAGTGCGTCCTCCCCGCCGATCGCGAGGTCGGCGATGACGGAGCACGAGGTGTCGAGGATCCTCAGAGCGCCCGTCGAGAGCACAACCGCCACCGTGCCATCGCCGAGGTCGACGAGCGTCTGCGCGCTGAAGACGTCGGCGACGTCGGGCCCCGAGAGCGCGTGGTGCGTCAAGCCGGTGGCATCCGCGCGGAAGACCCGGACCTCCCACTCGCCGTCGACCTCGACGTTCACCACGCCCCACAAAGCGCCGTCCTCGGCGATGAGCGCGGTTTTCGCCAGATGGAAAGTGTCGGTGCCTTCCGGCAACGCAATCTCTGCACCCAGGGTGAGTTTCATGCGTCCGATTCTGGCCCACGACCCGAAAAGGCCCCGCGCGAACAATCGCGCGGGGCCCGTGGCATCCGGAATCTCAGCCCTGCAGCACCGGGTAATCCGTGTATCCGCGCTCGCCGCCGCCGTAAACCGACGCCTGGTCGACCTCGTTCTCCTCGGCGCCCTGCTCCCAGCGCGTGACGAGGTCGGGGTTGGCGATGGCGGGGCGGCCGACGGCGATGAGGTCGGCGATGTCGTCCTCCACGACCGACACCGCTTCTTCGCGCGTGGTGACCTTCGAAAAGCCCGAGTTGATGATGAACGTTCCGCCGAAGGCGCGGCGGAGGTCCTGGATGAGCGCGCCGGCGGGGTCGGCGTGCAGCACGCTCAGGTACGCCAGGCCCAGGGGTGCGAGGCCGGTCACGAGGGCCTCGTAGGTGGCGCGGGTCTCGGCGTCGTCGGTCTCCCAGACGTCCTGGATGTTGTGGGCGGGAGAGATCCGGATGCCGACGCGCTCCGCGCCGATCTCCGCAGCCACGGCCTGCGCGACCTCGATGACGAAGCGGGCGCGGGCCTCGGGCGAGCCGCCGTATTCATCGGTGCGCTGGTTGGAGGTGGGGGAGAGGAACTCGTGCAACAGGTAGCCGTTGGCGCTGTGGAGTTCGACGCCGTCGAGTCCGGCATCCACGGCGCGACGGGCTGCGGCGACGAACTCGTCGCGGACGGTGGCGAGCTCGGACGTCTCGAGGGCGTGCGGCACGGCGTAGTCGACCTTGGTGCCGTCGGCGAGGCGCGTTTCGCCCTGGATCGCGATCGCCGAGGGGGCGACGATGCGGTCGGTGCCGGTGATGAGCGGGTGGGTGACGCGCCCGCTGTTCATGAGCTGTATGAAGACGGTGCCGCTCTCGGCGTGGACGGCATCCGCGACCTTCGCCCACCCGGCGGCCTGCGCGTCGGTCACGATTCCGGGCTGGCCGGGGTACGCGCGCGACTCGTCGCTCGGGAAGACACCCTCGGTGACGAGCAGGCCGATGCCGGAGACGCGGTTGCGGACGTCGACGGCGCCGACGGTGGTGGGGCTGAAGAGGCTCATAGGAGAGTCCTTTCGTGGAGGGGCAGTGCCACGCGAACCCAACGAGGAGCCATCGCCGACTATTCCGGCAAGAGTCGGGGGGGCGATGGGGTGCTCGCTGCACGGGGCGTTCACGGCCGAATGCGGGCGCGGGGAGCGGCCGACGCACATGACCGCGGCGGCATCGAGGGCGACGGTGCACTAACTTGCTCGTCGTGACGGAATTCCTCGAATGGGACGGATGGAATGCGCTGGGCGCGATCGCCAGCGTTCTTGCCCTCGCGACCTTTGGTGTCGGCCTGTTTCAGGTCGTGCGCAGACAACGGCAGATCAAACCCGTTGTCATCGGATGGGACATCGTCGGAACGGTGAAAGGGCCTCGCCGCAAGGACAAGCTCTACGTCCTCGAGATTCGAAACTCGGGAGCGGGCGTGGCGTTCATTCGACAGCTGACTCTCGTCCACGCGCGAGGCGTGACCAATGTCGCGCACCGCCCGAAGAAGACGCTCGGCCGCGGCGAGAGCTTCACTCTCCTCATCCGATCCGACGACCTCTGGAAGGCGTGGTTCCGCTTGGAGTGGCGCGAAGAACAAGATCGTCGGCTGTATCGAATCCGCTGGTACCCGTTGCTCTGGTCAACGCACGGAGGACCCGGCTCGAGCCTGGCCGAAAAACAGGAGGCGCACCGGGACCGCCGTCGTCTTGGCCTTTGGTGGACGCGCGTGCGGACCTACTGGGCACCGCGACCCGTCGATCCCGAATGGTCGTTCAGCGGAACCTATAAAGATCGACCGCGGCGTGTGTGGCCGCTCCCCGACCAGCGGAAGCGCGGACAAATCCTTCGCAAAATCGAGGCGGAGAATGTGTGGGAAGCGTACGACCCGATTCGGCTCGATCGGCTCCCTGATCTGACGGTCTAGCGATGGAACCTCGGTCGCCACGCCGGGCGACGGCGGCAGGTCACGGGCTTCGCGACGATGCGAGCCCCGTCGTGGACCGGGACCGCGCCATACGATGGGGCACTCGCAACCTGTCCGGAGGACCGCATTGACCGAGAACCCCCTCGCCCACCGGCTCGACTACACGCTCGACGAGCTCGGCGACGCCGCGCTCGCGGCATCCCCTCTCGTCCTCTTCCAGCGGTGGCTGGCCGACGCGGCCGACCTGCCGGAGCCGAACGCGATGGTCGTCTCGACGGTGGATGCCACGGGCTCACCGACCTCGCGGACCGTGCTGCTGCGCGGAATCGACGACGACGGCGCCCTCTGGTTCTTCACCAACCGTCTCTCGCGCAAAGGTCGCGCGCTCGCCGAGAACTCCCGCGTCTCGATCCTGTTCCCCTGGTACGCGCTGCAGCGGCAGGTGATCGTGCTCGGCACCGCGACCCCGCTTCCGCCCGAGCGCGATGACGCATACTTCGCCTCGCGCCCGCGCGGGTCGCAGCTGTCGGCGTGGGCGAGCCACCAGTCGGAGGCCGTGGCATCCCGAGCCGCCCTTGAGGCGCAGATGGCCGAGGTCGCCGCTCGTTTCCCCGACGACCAGCCCGTGCCGCGCCCACCGCACTGGGGCGGATACCGCGTGGATGCCACGGAGTTCGAGTTCTGGCAGGGCCGGCCGTCGCGGTTGCACGACCGGATCGTCTTCTCGCGCGACGGCGACGGGTGGGCGGGATCGCGGCGGCAGCCGTGAACCCGGCGGGAGGACGCATGAACGCATCCATGGAGGAACCGACGACTCAGCTCGCCGGGCTGATCACCCAGGGGAAGCTGTCGCTCGATGCCCTGCATCGCATGACCGGAATCGACAGCGAGCGACTGACCTCGGTGCTGAAGCAAGACCCCCATCCGGCCGGGATGCGGGCTGGGGCCCCGACTCTGGCCGAGGACGAGAACATGCGCCTCTCCGTGCTCGCCGGCCACCTCGCGCACGGATTCGACATCCCCGACGATGACC
This sequence comes from Microbacterium sp., assembly GCA_029239635.1. Taxonomy (GTDB): domain Bacteria; phylum Actinomycetota; class Actinomycetes; order Actinomycetales; family Microbacteriaceae; genus Microbacterium. The sequence continues at coordinate 473 of JARBUN010000131.1, read as the reverse complement.
GCATCCGGGCGATCGCCGAATCCTTGATCACCGAAGGCGGACTCACGGTCGAGAACATCGCGCTCCTGGCGGGAGTGGATGCCGATGTCGTCCGAGCCGTCTCGACGGACCCCGGCTCGGTGAGTCCTCACCAGAAGTACACGTTCGCGGTGCGAGGGTCGTACCTCGTCAACGCGGTGAATCGAGCGCGCCCCCGGCAGACCGGGTCCCCTTTGTAGGCTCGGCGCATGGCATCCCTCCGCGCGATCGCCCCCGGCGTCCTCGTGCGGACGAGCCGGGTCATGCAGACGAACACGACCGTCGTCATGACCGACGGGCGCGCTCTGCTCATCGACCCGGCGTGGCTCCCCGACGAGCTCGCCGTGCTCGCCGGAGAGCTCCGCGAGCGCGAGATCACCGTCGCGGAGGGCTTCGCGACCCACGCGCATCACGACCATGTGCTGTGGCATCCGGAATTCGGTGACGTCCCGCGC
>JARBUN010000130.1 GCA_029239635.1 Microbacterium sp. | reverse complement strand
GCCGGGGGCGAGGACGGGAGCGACGGATGCCGGGCCGGGTGCGGCCGCGGAGGGGATCTGCAGCACCTCGCCGGGGTAGATGATCGAGTCGCGCGTGAGGCCGTTGGCGGACAGCACGGCATCGGTGGAGACGCCGTGGGCGGACGCGATCGCCGAGACGGTGTCTCCGGCGCCCACTTCGTACGTCACCGGGGCGGCCTCCGGGGCGGGGGCGACGGCCTCGGGCGCCGCGCCGCCGAGGCTGAGCACCTGGCCCGGGCGGATGATGCTGTCGCCGGTCAGTCCGTTCGCCGCTTGGAGGCCCCCCATGTCGAGGCCGTAGCGCTGGGCGATGGCCCACACGGTGTCTCCGGGCTCGACGGTGTGGGTTGCGGGGGCGGCCGTCTGGACCACGGGCACCTGTCCCAGGGCGGAGGGCGCGGGAGGGAGGGCGGTGAGCGGGGGAGCGGGCGGTGCCGCGTGGGCACTGCTCTCGCCGGTGAGAGCCAGGGCGATCGTTCCGACGACCGCGGCGGGCAGGACAGGGGAGGGGAGTCGACGCATGGTGGGGGAATTCCGTTCTTCCGACTGCCAGAACGCTCGCATGGCCTGGGAAGGATGTCAACGCGTGAGGCTCGTGTGACAGGTGTGACGAGGCGGTCGAAGCGCGTTGCGCGGGCCGACGGTGAGAGGATGGATCCGTGAGCGAAACCCCCCGTTACGAAACCGCGTGGCTGACGATCCCCGATCTCGTCGAGATCCTGGGTGAGCCGCACGGACGCGTGCGTCGATTGCTCGACGAGCACTACCTCGTCGGTTCACGCCGCGACGGCGTGCTGCGCATCCCCGCCGTGTTCCTCGTCGACGGCCGCCCGTTGCCGGCGCTGCGCGGCACGATCATCGTGTTGCACGATGTCGGGTTCGACGAGGACGAGACCATCGACTGGCTGCTCACCCCCGAGGACACCATCGGGGTCGCGCCGATCGAAGCGCTCCTGGCGGGACGCAAGAGCGAAGTGCGCCGCGTCGCCGCGACGCTGGCCTGACCGAGAGCTGCATCCGCGGCACCCGCCGCTCAGGACGAGCGCTGCGTCCGAGCGGAAGCGGCCTTCTGCGTCGCGCCGCTCAGGACGAACGCTGCGTCGCGGCGTGCGCGAGGTCGCGGAGCTCTCCGACGGCCGCGTTGCCGAGACGGGCTCCCGCGAGAGCCCGGTCGGCGCGTCGCGAGTAGTCGGCGATCAGTTCCTCGGTGCGGGCGAGCGCCCCCGTGTCGAGGATCGTGTTCTGCAGGGCGCCGATCTGCGTGGCATCCAGCTCCGGATCCCCGAGGAGCTCGTCGACGGTGCGGCGCGCCGAAGCGGGAAGGGCCTCGCGCGCGAAGGCGACGAGCACCGTCCGCTTCCCCTCGCGGAGGTCGTCGCCGACGGGCTTGCCGGTCGCGGCGGTGTCGCCGAAGACGCCCAGGACGTCGTCGCGCAACTGGAAGGCCATGCCGACGTCGTGTCCGAAGCGCGCCAGGGCATCGAGCTGGTCGTCGTCGGCGCCGGCGAAGGCCGCCCCGATCTCGAGCGGTTTCTGGATGCTGTAGCGCGCCGACTTGTACGAGGCCACGCGCAGCGCGCGCTCGGCGTGCTGGTCGTCGGGGTAGACGGCGTAGGCCGACTCCTCCGCGACGTCGAGGAACTGGCCGATCGTGACGTCGCGCCGCATGTGCGCGTAGAGCCGTCGGGTCACGGAGGCCGTTTCCTGACCGGTGAGAGCGTCCTCGAGGAGATCGTCGCTCCAGGCGACGAGAAGGTCGCCGAGCAGGATGGCACCGGAGCGGCCGAACATCGCCGGGTCGCCGGTCCAGCAGGCGGCGACGTGCGCGGCCTCGAGAGCGCGGTGCGCGGCGGGCTGGCCGCGACGCGTGTCGGAGTTGTCGATGATGTCGTCGTGGACGAGGGCCGCGGCCTGGAAGACCTCGAGGGCCGCGGCGACCGAGATCGCCGCCGCCGTGGGGGCGACGGCTCCGGTGCCGGATGACTCCGCCACGGCGCGCCACCCCGTGAGGCAGAATCGCGCCCGAAGGCGCTTCCCGCCCCGCAGGGAAGCCGCACCCGCGCGGCTCATCGCCTCCGCCTCCGGGCCCAGCGAGGAGGCGTACGATAGCTGGTCAGCAAGGAACTTGTCGAGTCGCTGGTCCGTACTTAGCAACAGAGGGGGATGCATGCCACTCTCCGAACAGGAGCAGCGTCTGCTAGACGAGATGGAGCGCCATCTCATGAGTCACGACGCCGACGTCGTCACCGCCCCCAGTCGCGCCCTCAGCTACCGCAACATCGTGTACGGGTCGATCCTGGTCCTGGCGGGCCTCGGGGCCCTGGTGGCGGGAGTGTCGATCGGTTTCAACACCGGCTTCCTCGGCATCGCGATCGGCGTCCTGGGATTCCTTTTCATGGTCACCGGCGTCGTCCTCGCCGTCACCCCCATGAAGGGTTCCGCGCGCCCCTCCTCGTCTTCCGCATGAACGATCGCTGGGACCGCCGCAACGAGGAGCGCTAAGCCCTCACCCTCGATAAGCACCGGCTCTTCGGAGCCGGTGCTTTTTCGTGCGCCCGGCGGTGTCTCCGCTGCCTCGCCGGCGGGGAGGGAGCCGAAAGTCCTCCCTTTTCCTCCACGGGCGCCTTCCGACCGTGCTCGCTCGCCGAAAATCCGCGCCATTCCGGGGGGAACGCCCGTCGAGTGCGGCGCGCGCTGACTGTACACGAACGGCGGGCCACCCAAACTTCGCAGGCCGGACGAAGGGGGTGGACGCCCGAATGCTGCTCGGAACGCACACACCCAAGCTCGACGACAAAGGTCGGGTCATCCTGCCGGCGAAGTTCCGTGACGATCTCGGAGCCGGAGTGGTGATCACGCGCGGGCAGGACCGCTGCCTCTACGTGTTCAGCACCGAGGAGTTCGAGCGCGTGCACGAGCGCATCCGCGAGGCTCCGCTCAGCAACAAGCAGGCCCGTGACTTCCTGCGCATGTTCCTCTCGGGGGCCAGCGCCGAGAAGCCGGACAGCCAGAACCGCATCACCGTGCCCCCGGCGCTCCGCACCTACGCCGGCCTCGGTCGTGAGCTTGTCGTCACGGGTGTCGGTGCCCACGCGGAGATCTGGGACGCCGAGGCGTGGAACTCCTACGCCGAGAGCAACGAAGAAACGTACGCCGAGATGGAGCAGGAGGTGATCCCGGGACTGTTCTGACCCTCGGCTGTGACTCCCAGCCGCATGCCCTGACGCACTTCCCCGGCGCCAGGTCGATGCGGATGGGGATCAGAGCCGAGGAGCGGCCCCCGACATCTCATGGACATCCGCGACATCCACACCCCCGTCCTTCTGGAGCGGTGCGCCGAACTGCTCGCTCCGGCCCTGGAGCGACCGGATGCCGTCTTCGTCGACGGCACGCTCGGTATGGGCGGGCACTCCGAGGCGTTCCTCGAGCGCTTCCCGACGGCGCGTCTCATCGGCCTCGATCGTGACACCGACGCCCTGCGGATCGCGGGGGAGCGGCTCGCCCGCTTCGGTGACCGCGTGACTCTCGTGCACACCGTCTACGACGGGATCGCCGAGGCCGTGGCATCCGCGGGTGTCGACAAGGTCGATGGCATCCTGTTCGACCTCGGTGTCTCCTCCCTCCAGCTCGATGAAGCCTCCCGCGGGTTCGCGTACGCGCAGGACGCCCCGCTCGACATGCGCATGGACCAGACCCAGGGCGTCACGGCGGCGGAAGTGCTCGCCACCTACGGCGAGGGCGACCTGCGACGCATCTTCGAGCGCTACGGCGAGGAGAAGCTCGCCGGTCGTTATGCTCGCGCGATCATCGCCGCCCGCGCCGAGGCCCCGCTCGAGCGGTCCGGCCAGCTCGTCGACGTGCTGCAGGCAGCCACCCCCGCCGCGGTTCTGCGGGAGCGCCACCCGGCCAAGCGCGTCTTCCAGGCCCTGCGTATCGAGGTCAACGCCGAGTTGTCGGTGCTCGAACGGACGATCCCGGCCGCCCTGAAGGTGCTCGGCGTGGGTGGGCGGATCGTCGTGCTGTCGTACCAGTCGCTCGAAGACCGGCTGGTCAAGCGCGTCTTCGCCGAGGCGACGGCGTCCACTGCCCCGCGTGGTCTGCCGGTCGAGCTGCCCGAGCATGCGCCGAGATTCCGCCTGCTCGTGCGCGGCGCCGAACTGGCGAGCGACGAAGAGCGCGCCGTCAACCCCCGTGCCACCCCCGTGCGTCTGCGCGCGGCCGAGAGAACCAAGGAGGACGCATGAGCGCATCCCCGGCCATCGACCTCCGGGCCGTCCGCACCGGCGTCGAACCCGAGTTCCCCACCCCCGTCCGCGAACCGCGGCGTCTGCAGGCGGTCCCGGTCCCCGAACGGCGTCGCGTGCCGCGTCGGGCGTTCGGCGTCATCGCGGTCGCGGGCGCGGTGCTCATCGCGCTCGTGCAGATGGGGCTCTCGATCCTCACGACGCAGAGCTCGTTCGAGATCTCCTCGCTCACGCAGCAGCAGCGCGACCTCACGTACCAGAAGCAGATCCTGTACGACGACGTCGCCGGTCTCAGCTCTCCCCAGTACCTGGCCGCCAACGCCGCCGCCCTCGGCATGGTCATCGACGAGTCGCCCACCTACCTCCGCCTGAGCGACGGTTCCGTGGTCGGTTCGGGGAAGCCCGCCGAGGGGGTCTCCTCGGTCGACGCCCTCGGTCGCGGTTCGGTGCGCAACGCGCTCATCACCGGCGTCCCGCTCGCCACCCAGCCCCAGACGCCCGCGGAGCCGGTGACCACGCCGCCCGCCGGTGCGACCGACCCCGCCGCGGGGGCGACCCCCGACGCGGCGACTCCGCCCGCCGTTTCCCCGACACCCCCACCGATCAGCGACGGTCTGCCGACGCCCGCGACACGATAAGCACATGACGAGCTCCCTCACCCGTTCTCCGCGCCGCCGCACGGTGGTCGCGCTCGGCGTCGTCCTGGTGGTGCTGATCGCCTTCGTCATCCGCCTGGTCGACATCCAGGTCGTCAACGCGCGCGAACACGTGGACGATTCGCTCGCGATGGGACTGCAGGACTCCCGCACCATCTACGCCTCGCGCGGTTCGATCGTCGACGAGAACGGCGTGACGCTGGCCTCGAGCGTCAACCGCTACGACGTCGACATCGATCCGAGTCTCGCCGTCGAGGGACTGACCGAGCGCACCGACGACGGGGGCGTGAAGGTCACGCAGACCTGGGCGGAGATCGCCGCGCAGATCGCGGGGATCACCGGGCAGAATGCCTCGGATGTCGAGAAGATCGTCACCGACGCCCACGAGGCGAACCCGACGTCCCAGTGGGCCTCGGTCGCCAAGAACGTGTCGACCGAGCAGTACCGTGCCCTCGCGGCGCTGGGCCTGCCCTTCCTGAGTTTCCCGCCCCAGGCGGGCCGCGTCTACCCCGACGGGGCGGTCGCCGGAAACCTCATCGGCTTCGTCGGCAGCGACGGCGAGCCGCTCGCCGGCCTCGAGGCCGCCGACAACGCGTGCCTGGCGTCCACGAACGGCAAGGCGGTGTTCCAGCAGGGCCGCGACGGCAACGTGCTGCCGGGGACCGAGGTCGAGACCGAGCCGGCCGTCGACGGGGGGACGCTGAAGCTCACGATCGACCGCGACCTGCAGTGGTACCTCAGCCAGCTCATCGCGGAGCAGGTGCAGAACACCGGGTCGCTGCGCGGCACCATCACGGTGGTGGAAGCGAAGACGGGCAAGATCCGCGCCCTCGCGGAGTACCCGACCGTCGACCCCAACGACCCGACGTCGAGCCCCGCCGCGGACCGCGGCAGCACGGCGTTCGGCGACCCGAACGAGCCGGGATCGACGATGAAGGCCATCACCGCCGCCATCGGTCTGGACTCGGGCTCCTTCACCGCCGACACGACCGTCACGGCCTCCGGCAGCGAGACCCTTCCGGGCGATGCCCGCGTGTCCGACTCCTTCTCCCACGGGCCGAACAACTACACGCTCACGGGCGTCCTGATCGACTCGTCCAACGTCGGTATCTCGAAGTTCGGCGAGATGATCCCCCTCGACACGCGCGTCTCGTACCTCGAGAAGTTCGGGCTCACGCAGCCGACCGCCGTCAACTTCCCCGGAGAGTCCTCCGGCATCATGCGCGACCCCTCGCAGTGGGACAAGCAGACCTTCTACAACACCACGTTCGGTCAGGGCATCTCGGTCACCGTGCCCCAGCTCGCCGGCGCCTACCAGACCATCGCGAACGGGGGAGTGCGCATGCCGCTCTCGCTCGTCGAGGGCTGCACGGCAGCGGACGGCACGGTCACCGACGTCCCCGACACGCAGGGCACGCGCGTCGTGTCCGAGGATGCCGCCAAGCGGGTGTCGCTCATGCTCGAGAACGTCGCCACGCAGGGCACGCTCGCGAAGCAGGTCGAGATCCCCGGCTACCGCGTGGCGATCAAGACGGGTACCGGTGAGAAGACCGACCCCACCACGGGTGCCTACAAGGGCGACGCGTACTTCACGACCATGATCGGTTTCGCCCCCGCCGACGACCCGCAGTACGTCGTCGAGGTCAACCTCGATGAGCCGCGGACGGTAAAATCGTCGGCGGCCACCGCCCCCGCGTTCCAGAAGGCCCTCACGCAGGTTCTCAAGACCTACCGCGTGATCCCCTCCGGAACCACAACCCCCGAACTGCCCAAGTTCGGCTGAGACACCGCCGACGCCGGTCTCGTCTCGGTAACGAATGCGACACGGAAAGGGCGTCCGCACAGCAATGATCTCCACGAGTCTCTCCCATCTCGCCGATGCCGTCGGCGGTCGCCTCGTCGTCCGTGGCGACGACACTCCCGCCACCCTCGTCTCCGGGCTGGTCGACACCGACTCGCGCCTCATCGAGCCCGGAGACATCTTCGTCGCCAAGCCCGGAGAGACCACCGACGGCCACCTCTTCGTCGGCACCGCGGTCGAGCGCGGTGCCGCTCTCGCGATCGTCGAGCGGGAGGTCGACGACCCGGTGAGCCAGATCGTCGTTCCGGATGCCGTGACCGCCCTGTCCGACCTGGCGCGCGACGTGGTGGCCCGCGTCCGCGCGAACGGGCGTCTGCGCATCGTGGGGATCACCGGATCCAACGGCAAGACGACCACGAAGAACCTTCTCGCCCGCATCCTCGGCGACGAGGGCGAGACCGTGTCGCCGCGCGCCTCGTTCAACAACGAGGTGGGCGCCCCGCTCACGATGCTCCGTGTGACGGAGGACACCCGCTTCCTCGTCAGCGAGTTCGGTGCGAGCGCCCCCGGGGCGATCGCCCACCTGGCCGGCCTCGTGACCCCCGACGTCGGCGTCGTGCTCATGGTCGGCATGGCCCACGCCGGCGGCTTCGGCGGCATCGAATCGACTTTCCGCGCCAAGAGCGAGCTGGTCCACGCCACGCGAGAGGGCGGCCTGGCCGTGCTCAACGTCGACGACCCGCGCGTCGCCGCCATGGAAACGTTCGCGCGCGAGCGCGGGCAGGACGTGCGCTGGTTCGGACGCGGGGAGCGCGCGACCGTTCGCGCGGTGGACGTCGAGGTCTCGGCATCCGGAACCCGGGCCGATCTCCTGATCGACGGCGAGCCGTTCACCCTCACCCTGCGCGTCCTCGGCGAGCACCACGTCATGAACGCTCTCGCGGCTCTCGCGACCGCCACGGCCCTCGGTGTCCCGGCCGCCGAGGCGATCGCCCGGCTCGAGACGGTCGAGATCGCGGAGCGGTGGCGGATGCAGCCGTTGGGCTCCGATCGCGTGCGCATCATCAACGACGCCTACAACGCCAGCCCCGACTCGATGGCCGCGGCTCTCCGCACGCTCGCGCAGATCACGGGGCCGGGGGAGCGCACGGTCGCCGTCCTCGGCGCGATGAGCGAGCTGGGGGAGTACGCGGACGAGGAGCACGACCGCGTCGGCCTGCTCGCGGTGCGCCTGCGCATCCAGCGGATC
>JARBUN010000031.1 GCA_029239635.1 Microbacterium sp. | reverse complement strand
CTCAGCGATCAGGTCGGCACACCGCTCGCGCTCATCGACGACAGCGAGATCAAGGCGGCGCTGGTGCGCTTCCCGCTCGTCGAGTCGTACACGCTCGAAGCGCAGCCGCCGCACGATCTCGTGGTGCGCATCGTGGAGCGCACACCCATCGGCGTCGTGCAGACCCCGGCCGGCTTCACGGTCGTGGATGCGGCGGGCGTCGTCCTCTCCACGACCCCGGACGCCCCGGCCGGTCAGCCCGTCATCGACGTTCCCGCGGGGACGACGTCGGAGCCGTTCCGCGCGGCCGGACGCGTCATGCGCGCCCTGCCCGACGGCATCCGGTCCCAGGTGACCGCCGTCTCGGCGACCACGCCCGACGACGTCACGTTGACCCTCGGCGCCACCGGCACCCGCGTGATGTGGGGGAGCGCCGATCGCTCGCCCGAGAAGGCACGGGTCCTCGATCTGCTCATGCAGAAGAGCCCGCCCGACAGCACGCGCGAGTACGACGTGACTTCGCCCGAGGCCGGCGTCATCCGCTGATCTCGGGAGCGATCCTCGGACACGCCGCGTGTCGGCGGGGCGAGGACCGCAACGCCGCCTACTTTCAAGTCAAGGAATTGCATACCGGGCAATTCTTTAACCCTCAACATGAGGTTTAGAGTTTCGGGTTCGGGGACAAACGGAGGCCGGCATGAGCCACAACCAGAACTACCTCGCCGTGATCAAGGTCGTCGGTGTGGGCGGGGGCGGCGTCAACGCCGTCAACCGCATGATCGAGCTCGGCCTTCGCGGCGTGGAGTTCATCGCGATCAACACCGACGCGCAGGCGCTGCTCATGAGCGACGCCGACGTCAAGCTCGACGTCGGCCGTGAGCTGACGCGGGGACTCGGCGCGGGCGCCGACCCCGAGGTCGGTCGTCGCGCCGCCGAAGACCACGCGGAGGAGATCGAAGAGGCCCTCCGCGGTGCCGACATGGTCTTCGTCACGGCGGGCGAGGGCGGCGGGACCGGCACGGGTGGTGCTCCGGTGGTCGCCAAGATCGCGAAGTCGATCGGCGCCCTGACCATCGGTGTCGTCACGAAGCCCTTCTCCTTCGAAGGTCGTCGTCGACAGAGCCAGGCCGAGGCCGGCGTCGGACGCCTGAAGGAAGAGGTCGACACCCTCATCGTCGTCCCCAACGACCGTCTGCTGGAGATCAGCGACCGCGGCATCTCGATGATCGAGGCCTTCGCGACCGCGGACCAGGTGCTCCTCGCCGGTGTGCAGGGCATCACCGACCTCATCACGACCCCCGGACTCATCAACCTCGACTTCGCCGACGTCAAGTCGGTCATGCAGGGGGCGGGGTCGGCCCTCATGGGCATCGGCTCGGCGCGGGGGGCGGATCGCGCCATCAAGGCCGCCGAGCTCGCGGTCGAATCGCCCCTGCTCGAGGCGTCGATCGAGGGTGCCCACGGCGTTCTGCTGTCCATCCAGGGCGGCTCGAACCTCGGGATCTTCGAGATCAACGACGCCGCGCAGCTGGTGAAGGAAGCGGCGCACCCCGAGGCCAACATCATCTTCGGAACGGTCATCGACGACACCCTCGGCGACGAGGTGCGCGTCACCGTCATCGCCGCCGGTTTCGACGGCGGCGAGCCGTCACTGCGCATCGACGCCGTCGGCGCGCAGCGCGCGGTGTCGGCCCCGGTCGTCCCGGTCATCCCCGCCGACGACGTGGCCCGCGACCTGCACGCGGCCGAGGAGCAGAAGGCCTCGACCGAGCGCGCCCCCGAGCGCAAGCCCGAGCCGGCACCGGTGGCCGCGCACGTCCCCGAGTCGTCGTACGACGGCGGCTTCGCGGACGACGACCTCGATGTGCCCGACTTCCTCAAGTAAGCACGAGTGAGCACTGCAGCGGGTCCGGTCTCCACCGGGCCCGCTGCGTCGTGAAGGAGCCCCATGTCCACCGCCCTCGCCGATCGCCTCGCCGACGTGGATGCGCGCATCGCGGATGCCGCCCGCGCGGCGGGCCGCGACCTCTCCGGGATCACGCGGATCGTCGTGACGAAGTTCCACCCCGCCTCCCTCGTCCGCGAACTCCACGCGCTCGGGGTCCGCGACGTCGGGGAGAACCGGCAGCAGGAGCTGACCGCCAAGCGCGAGGAGCTGGCGGACATCCCCGACCTCCGCTGGCACTTCATCGGCCAGGCCCAGACGAACAAGGCGCGCGCCGTCCGCGCGGCGGCCGACGTGGTCCACTCCGTCGACCGTCCCCGCATCGCGGACGCTCTGGATGCCGCGGGCTCGAGCGCTCCGCTCGATGTGCTCCTGCAGGTGAACCTCACGGACGACGCGGGGCGCGGGGGAGTCGTTCCGGACGACGTCGAGGCTCTCGCCGCCCACGTCGCGGGACTGCCCACCCTGTGCGTGCGCGGCGTGATGGCCGTCGCTCCTCTCGACGAAGAGCCGGCGCGCGCCTTCGAGCGTCTCCGCCGGAGTGCGGACGCGGTGCGCACGGTCGTCCCGGATGCGACATGGATCTCGGCGGGAATGACCGGCGACTTCCCCGAAGCGGTGGCAATGGGCGCGACACACCTGCGGATCGGGTCCGCAATCACGGGTCCGAGGCCCGTGCGCGGATAGCCTCGACACAGACGAGCGAACGGAGGATGCGATGTCGAACCCGCTCAAGAAGACGATGGTTTACCTGGGACTCGCCGACGAGGAGGAGACCTATGAGGAGCCTGCGCAGCCGGCCGCGCGCAAGCAGCAGCCGCAGCAGACCGCACCGGTCGAGAAGGCTGCTCCCGTGACGCCGCTGCATCGGCCCGCCGTGGTGCGTCAGCCCGCTGCCGGTCCGGTCAGCGAGATCCTCACGGTGCACCCCAAGCAGTATCGCGACGCGCAGGTGATCGCCGAGAACTTCCGCGAGGGCATTCCGGTCATCATCAACCTGTCGCAGATGAGCGACGCGGATGCGCGCCGTCTGATCGACTTCGCGAGCGGTCTGTCGCTCGGACTCTACGGACGCATCGAGCGGGTCACCAGCAAGGTCTTCCTGCTTTCGCCCGAGAACATCGCCGTCTCCGGAGACGGTGCGATCGCGCAGGCCGACCCCGAGGTCGCGCCCTTCGCGTCCCAGTAAGCGATCGTGGCCGTCCTGAGCCTGGTCGGCTCGATCCTCAGCGCGCTCCTCTTCATCTACATCGTGCTGCTGCTCGCGCGCCTCGTGCTCGAGTACATCCCGATGTTCAATCGGGAATGGCGTCCTCGGGGTGCCACTCTCGTGATCGCCGAGATCGTGTACACCGTGACCGATCCGCCGATCAAGCTGATCCGTCGCTTCATTCCGCCCCTGCGCATCGGGGGGATCGCGTTCGATTTCGGATTCGCGATCACCATGTTCCTGTGCTTCCTGCTGCTGAGCGTCACTCGGTCCCTGTCGACTCTGTGACCTCTCACGCCGCCGTCCTTCGACACCAGCCGAGGGCGGCGGCTATGCTGTTCCGAAGCGGTACGCCCCGGTGCGACACCCCCACAGTTCCAACTCAGAGCTCTCGAAAGAGGAAACACCATGGCACTGACCCCCGATGACGTCGTCACCAAGCAGTTCCAGCACGTGCGCTTCAAGGAGGGTTTCGACCCCGATGAGGTCGACGACTTCCTCGACGAGATCGTCGTCGAATGGCGCAAGACGATCGCTGAGAACGACGAGCTGAAGGCGAAGCTCGCGGCCTACGAGTCCGGCGAGGCCGCCCCGACGGCTGCGGCCCCGGTCGCCGAGGCCCCGAAGGAAGCGGCTCCGGTCGTCGCCGAGGTGCCCGCACCCGTCGCCGAGGCTCCCGTGGCCGAGACCGACACGGCTCCCGCCGCGCAGAGCGCCGGCATCATCGAGCTGGCTCAGCGCCTGCACGACGAGCACGTCGCCGAGGGCAAGGCCCAGCGCGACCAGCTCATCAGCGAGGCACAGGCTCAGGCGGCATCCATCGTCGCCGAGGCCGAGCAGAAGGGCCGCGAGGAGCGCGCTCGTCTCGAGAAGGAGCGCGTCACCCTCGAGGGGCGCATCACCGAGCTGCGCAACTTCGAGCGCGACTACCGTTCGCAGCTGCGTTCGTACATCGAGGGTCAGCTCCGCGACCTCGACACCACCGCGTCGTCGTCGGGCTCCACGCCCGTGTCGGCGATCGGTCTGTAGGCCGACTCTTTGCGCAGTCGACCTCCTCTGCGTTCGGCGGCGGCCAGTACCCTCATCGCGATTCTCGCGGTGGTGGTGCTGGCCGCCGACCAGTTGGCGAAGATGATCGCCATCGAGAACCTCCCTCCCGAGCGCGTCGTCCCGGTCATCGGCGAGGCGCTCCAGCTGTACCTCGTGCGCAACCCCGGAGCGGCGTTCTCGCTCGGTGAGAGCGTCACCTGGATCTTCACGATCGCCCTGGCCGTCGTGGCGTGCGTCATCCTCTTCCTGGCGATCACGCGCGTCCGTTCGCGCCTCTGGGCCGTGGTGCTCGGCCTCCTCCTCGGCGGTGTGCTGGGCAACCTCACCGACCGGCTCTTCCGCGAGCCCGGTTTTCCCGTCGGACACGTGGTCGACTTCATCTCGACCCCGTGGATGATGCCGGCCATCTACAACGTGGCCGACGTGTTCATCGTCTCGATGATGATCTCGGTCGCTCTGCTCGTTCTCTTCGGACTCCGCCTCGACGGCACGCGGGAGACGCGTGCCTCCCGTGCGGCAGAGGCGGCGACGCCGGACGACAGCGTCGACGCCGCGACCGACCCCGGTCCCCGCTGACATGGAGTCGCGGAACCTGCCCGTTCCCGACGGGCTCGACGGGACGCGCGTCGACCAGGCGCTGGCCAAGATGCTCGGTTTCTCGCGGACGTTCGCGGCGGAGATCGCCGACGCGGGCGGCGTGAGCGTCGACGGGCGCACCGTCGCGCGCTCCGATCGCCTCCGTGCCGGCGGCTGGTTGAGCGTCGAGTGGGAGCCGAAGCGCGAGCCCGAGATCGTGCCCGTCGCGGTCGCCGATCTCGGCATCGTGTGGGACGACGACGACATCGTCGTCGTCGACAAGCCCGCCGGTGTCGCCGCCCATCCCTCGGTGGGGTGGGAAGGGCCGACCGTCCTCGGTGCCCTCGCGGCGGCGGGGTTCCGCATCGCCACGAGCGGACCGGCGGAGCGCCGCGGCGTCGTGCACCGTCTCGATGCGGGAACGAGCGGGCTCATGGTCGTCGCCAAGACCGAGCGCGCCTACACCCTGCTGAAGAGCGCGTTCAAAGAGCGCGAGGTCGACAAGATCTATCACGCGGTCGTCCAGGGCCACCCGGACCCGCTGTCGGGAACGATCGACGCCCCCATCGGCCGACACCCGCACCACTCCTGGAAGTTCGCGGTGGTTCCCGATGGCAAGGACTCCGTGACGCACTATGAGACCCTCGAGGCCTTCCCGCGCGCGTCGCTGCTCGAGATCCACCTCGAGACGGGGCGCACGCACCAGATCCGGGTGCACATGGCGGCTCACCGGCATCCCTGTGTCGGGGATCCCCTCTACGGCGCCGATCCCACGCTCTCCACGCGCCTGGGGCTCGAACGGCAGTGGCTGCACGCCCACCGACTCGCGTTCACGCACCCGGCCACGGGGGAGTGGGTCAGCTTCGAGTCTGCGTACCCGGCCGACCTCGCGAACGCTCTCGAGATCCTCCGCGACGGGATCTGACCCCCATCAGGACGGTGCCGTGGTCTGCTCGAAACGAGCGGGACCGAGGGAGAGCGCTGCACGCACGCGAGCACGCATCTCCTGATCGAGCGCATCGTCGAGCTGCGCCACCGGATGCCATCCGACCTCGGTCATCTCGCCGTCGACCGGTTCGGGTTCGCCCGAGAGCCAGGTGCAGGCGAACACGAGATCGAGGTAGTCGCTCTGGTCGCCGTTGGCGTAGGTGACCCGGGGGATCTGGTGCACCCAGGCGAGACGGTCGGCGCGGATGCGCACGCCCGCCTCCTCCTCGGCCTCGCGGACAGCGGCATCCGCGGGCTCCTCGCCCGGATCCACGATTCCGGTGATCGGGGTCAGGCGTCCGTTGTCGCTGCGTCGGCCCAGAAGGACCGCGCCGTCCCGCTCGACCACGGCGGTCACGCCGACCAGCGGGAGAGGGCGCGTGCCGACGAGGCGGCGGAGCTCGAGGACGAAGTCTGGTGTGGGCACGCGCCCACCGTAGCCCAGTCGTCGTTTGACCGGTGGGGGAGTCGGACAACGACGCGCGGGGGAGACCTGGGGGTCCGCTCTGAACTTCCGGAGGCGATGTCGGAGGCCGAACGTACACTCGATACGTGGCAGCAGACTCCTTCGTTCACCTTCACGTGCACAGCGAGTATTCGATGCTCGACGGCGCGGCGCGCATCGGGCCGATGGTCCAAGAGGCCGTCAAACAGGGCATGCCGGCGATCGCGGTCACCGACCACGGCAACACCTTCGCGGCATACGAGTTCTACAAGACCGCGAAAGATGCGGGGATCAAGCCGATCATCGGCATCGAGGCCTACGTCACGCCCGGCACGCACCGCTCCGACAAGACGCGCGTGCGGTGGGGCTCGCCCGAGCAGCAGAGCGACGACGTCTCGGGTTCCGGCGCCTACACGCACATGACGCTGCTCTCGGAGACGACCGAGGGCATGCACAACCTGTTCCGCCTCTCGTCGAGGGCGAGCATGGAGGGCTACTACTTCAAGCCCCGCATGGATCGCGAGCTGCTGCAGACCTACAGCAAGGGGCTCATCGCGACGACCGGCTGCCCCTCCGGCGAGGTGCAGACCCGCCTGCGTCTGGGGCAGTACGAAGCGGCCCGTGCCGCCGCGGCCGAGTTCCAGGACATCTTCGGCAAAGAGAACTACTTCGCCGAGATCATGGACCACGGTCTCTCGATCGAGCGGCGGGTCATGGGCGACCTGCTGAAGATCTCGAAAGACCTGAACATCCCGCTCCTCGGCACCAACGACCTGCACTACACCCACCAGCACGACGCGACGAGCCACGCCGCCCTGCTGTGCGTGCAGTCGGGGTCGACTCTCGACGACCCCAAGCGCTTCAAGTTCGACGGCGACGGCTACTACGTCAAGTCGCCTGCCGAGATGCGGCAGGTCTTCCGCGACAACCCCGAGGCCTGCGACAACACGCTGCTCATCGCC
This sequence comes from Microbacterium sp., assembly GCA_029239635.1. Taxonomy (GTDB): domain Bacteria; phylum Actinomycetota; class Actinomycetes; order Actinomycetales; family Microbacteriaceae; genus Microbacterium. Next base: position 14,360 of record JARBUN010000031.1, on the reverse strand, counting down.
GAACGCTGCGACGTCGAGTTCGACACCTCGGCCAACTACATGCCGCGCTTCCCCGTTCCCCCGGGCGAGACCGAGGGCAGCTGGATGATCAAAGAGGTCGAGAACGGCCTGCAGGACCGGTACCCCGGGGGCATCCCCGACGCCGTGCGCAAGCAGGCCGAGTACGAGACCGACGTCATCCTCCAGATGGGGTTCCCCGGCTACTTCCTCGTCGTCGCCGACTTCATCAACTGGGCGAAGAACAACGGCATCCGCGTCGGGCCCGGTCGTGGCTCGGGGGCCGGCTCGATGGTCGCGTACGCGATGAAGATCACCGACCTCGACCCGCTGCAGCACGGCCTCATCTTCGAGCGCTTCCTCAACCCCGATCGCGTCTCGATGCCCGACTTCGACGTCGACTTCGACGACCGTCGTCGCGGCGAGGTCATCCAGTACGTCACCGAGAAGTACGGTGACGAGCGCGTGGCGCAGATCGTCACCTACGGCACCATCAAAGCCAAGCAGGCGCTCAAAGACGCCGGGCGCGTGCTCGGCTTCCCGTTCAGCATGGGCGACAAGCTCACCAAGGCGATGCCGCCGGCCGTGATGGGCAAAGACATGCCGCTCGACGGCATGTTCAACCCGGAGCACCCGCGATACAAAGAGGCCGGGGAGTTCCGCACCCTCATCGAGACCGACGCCGAGGCCAAGACGGTGTTCGACACAGCTCTGGGTCTCGAGAACCTCAAGCGCCAGTGGGGTGTGCACGCGGCCGGCGTGATCATGTCGAGCGAGCCGCTCATCGACATCATCCCGATCATGCGCCGCGAGCAGGACGGCCAGATCGTCACGCAGTTCGACTACCCCGCGTGCGAGTCGCTCGGCCTCATCAAGATGGACTTCCTGGGGTTGCGAAACCTCACGATCATCAACGACGCGCTCGACAACATCGAGGCCAACCGGGGCCACCCCCTCGTGCTCGAGGATCTCGCGCTCGACGATGCGGCATCCTACGAACTCCTCGCTCGTGGCGACACGCTGGGGGTGTTCCAGCTCGACGGTGGGCCGATGCGTTCGCTCCTGCGCCTGATGCGTCCCGACAACTTCGAAGACATCTCGGCCGTCCTCGCGCTGTACCGTCCCGGCCCGATGGGCGTGAACTCGCACATCAACTACGCGCTGCGCAAGAACAAGCAGCAAGAGATCGAGCCGATCCACCCCGAGCTCGAAGAGCCGCTGGCCGACATCCTCGACACGACCTACGGACTCATCGTGTACCAGGAGCAGGTGATGGCCGTGGCGCAGCGCGTCGCCGGCTACACGCTCGGACAGGCCGACCTCCTGCGCCGCGCGATGGGCAAGAAGAAGAAGAGCGAGCTCGACAAGCAGAAAGAGATCTTCTTCGGCGGAATGACCGAGCGCGGCTACGGCGAGGTCGCTCAGCAGACCCTGTGGAAGGTGCTCGAGTCCTTCGCGGACTACGCCTTCAACAAGGCGCACACCGCGGCGTACGGGCTCGTGTCGTACTGGACCGCGTACCTCAAAGCGCACTATCCCGCCGAGTACATGGCCGCCCTGCTGACGAGCGTCGGGGACTCGAAAGACAAGATGGCGGTCTACCTCAACGAGTGCCGCCGCATGGGCATCAGGGTCCTGCCTCCGGATGTCAACGAGTCGATCCGCTTCTTCGCCGCCGTCGGGGAAGACATCCGCTTCGGTCTCGGCGCCGTGCGTAACGTCGGTGCCAACGTCGTCGACGGGATCGTCGCCGCGCGACAGGATGCCAAGTACACCTCGTTCCACGACTTCCTGGCGAAAGTGCCCATGCACGTCGCCAACAAGCGCACGGTGGAGTCGCTGATCAAGGCCGGTGCGTTCGACACCCTCGGTTCCACCCGTCGCGCACTCCTCGAGATCCATGAGGATGCCTGCGAAGGCGCGGTGAGCGACAAGAGGCGCGAGGCGAACGGCGAAGTCGGGTTCGACTTCGACTCCCTCTGGGACGAACCGCAGCAGGTCACGAAGGTCCCCGAGCGGCCCGAGTGGACCAAGAAGGACAAGCTGGCGTTCGAGCGCGAGATGCTGGGACTCTACGTCTCGGACCACCCGCTCGCGGGTCTCGAGGTTCCGCTGGCGAAGCACGCCTCGACCTCGATCCACGATCTCCTCTCCTCCGAAGACGTGCAGGACGGCGACCAGGTGACGGTCGCGGGTCTCCTGACGAGCGTGCAGCACCGCGTCGCCAAGCAGAGCGGAAACCCGTACGGCATGGTGACCGTCGAGGATTTCAACGGTGAGGTCACCGTCATGTTCATGGGGAAGACCTACGCCGAGTTCGCGCCGATCCTGCAGGGCGACTCGATCCTGGTGGTGCGCGGGCGGGTCTCGCGTCGCGACGACGGTCTGAACCTGCACGCCCAGTCCGCGTTCGCTCCCGACCTGGAGGGGATGGATGCCGCGAGCGGTCTGACGCTCGTCGTCCCGGAGCAGCGTGCGAACGAAGCCCTCATCGGCGAGCTCGCGCAGACCCTGCAGCGGCATGCGGGCGATACGGAGGTGCTTCTCAAGCTCCACAAAGGTGGGACGGCAAAGGTCTTCGAGGTGCCTTTGCCTGTTCGCGTGACCGCCGATCTCTTCGGCGAGTTGAAGGGACTGCTCGGGCCCAACTGCCTGGGCTGAGCCGCGTGGAATCGCACGGCAGTTCCGACAGGATGCCGATGCGAGCTCCCCGAGAACCGAACAGGGCGCCGCGGCGCCCTCGGAAAGGAAGATCGTGACCGACCGCACTGACGACCCCGTCTCGCCCGCGGACTCCGTGGCCGACGGCCCCCTGGCGTCCGGCGCGCCCGAGGATTCCGGCCCGCGCGTGGCGCGCTCGACCATGGTGCAGCCGCACGGTGCCGAGACCGACCCGAGCGCCGAGCGTCGCGAGACGGACCGGAGCGAGACCGACCGGAGCGAGGCCGACCAGCGCGAAGCCGACCTGCGCGCGGACGACAACGCCGACGTCGACCACGCCGACGCTCCCGCCGAGGGGCAGATGTCGGCGCGCTCCCACGTGAACACGCACGGCCTCTCGCTGCCGTCCACGGCATCCGGTTCCGGCTCGGTGTCGTACGGGGTCGGCCCCTTCTCGGTGCGCGAGGTCGCCCTGCTCGGGATCTGGGCGGTCGCGTTCCTCGTGTCGTTCTTCCCCGACAACAACGTCACCGGAGCCGCGCGTCTCCTCGTCGGAGGCAGCAACGTGTGGGTATCCGGGCTCTGGTGGATCGCCGCCATCGCCCTGCCCACGGTGGCCGTCGGACTCCTCGTCCTCCGGCGCCTGTCGCCGCAGGGCATCCGTCGCGTCGGTTCGCTCGGGATCGATCAGTTCGCCTCGGTCGCCTTCTCGGTGGCGGCGTTCGTCTGGGTGGCGTGGCTGTGGGAGACGGTGTCGATCGCGATCGACACCGGGGGATGGGTGCGTTCCTGGGTCGTGTGGGTCGAGGCGATCCTCATGCTGGCGGGTGTCGTCCTGACGGTCGTCGCCCCGTTCCTGCCCCCGTTCGCGGCAGACTTCGCCGGTCGCGAAGAGGTGCCCGCTCACCGAAACGCTCGTCCTGTCCGCCCGGTTGTGCCGCGCCCCGCCGCCCCTCGACCCACCCGTCGTGCGTCGGCGCAGCCGGCTCCCGCCGCGACGGGCTCCGACGCGGTGAAGACTCCGAACGACGGCGCCGACACCGCCGTGCCGGGCGACTACGTGCGTTCGACCGAGGGGCCTCGACCCGATTCCACCGACCCGCGGACCTCGGGCTGGACGGCTGGGCCCTCTCCCGTCACGCACGCGAGCGCCGACCGCGCGAGCGCCGACCACACGCGCCTCGACGGTGCGACGGCGGATCACGCGAACGCAACGGACGACCACCCCACGGACGTGCTCAGCACCCTGCACGACCTGTCCGCCGAGCCCGCTCACCCCGCCACCCAGGCCTTCTGGGCACTCGCCCCCGTCGAACGCGACGTGGTCGACGACTACGGCGTGCCCATCTTCCGGATCGGGCCGGCCGCGTGGGCGCTCGTGGTCGAGGACCGCGGGGAGACGTTCGTCATCCGCCACGACGACGGACGCATCGGGTACCTTCACGACGTGTCGGGCGTCACCCGCGGCTGATCACCGTTCGCGAGCCCCCTCCCGTGCGGAGGGAGGCTCGCGGGCGGCCGGTAGCCTGGTCTCATGCTCCGTACCATCGATCTCCGCGGCCGCGTGCTCTCGTCCGCCGAGCTTCTCGCGGTCGTCCCGCGCGCCGACAGCGCGCGCGACGAAGCCCTCATCATCGCCGCACGCATCGTGGACGACGTCGCGGTCCGCGGCGAAGAGGCGCTCCGCGAGCAGGCGGCGCAGTTCGACCACGTGACCGACCACGCGATCGCCGTCCCGGCGTCGCACCTCGATGAGGCGCTCGACACCCTCGACCCGTCCGTGCGTTCCGCTCTCGAAGAGGCGATCGCCCGCGTGCGCGCGGCCTCGACCGCTCAGGTTCCCGCCCCGGTCGTGACGCAGATCGGCCCCGGCGCCCGCGTCACGCAGCGCTGGCAACCGGTGCGTCGCGTCGGGCTGTACGTCCCCGGCGGCAAGGCGGTCTACCCGTCGAGCGTCGTCATGAACACGGTTCCGGCCCAGGTCGCCGGGGTGCGTGAGATCGCCCTGGCCTCTCCGCCGCAGGAGGAGTTCGGGGGCCGCGTTCACCCGGTGATCCTCGCCGCCGCACGCCTCCTCGGGGTCTCCGAGGTCTACGCCATGGGCGGCGCGGGCGCGATCGGCGCGTTCGCCTCGGGTGTCGCCAGCCTCGGGCTCGACCCGGTCGACGTCGTCACGGGCCCCGGCAACAACTTCGTCGCCTCGGCCAAGCGCGCCGTCGCCGGACGCGTGGGCACCGACTCCGAAGCGGGGGCGACCGAGATCCTCGTCGTCGCCGACGACAGCGCCGACGCCGATCTCGTCGCGGCCGATCTCGTGAGCCAGGCCGAGCACGACGAACAGGCGTCCGCCGTGCTCGTGACCGGCTCGCCCGCTCTCGCCGACGCCGTTCGGGCGGCTCTGCCGGCCCGCGTGGCCGCGACGCGCCACCGCGAGCGCGTGGCCGCCGCGTTCGAGGGGCCGCAGTCGGCGGTCGTCCTCGTCGACGACCTGGCCCAGGCGACGGCCTTCAGCAACGCCTATGCGCCCGAGCACCTCGAACTGCACCTCGCGGATCCCCGCCCCGCGGACTTCGTCAACGCCGGAGCGGTCTTCGTCGGCCCGTACACCCCGGTGAGCCTGGGCGACTACCTCGCCGGCAGCAACCACGTCCTGCCCACCGGCGGACAGTCGCGTTACGGGGCGGGACTGTCGGCGGCGACCTTCCTCCGCCCGCAACAGGTGATCGAGTACGACCGCGAGGCGCTCCGCGAGGTGCACGACGCGATCGTCACCCTCGCGGAGGCCGAGGCGCTGCCCGCGCACGGCGAAGCCGTCACGGCCCGTTTCCCCGCGTAGATCGGCGAGCACATGCACTGTCCTTTCTGCCGCAATCCCGACTCCCGAGTGATCGACTCGCGCACCAGCGACGACGGTCTCAGCATCCGTCGTCGACGTCAGTGTCCCAAGTGCGGCGGACGGTTCTCGACCGTCGAGACCGCGAGCCTCAACGTCATCAAGCGTTCGGGCGTCGTCGAGCCGTTCAGCCGCGAGAAGGTCATGTCGGGAGTGCGCAAAGCCTGCCAGGGTCGGCCCGTCACCGACGCCGATCTCGCCATGCTCGCGCAGCAGGTCGAGGAGGCCATCCGACAGACCGGGTCGTCGCAGATCGACGCGAACGAGATCGGTCTGTCCATCCTCGGACCCCTGCGCGAGCTCGACGAGGTGGCCTACCTCCGCTTCGCGAGCGTCTACCAGGCGTTCGAGTCGCTCGACGACTTCGACACCGCGATCGCGCAGCTGCGCGCAGACCACGCGCACCGACCGGTGCCCGAGGCCGGCGCCACGGAAGACGTCCAGTAGCCTGGCGGGGATGTATCCCCTTCTCTTCCGCACGGTTCTCACGCGTCTCGACCCAGAGTTCGCCCATCACCTCGCAGCGGTCGTCATCCGTGCCGCGGGCATCGAGCCCGTGGCATCCGTGGTCCGTCGGCTCACCGCGCCCGCGCCCGATCTCGCCGTCGAGGCCCTCGGACTGCGTTTCGACTCTCCGTTCGGCGTCGCAGCGGGGTTCGACAAGAACGTCACGATGGTCCGCGGACTCGGCGCGCTCGGCTTCGGCCATGTCGAGGTGGGGACCGTCACCGCGCTCGCGCAGCCCGGAAACCCGAAGCCGCGTCTCTTCCGGCTCGTGGCCGATCGCGCGGTCATCAACCGCATGGGGTTCAACAACGACGGGGCTGCCGCGGCCGCCGCGAAACTCCGCCGACTCCGACGCGCGCGTCGTCGCCCCGTGATCGGGGTCAACATCGGTAAGAGCCGCGTGGTCGCCGTCGAGGACGCCACCACCGATTACGTGCGCAGCGCCCGCCTCCTCGCGCCGCTCGCCGACTATCTCGTCGTCAACGTCTCCTCGCCCAACACCCCGGGCCTGCGCGGGCTCCAGGCCGTGGAAACGCTGCGACCCCTTCTGACGGCCGTTCAGGATGCCGCCGGCTCGACGCCGCTCCTCGTCAAGATCGCCCCCGACCTCGATGACGACGAGGTCCAGGACATCGCTCGTCTCGCGGTCGATGCGGGTCTGGCGGGTCTCATCGCGACGAATACGACGATCGCGCGAGCGGGATTGTCCACGGATGCCGCGAAGGTCGAAGCGGCCGGAGCGGGCGGTTTGTCGGGCGCACCGTTGAAGGCGCGCGCAACCGAGGTGCTGCGTCTGGTCCGCGCGGCGGTGCCGGCGGAGTTCGTCGTGATCTCGGCCGGGGGGGTCGAGACCGCCGACGATGTGCGCGAGCGCCTCGCGGCCGGGGCGGACCTCGTGCAGGGGTACACCGGGTTCCTTTACCGGGGACCGCTCTGGGCGCGGCAGATCAATCGCGGGCTCGCGCGCTCGCGCTGAGCCGGGTTCGGTGCGCAGGCCGACGGAACGACGAAACGGCGCACCCCGGGGCACGCCGCTTCGTGAAAGCCTCCGGGATCAGACCGGGTACTGACCGCGCTTGACCTGGGCCTTCGGCAGGCGCATGAAGCGCATCTGCACCGTGCGCATCGCGGCGTACCAGCCGAGTCCCTTTTCGAGCTTGCTCTCGCCGAACTTGTCCTTCGCCGCGCGCTTGACGCGGATCGAGGTGATGATCATGTCGCCGATGACGAAGAGGATGAAGATCCACAGGGCCACGAACGCCCAGTACTGGAAGAACTGCACCGGAAGCACCGTCAGCAGGATGACGACGAGCATGAACGGCATGACGCCCTCGCCGAGGTGCCAGCCGGCATCCACGAAATCGCGGGCGAAGCGGCGCTGCGGCCCCTTGTCGCGGACGGGGAGGTAGCGCTCCTCGCCGGCGGCCATGCCGACGCGGGCTTTCTCGCGCTGAGCGGCCAGTTCGGCGCGGGCGCGGGCCTTGGCCTCTTTGGTGTCGGGGACGAGCGGGCGCTTGCGGGCGGCCTCCTGCTCGGCCCGCGAGGGCGTTGCGCGCCCCTTGCCCGAACCGGTCTCCGTCGGGTCGACGGGCGTGTCGTTGGGGGCGGGGGCGGGGGACTTTGCCACGGAAAACCTCGAGAGCTCGCTGATCGGGAGATTTAAGATTACCCGCATGACCCCCGACGTGTCCTTGCAGAATGCCGTGCGCGATGCCGCGGCCGCCGGCATCCCCTCCGCCCTCGCCGACCTGGGCGCCCTCGTGCGCATCCCCTCGATCGCCTGGCCGGCCTTCGACCAGTCCGCTCTCGTGCAGAGCGCGGATGCCGTGGCCGCCCTGTTCCGAGGGACGGGGATGTTCGATCGCGTCGAGGTGAAGCGCGCCGCGATCCCCGGCACCGACGAGCTCGGGCAGCCCGCGGTGCTCGCGTCCCGCGCGCCGAAGAACGGGCGTCCGACGGTGCTGCTCTACGCGCACCATGACGTGCAGCCTCCCGGCGACGAGGACCTGTGGGACTCGCCGCCGTTCGAGCCGACGGTCCGCGACGGACGCCTGTACGGTCGCGGCGCCGCCGACGACAAGGCGGGCGTGATGGCGCACGTCGCGGCGATCCGCGCCCTGGCCGAGGTCGTCGGCGACGACCTGGACCTCGGCATCGCCGTGTTCATCGAGGGGGAGGAGGAGTACGGCTCCCGTTCCTTCGCGCAGTTCCTCGCGGACAACGCCGACGTGCTCCGTTCGGACGTCATCGTCGTCGCGGACTCCGGGAACTGGGACGACCGCACCCCCGGTCTCACGGTCTCGCTCCGCGGCAATGCGCGCTTCACCCTCACCGTGCGGACCCTCGAGCACGCGTCCCATTCGGGCATGCTCGGGGGAGCGGTCCCGGATGCCATGCTCGCCACCGTCAAGCTGCTCGCCACGCTGTGGGACGACGACGGGGCCGTCGCCGTCGAGGGGCTGCACGTCCGCGACGCGGAGACGCCCGCGTACGAAGAGGCGACGCTCCGCGCGGAGTCCGGCCTGCTCGAGGGCGTCAGCCCCATCGGTCGCGACTCGATCCTCAGCCGGATCTGGAACAAGCCCTCGGTGACGATCACCGGATGGGATGCCACGCCCGTGGCATCGGCATCCAACACCCTGTCGCCGCAGACCAGCGTCGTCATCAGCGCTCGCGTCGCTCCCGGCCAGCGCGCGGAAGACGCCTACGCCGCGATCGAAGCGCACCTCCGCGCGCACGCGCCGTTCGGCGCTCAGCTGGAGTTCAGCGACATCGACTGCGGAGACGCCTTCCTCGTGGACACGAGCGGATGGGCTGTCGAGGATGCCCGGGCCTCGTTCGCCGAGGGGTACGGCGTCCCCTCCGTGGACGTCGGCATCGGCGGGTCCATCCCGTTCATCGCGGACCTCGTGCGTGAGTTCCCCGCCGCCCAGATCCTGGTGACCGGCGTCGAGGACCCGCACGCCCGGGCGCACAGCCCGAACGAGTCGCTGCACCTCGAGACGTTCCGAAATGCCGTGGTGTCGGAGGCGCTCCTGCTGACGCGCTTGAACGCGCGGACCGTCTGACCGAGGCCGCGGGGTCGGGACGGGCGTAGAATCGTTGCGTCCCCGCGACCGATCAACCGAAGGGCATCGCCATGACCGACACCACACTGTCGTCCGCCGCCGACACCCGCGAGCACGGCGTGGGCCTGACCGCGGCCGCCTCCGACAAGGTCAAGAGCCTGCTGTCGCAGGAAGGGCGCGACGACCTGCGCCTCCGCGTCGCCGTGCAGCCGGGCGGCTGCTCCGGCCTCATCTACCAGCTGTACTTCGACGAGCGCTACCTCGACGGTGACAAGGTCGTCGATTTCGACGGCGTCGAGGTCATCGTCGACGACATGAGCGTGCCGTACCTCGACGGGGCCAGCATCGACTTCAAGGACACGATCTCCGAGCAGGGTTTCACGATCGACAACCCCAACGCGCAGGGATCCTGCGCGTGCGGCGACAGCTTCCACTGAGCTCGGCGCGCCGTCCGCGAGCCTCCTTCGACAACCCCCGGACCCACGGATCACAGCGTGGAATCCGGGGGTTTTCGATGTCTCGGCACTGGACGAATGGCCTGAGAACGGTGAGAGGTTGCCGTAGACTGTCAAAGCTTCATCCACGACCCGGAAAGGTGCACTGTGCCCTCCAAACGTCGCCTCCGCTGGGCTGCGCTCCCCGTCGGGATCGCGTCCGTCGCGCTCCTCTCCGGCTGCACCACGACCCAGCTGCACGGCTTCCTGCCCGGCTTCGTCGATGACGGCACGCCTGCCACCAACCACACCGACATGGTCGCCGGTCTCTGGGTCAACTCCTGGATCGTGCTGCTGGCCGTGGGTGTCATCACGTGGGGCCTCATGCTGTGGGCGGTCATCGCCTACCGTCGTCGCAAGGGGCAGTCGGGACTCCCGGTGCAGTTGCGCTACAACATGCCGGTCGAGATCTTCTACACGATCGTCCCGCTGATCCTGGTCATCGGCTTCTTCGCCTTCACGGCCCGCGACCAGAACACGCTCGAGACGCAGTACGACAATCCCGACGTGTCCATCACCGCGTACGGCAAGCAGTGGGCGTGGGACTTCCAGTACAACGGCACGAAGGAAGACAATTCCGACGCCGTGTACTCGATGGGCGTCCAGGCGAAGGCGACGGCGGACGGTTACGACCTCGAGGACGTCCCCACCCTGTACCTCCCGGTGAACAAGAAGGTCAAGATCGACCTCCGTTCCCGCGATGTCATCCACTCGTTCTGGATCATCGACTTCCTGTACAAGAAAGACATGTACATCGGTCGCGACAACGAGTGGTCGTTCACTCCGACGCGCGAGGGCACCTACGAAGGCAAGTGCGCCGAGCTGTGCGGTGAGTACCACTCCGCCATGCTCTTCAACGTCAAGGTCGTCAGCGACGCCGAGTACGAGGACTACCTCGAGTCGCTCCGCAACGCCGGTGACGTCGGCGACATCAGTGATCTGTCGCGTCTGCAGAACCTCACAACGGCTGGCGCCGAAGGGAACAAGTGATCATGGCCACGACGCTTCCGCTTCAGGAGAAGGGCACTTCTCGCCCGACGACTCTCCCCCCGCGTCAAGCCGCTCTGCTCAGCACCTCGCGTGTCGAGCAGAAGGGCAACCTGGTCGTCAAGTGGATCACCTCCACCGACCACAAGACGATCGGGTACATGTACCTCATCGCCTCGGTGATCTTCTTCATGCTCGGTGGCGTGATGGCTCTGATCATCCGCGCCGAGCTCTTCGAGCCGGGCATGCAGATCATCCCGACCAAAGAGCAGTACAACCAGCTCTTCACCATGCACGGCACGATCATGCTGCTCATGTTCGCGACGCCGCTCTTCGCCGGCTTCGCCAACGCGCTCCTGCCGCTGCAGATCGGTGCGCCTGACGTGGCGTTCCCGCGTCTGAACGCCTTCGCCTTCTGGCTGTTCCTCTTCGGCTCGACGATCGCCGTGTCCGGCTTCCTCACCCCGCAGGGTGCGGCCGGCTTCGGTTGGTTCGCCTATCAGCCGTTGGCCAACGCGAGCTTCTCCCCGGGCGTCGGTGGGAATCTCTGGATGCTGGGTCTCGGCATCAGCGGTTTCGGCACGATCCTCGGCGCGGTGAACTTCATCACCACGATCCTCACGATGCGTGCCCCGGGCATGACCATGTGGCGCATGCCGATCTTCTCGTGGAACACGCTCATCACGAGCATCCTGATCCTGCTCGCGTTCCCCGTGCTCGCCGCGGCGATCTTCGCCGCCGCCGCGGACCGCGTGCTCGGTGCTCACATCTACAGCCCCGAGAACGGCGGTGTGCTCCTCTGGCAGCACCTGTTCTGGTTCTTCGGACACCCTGAGGTGTACATCATCGCGCTGCCGTTCTTCGGGATCGTGTCGGAGATCTTCCCGGTGTTCAGCCGCAAGCCGATCTTCGGATACAAGACCCTCGTGTACGCCACCATCGCGATCGCCGCTCTTTCGGTGGCCGTGTGGGCTCACCACATGTACGTCACCGGTGGCGTGCTCCTGCCGTTCTTCGCCCTCATGACGATGCTCATCGCGGTGCCGACCGGCGTGAAGATCTTCAACTGGATCGGAACGCTCTGGCGAGGATCGGTCACGTTCGAGACGCCGATGGTCTTCGCTCTCGGCTTCCTCGTCTCGTTCGTCTTCGGTGGTCTGACCGGCGTCATTCTCGCGTCGCCCCCGCTGGACTTCCACCTGTCCGACTCGTACTTCGTCGTGGCGCATTTCCACTACGTCGTCTTCGGCACGGTCGTGTTCGCGATGTTCGCCGGCTTCTACTTCTGGTGGCCGAAGTGGACGGGCAAGATGCTGAACGAGCGCCTGGGAATGGTGCACTTCTGGATGCTGTTCATCGGCTTCCACATGACCTTCCTCATCCAGCACTGGCTGGGCGTGGACGGCATGGTGCGTCGTTACGCGGACTACGCCGCGGCCGACGGGTGGACCTGGGAGAACCAGCTCTCCACCATCGGCTCGATGATCCTCGGTGCATCGATGATCCCGTTCCTGCTCAACGTGTGGATCACCGCCCGCAAGGCTCCGCGCGTGACCGTCGACGACCCGTGGGGTTACGGAGCGTCGCTCGAGTGGGCCACCTCGTGCCCGCCGCCGCGTCACAACTTCACCTCGATCCCGCGCATCCGTAGCGAGCGCCCCGCCTTCGACCTGAACCACCCCGAGGCCGGTATCCCGGTCGGCGTGGGCCCGGCGAAGGACGCACCCGACACGCCCGTCGTCGACGCGGCGGCTGGAGAGGTCAAGTAAACGATGCGTACCAACGTCGGACTCTGGTGGCTCCTCGCGGGCTTCGGATTCTTCATCGCCGCTGTCTACACGGTCTGGAGTCTCATCCAGCACGGTGGCGTCGAGTGGGTCGGAACGGTCGCGCTGGTCTTCCTCGGCCTCATGTCGTCGATGATCGCCTTCTACGTGGGCCGCGTGCTCAAGGCCCAGAACGGCGAGCTTCCCGAAGACACGCTGACCGCAGACATCGATGACGGCGACCCCGAGATGGGTGAGTTCAGCCCGTGGTCCTGGTGGCCCATCGTGCTCGCCGCCTCCGCCGCGATCGCCGTGATCGGCCTCGCGGTCGGCAGCTGGATGGTCCCCATCGGTTTCCTCGTCTTCGTCGTCGCGATCGTCGGCTGGGTGTACGAGTACTACCGCGGGTACTTCGCTCGCTGATCCTGTGCCTCTTCGGCTGAATACGGCCGCCGTCTCCGACGCCGGCGCCCACCGTCCCACCAACCAGGACGCCGCGTTCGTGGCGTCCTGGGGCGCGGCGGTGGCAGACGGCGTCGGAGGAGGCCCTTCGGGCGACCTCGCCTCGGCGGCGCTCATCCATCGTCTGGTGGCGACCCGGGGGAGCGCGATCGACGCCGATGGTCTTCTGGTCAGGATCCGCGAGGCGAATTGGGACATCCGTGCCCATGTCGAGCGAGACCCGGCCCTGCGGGGCATGGCGACGACCTTCACGGGTCTGTTCCTCGGCGCGGATGGTCAGCTCCTCCTTGCCCACACCGGCGATTCACGCGCCTACCTCCTGCGAGACGGGGAGTTCACGCGCGAGACGCGAGACGACTCGTACGTGCAAGCGCTCGTCGATCACGGGATCATCCCTCCGGAGGCGGCAGCGGCTCACCCCCGGCGCAACATCATCACCGCATCGCTCGGCGGCGCCGAGGGAGACGTGGTCTCTGTTGCGGAGCGTCCCTCCATCGTGGGCGATCGCTGGGTCCTCTGCAGCGACGGGCTCACGGACTACGTCCCCGAGGCAGACGTTGCGCGTCTCATCGCTGAAGCGGACGACCCGCGGTCGGCGGCGGCTTCCGCCGTCGCTCTCGCGCTCGAGGCGGGGACGCGCGACAACGTGACGGTTGTCGTGTGCGACGTCGTCGACGATGATCAACCGATCGCCGGAGAGCCTGTGTTCTCAGGATCTGCCGCGCGGTGGTTCGCCGAGGACGTCGAGACGGCCTGACCTCGGTGCTCTCGCCGCCCTCCGGTGTGGTCCCCGCGCGGAATGCGTGCACCCCTGCTGGCGCCGCGCGCGACGGTAATCTTCGGGTATGGGCTTCTCTTTGATGTTCCTGCGTGTTCGCAACGGTGACCTCGTCGATGCCGATCGGGCCGGACTCGCCGACTTCCTCGCGCGTGAGGGGCTGGTCGCGCCGGACGACGCCGGAGAACTTCGTCGGAGCTCGGACGGCGAGGCGCTCGCGTTCGACGGTCGCTGGACCGACCTCCAGCTCGACGGTCTGTCTCAGGAAGAACCGGTGACCGGGGGTATCGCTCACGCGACTCTGAGCCCGGACGAGGTGTCATTCATCTTCCGTCTGTGTGTCGCCGGAAAGATGATGGTGATCAATCCGCAGGGCAGCCCCATGTACATCGTCCCGGCCGAGACACACGTGCGGGAGGAGCTTCCAGACCCCGAAGACACCGTCTGGGTGGGCACCCCTGCCGAGCTCGCTCAGGCTCTGGGATCGAGTTTCGGTGACTTCTCGACCTTTCGGGACCGCGTTATCGGACAGCCTGGCCCGGATGCTGACGAAGAGTCCGCTCGGTAGCGCCGTCACGGCACGCGCACTGTTCAGCGCGGGTGCACGACCATGACGGTGGGGTCGAACACCCGCTCGCATGGGCCGTCGTCGTTCTCGAAGGGCTGGCCCTCGCGAACCCAGTACTCGTAGCCGCCGATCATCTCTCGCACGCTGTAGCCGATCGAGGCGAACGCGAGAGCGCCCTT
>JARBUN010000129.1 GCA_029239635.1 Microbacterium sp. | reverse complement strand
GCCGGGATGCCGATCGTCCCCGGCGGCCTCACCCCGACCGAGCTGTTCGCCTCGTGGTCGGCGGGCGCCTCCGCGGTCAAGGTCTTCCCGGCCGGACAGGTCGGCCCCGGCTACCTGAAAGACCTGCGCGGTCCGTTCCCCGCCATCGCCGTCGTCCCCTCCGGGGGAGTGGATGCCGACTCCGCGGCCGCGTGGCTCGCCGCCGGCGCCGTGGCGGTCAGCGTGGGCGGGCCGCTGCTCGGCGACGCGTTCCGCGGCGGCGACCTCGGCGAGCTGCGCGAGCGCGCGGAACGGTTCGTGGAGGTGTGCGCGTCGTGACGCGCGTCGTCACCCTCGGCGAGACGATGGCGCTCGCGCGCACCACCGAGATCGGCTCGCTCCGCCACGCGTCGGGGCTCGCGCTCGGCATCGGCGGGGCGGAGAGCAATGTCGCCGTGGGGTTGCGGCGTCTCGGCATCGAGACGTCGTGGCTCGGCCGCGTCGGCGACGATCCGCTGGGGGAGCGCATCGCGCGCGAGTTGCGCGGTGAAGGCCTGGACGTGCGCGCCGTCGTCGACACCGCCGCCGCCACGGGCCTGATGATCAAGGAGCGTCCGTCCGCGGCATCCACCGCCGTCCATTACTACCGCCGCGGCTCGGCGGGGTCCCGGTTGAGCGCGGCGGACGTGCCGGACGGCTGGATCGAGGATGCCGCGCTGCTGCACGTCACGGGCATCACGCCCCTGCTGTCCGACACCGCCCGCTCCGCCGTGCTCGCGGTCGTCGAGAGGGCGCGCGCCGCCGGTGTGCCGGTGAGTTTCGACATCAACTACCGCTCGGCCCTGGCCTCCCCCGAGGTCGCGGGGCCGGTCCTGCGCGAGATCGCGGAGCGCGCGACCCTCGTGTTCGGCGGCATCGAGGAGCTCGACCTGCTGGGTCCGGATGCCACGACCTCACTCCTGGTGACGGGAGTCGCGCAGGTGATCGTCAAACGCGGGCCGGATGGCGCCGCCGTCTTCACGCCCGACGGCACGACCGAGGCGTTCGGTTTCCCGATCGAGCCGCTCGACACCGTCGGGGCGGGTGACGCGTTCGTCGCCGGGTACCTCAGCGCCTGGCTCGAGAGCCTCTCCTCCGCGGATGCCCTCGTGCGCGGCAATGCCTGCGGGGCGATGGCCTGTCTCGTCCCCGGCGATTGGGAGGCGGCCCCGACGCGGCGCGACCTCGAGCGGTTCCTGGCGGGCGGCGGCGATCCGGTCCGGCGCTGACCGGCCCGGGGACCGGGGGCCCGGGGCGCAAGCGCGTCAGGGCGTGATCGCGTCGACGAAGGCCCGCGCCTCGTCGATCAGGGCCTCCCACGCCTGTGGCCCGGCATCCATCGGCACTTCCACCCACTCACGCAGCGGACGTCCGCGCATGATCATGGGCCCGGCGCCTCCCGCGGCGATGAGATCGCCCGCGCGCGCCTCGGACAGCTTCACGACGAGTGAGCCGTTGTGCACGACGAACGCGTAGACCTTCGCGCGCACGCGCAGTCCCTCGGTGCCGAACATGCGCCCGATGTCGATGTCGGGCAGCGCGCACTGGCGCTCCGCGATCGGGTCGAAGATCTCGTGCGCGCGGGCCATGGCATCCCGGTCCCCCATGACCGCAGGGTAGCGGGCAGGGATGCCCAGGGCGAGGGCCGGCGACCTTCCGCCATATGTCCCGCTTCTCGCTGCCTGGGCGAAAGACAGACAGCCGGATTCGGGACGCGCCTCGCGTGCTTCGGGACGCGGACGGGCGAGGGGCCCCGGTGTCAGCCCTCGACGACGCGCAGCGCGATGTCGGTGCGGTACTGCCCGCCCTCGAGGCCGATGCGCTCGAGCCCTGCGTACGCGGCGGCGCGCGCCTCGCGGAACGTCGATCCGAGCGCGACGACGCTGAGCACACGGCCGCCGGTGGCGAGGAAATGACCATCCGGGGCCGAGGTCGCGGCGTGCGCGAGGTGGACGCCGTCGACCTCCTCGGCCTCGTCGATCCCCGTCAGGGCGCGACCGGTGACCGGTGCCTCGGGGTATCCCTCGCTCGCGAGCACCACGGTCACGGCGGCCGCCTCGGCGAAGGCGGGACGCGGCCGGTCCTCGAGCGTGCCCGAGGCCGCCGCGAGCAGCAGCTCCGACAGCGGGTCGATCAGCCGCGGCAGCACGACCTGCGTCTCGGGGTCGCCGAAGCGCGCGTTGAACTCGATGACCTTGATGCCGTGTTCGGTCAGGATCAGCCCGGCGTAGAGGAGTCCGATGAACGGCGTGCCCTCGGCATCCATCTGCCGGATCACGGGCTCGGCGATCTCGCGCGTGACCTGGTCGACGAACTCCGCCTCGCTGCCGAAGCGGTCGTCCAGCCACGGCAGTGGCGAGTAGGCGCCCATGCCGCCGGTGTTCGGCCCCTTGTCGCCGTCGCGGAGGCGCTTGAAATCCTGCGCGGGGCTCAACGGGAGCACGTGGTCGCCGTCGCTGAGGAAGAACAGCGACACCTCGGGCCCCGAGAGGAACTCCTCGACCAGCACGGCTCCGGTGGCGAGGTAGGTGGCGGCGTGCGTGAGGGCGGCCTCGCGGTCGGAGGTGACGATGACGCCCTTGCCCGCGGCGAGTCCGTCGGCCTTCACGACGTACGGCGCGCCGTACTCGTCGAGCGCGGCTTCGACGGTCGGGAGGTCGCTCGCGCGCACCGCGCGTCCGGTGGGGACGCCCGCCGCATCCATGATCCGCTTCGCGTAGGTCTTCGAGCCCTCCAGCTGCGCGGCGGCCCTGCCCGGGCCGAAGACCGGGATGCCGTGCTCGCGCAGGGCGTCGGCGACCCCGGCGACCAGCGGCGCCTCGGGCCCGACGACGACCAGGTCGATCGCCTCGTCCTTGGCGAACGTGAGCACCTCGGCCGGGACGTTCGGGTCGAGGGCGACGAGGTGCGCGTCGCGCGCGATGCCGGCATTGCCGGGAGCGGCGAAGATCGCGTGGGATGCCTCTTCGGAGCGCAGGGCGAGGATGATGGCGTGCTCGCGCGCGCCCGAACCGAGGACCAGGATTCTCACCCGGCCAGCCTACCGAGCGGGCTCCGCGCCCTCGTCCCCTCCCCGTCGAGTGTCCAAGACAGAACGTATGCCACCAGCCCGAACGGCGTTTCGTGGACACTCGAGCACCGCGCTCGATGATGCGCCGAGCGCGCGTACCGTGGATGCCATGCCCCCACGCCGTATCGAGACCGGTGACGGGCGGGCCGCCCTCGAGGCGGTGGCCGCCGGCGCCGCCCCGCGCCCCGCGCTCGCCGGCGCCGTGCAGGTGATCGAGGGGCCGCGCCACACGCGCGGCACCCCGCCCAACGTCGTCGAGACCGACGCCGCCACCTGGATCGCCGTCGCCACGGGGGAGGAACTCTGGACGGATGCCGTCGCCGCCGGGCGCATCGTCGCCTCCGGTGTCCGCGCCGACCTGAGCGCGCTGCTGCCGTTGCGGCCGTAGGGCCCGGTCGCCCAGACCGCACGCGCTCGTCCAGACCGTACGCTCCGGCAGTCCCTCCGGTGCGGTCTCGCGCATCGCGGACGGTCTCGGCGCGGACCCGCCGACGACGCGGGGGTGGGACAATGGGGGTATGGCCGAGCAGCCCGCCCCCGAACGACCGTCCCTCTCGCGCGACGACATCGAGACGGTCAGCGTGCGCCGCGCCCCGAAGTACGGCGTCTTCCTCGCCGCCGGGGCGTTCGTCGGCATCCTCGCCGCTCTCATCCTGACGTTCGCGATCGACGGCGCGGACGTGAGCCCCTTCACGCAGGTCGTGTACTCGCAGCTGCAGGTGTTCGGCTTCACCGCGTTGATCTGCGTCGTCGTCGGCGTGACGGTCGCCGCCATCATCGCCCTGATCTTCGAGCGCACTCTCGGTGGACGCACGCGCCAGGTGATCGTCGACCACGAGCAGCACGGGGTCTGACCCTCAGGCGAGCTCCGCGATGATCGGGTGGATCGCGGAGTCGAACGCCGCGACGTCGCCGCGCAGACCGTCGGTGACCGCGACGGTGAGCGAGCCGATCCACCACACCCCCCGCTGGGCCAGCGGCAGAATCTGCACGTTCAGCTCGAACGAGTGCGCGCGCCGACCCACGATCCGCTCGTGCGCCGCGATCGCGCTCGCGTAGGCGCGGTACGACACCCCGGGCCGCGCGTTCGTCTCGCGCGCATACCGTCCGTGCGCGTGCTGGGCGTAGTCCGTGGCGTCGTCGGCGAACGGGGCCGCTGCCGCGCGCAGGGCCTCCGCGCCCTCGATCGGAAGGGTCATCAGACCGTCGAAGCCCTCGACCAGCTCCAACGGCACGGGGGACGGATGCGCCTGCGGCTCGACCGTCATCGCCCAGTACGCGCGCCACTGCCGCTCGAGCTCCGACTGCGCGGCATCCGCCCTCTCGCTCGCGGGCGACGGCGGCACTCGCCGCAGGAACGGCAGTTCTTCCGGAGAACGGATGCCGAGAACCTGGCGCAGGTAGAGCGCCACGAGCACGGGTGAGGCGGCGTCCTCGCGGATCACCCACTCGGGCTGGCCTGCCGTCATGGCGTCATTGTAGGGACGGGTGCCCGCGGGGGCGACGGGCCTTGCGCGGCGGCGCACGGCGCCGAGCGGAGGGGTTGCGGGGAGGGGAGGGCGTCTCAGCCCCGGCGTATCCTCCCGTGGCCGAGTCTCCTCCCGCCGGGGGTGTTCCGCGCCCTCACCCGTCCGCCCGGGAGGGGAGGTGATTCCGGGAGGGGAGGATGCCAGAGCCCCGCGATCCCCTCCCGTCAGCGGATCTCCTCCCGAGCGTCCGGAGCCCCGCTCGCGACGGTGCTCCTCCCCAGCGCCACTTCTCCACAGGTTGCGAGGCCGTTTCCGGGGCGCGTCCCGCGAGTCCGGCACGCTACACCGATGAGTGCTCGACTATCCCGCCGCATCGAGGCTCTTCAGGCCCGCGTGCGCGCCTTAGAAGGGGTCGTCGCGGCGGCCCGCCTGCGGCGAGAGGGGACCTCCGTCGACACGATCGCGGCGGCCGTCCGCAGCGGTGCCGTGCTGCGCGTGCGTCGCCGATGGATCGCCCTCCCCGACGCCGACGCCTTCCTCCTCGCCGCCGCTCGCGGCGGCGTGATCCTGGCGTGCTCCACCGCGGCGGCTCGGCACGGGCTGTGGGTGTTCGATCAACACGAGCTCCACGTCGCAGCGCCCGCCCATGCGGGGCGAATCTCCGTGTCGACAGGGACGCGCGTGCATCGCTCGCGCCCCCTCCTCGCGCGGCATCCGGAGGACCTGGTCGACGGCGTGGTCAATGTGCTCGGAATGGTGAGCGCGTGTCTTCCGTCGGAACAGGCCCTCGCCATCTGGGATTCGGCGCTCAACAAGGGGCTCGTCACTCTGGAGGAGATGCGTCGGTATCCGCTCACACGTCGCGCCCGCACGCTCGCGGAGAAGGCGACACCGCTCGCGGACTCCGGGTTGGAGACGTTCCTCCTCGTTCGCCTGAGGTGGCTTCGCGAGAGGCTGTGCCCGCAAGCGTGGATCCTCGGCCGCCGCGTCGACCTCCTCATCGGGGAACGACTCGTCGTCCAGGTCGACGGCGGGCATCATGTCGGCGCACAGCGCGAAGCCGATATCCGGCACGACGCCCTCCTCGCGCTGAATGGATATCACGTCATCCGGGTGGGATACCACCAGCTCGTCGATGACTGGCCCGCCGTGCAGCTCATGATCGTCCAGGCGGTCGCGCAGGGCCTGCACCGCGCTCGTTGACCGGGAGGTGATTCCGGGCGGGGAGGATGCCGGGTCCCCGGGGAGTCCTCCCGTCGCCGAATCTCCTCCCGCCGCCGGTGCTCCGCCGCGGGTGCCACGCCGCGGGTGCCCCGCCGCGCATCGCTTGCCGGGCTGTCTGGCCGGGCCGTCTGCCCTGGCCATGCCGCCCGGGAGGGGAGGTGATTCCGGGAAGGGAGGATGCCGAGTGCCCGGGGAGTCCTCCCGTCGCCGAATCTCCTCCCGCCGCGGGTGCCTCGCCGCGGGTGCCGCGGCACGCATCGCTTGCCGGGCCGCAGGGCCGGGCCGTCTGTCCTGGCCATGCCGCCCGGGAGGGGAGGTGATTCCGGGAAGGGAGGATGCCGAGTGCCCGGGGAGTCCTCCCGTCGCCGAATCTCCTCCCGCGCTCCGCCCGCGCCCCGCTCGTGGCGCACAGCGCTCACCGCCGCACCCCACCCCGCCCGGCCCGCCACCGGCGACCCACCCCGCCACCGCCGACCCACCCCGCCACCGGCGACCCACCCGGCCGCCCCCGACCCACCCGGCCGCCCCCGACCCACCCCGCCACCGGCGACCCACCCCGCCACCGCCGACCCACCCCGCCACCGGCGACCCACCCGGCCGCCCCCGACCCACCCGGCCGCCCCCCCCGGCCCGGCCGCCCCCGACCCGCCCGGCCGCCTCCGACCCACCCGGCCGCCCGCACACACCCACCCCGGGTAGTCTGTTCCGGTGGCTTCCTCTCCCCACGAGAACCCCTATTCCGCCGCCGGCGTCGACACTGCCGCCGGAGACCTCGCCGTCGAACTGATGAAGTCGGCCGTGCGCCGCACGCACGGGCCCGAAGTGCTCGGTGGCGTGGGCGGCTTCGCCGGCCTCTTCGACGCCTCGGCGCTCCGCGACTACGCCAAGCCGCTGCTCGCGACCAGCACCGACGGCGTCGGCACGAAGGTCGCGATCGCGCAGGCCATCGACAAGCACGACACGATCGGCGAAGACCTCGTCGGCATGGTCGTCGACGACATCGTCGTTGTCGGTGCGCGTCCGCTGTTCATGACCGACTACATCGCGTGCGGCAAGGTCGTGCCGCAGCGCATCGCCGACATCGTCGCGGGCATCGCCCGCGGCTGCGCGATGACCGGCACGGCGCTGGTCGGTGGCGAGACCGCCGAGCATCCGGGTCTGCTGGGCATCGACGACTACGACGTCGCGGGAGCGGCGACCGGCGTGGTCGAGGCCGACCGCGTCCTGGGCGCCGACCGCGTGCGCGGCGGCGACGTCGTGCTGGCGCTGGCCTCCAGCGGCCTGCACTCCAACGGCTACTCGCTCGTGCGTCACATCATCACCGGTGCCGGCATCGCGTACGGCGCCGCTTCCGCCGACCTCGGCGGCACCTGGGGCGAGGCGCTCCTCGAGCCCACCCGCTTGTACACCTCGCCGCTGCTGCGTCTGCTCGATGCCGACGCCACCGCCCACGGCATCCATTCGCTCAGTCACGTCACGGGCGGCGGCATCGCCGCGAACCTCGCGCGCGTCCTGCCCCAGAACACGTGGGTCGACGTGGACCGCTCGACCTGGAGTCCCTCGCCGGTGTTCCGCGTGCTCGCCGACATGGGCGGCCTCGAGCTGACCGCGACCGAGGGCACGTGGAACCTCGGCATCGGTTTCCTCGCCGTCGTCTCGCCCGAGATCGCGGATGCCGCGACCGCGGCGCTCACGGCCGACGGCATCGCCACCTGGCAGGTCGGCGTCGTGCGCGACGACCAGCGCCCCGAGGGCGAGTTCGAACAGGGCGCGAAGGGCGTCGACGGAGGCGCCGTGCGTCTCGTCGGCTCGTACGCGGATGCCGGTCACCCGGCGAACGGAGCGAAGTAACACCCCATGTGCGGCATCGTCGGCATGGCCGGGCAGGGCCCGGTCAACCAGGAGATCTACGACGCGCTCCTCCTCCTCCAGCACCGGGGACAGGACTCGACGGGCATGGCCACCGCCGAGTCCAGCGGCGTGTTCCACATCCACAAGGCCCGCGGCCAGGTGCGCGAGGCATTCCGTACCCGCGACATGCGCGCCCTCCTCGGCGACATCGGCCTCGGCCACGTGCGCTACGCCACGAAGGGCACCGCATCGAACGAAGAAGAGGCGCAGCCCTTCTACGTCAACGCGCCGTACGGCATCGTGCTCGTACACAACGGCAACCTGACCAACACGCGCGAGCTGACGACCGAGCTCTTCCACAAGGACCGCCGTCACCTCAACACCAGCAGCGACACCGAGCTGCTCGTGAACATCCTCGGCTCCGAGCTGCAGTCCGAGATCACCGGCCCCGATCTCGACCCCGCGCAGGTCTTCCGCGCGGTCGGCCGCGTGCACGAGCGCGTCGAGGGCTCGTACGCCTCGATCGCCCTCATCGCCGGTTACGGTCTGCTCGCGTTCCGCGACCCGTTCGGCATCCGCCCGCTCATCCTCGGCAAGCGCCCTGCGCCCGAGGTGCCCGGTGGTGAGCCCCGCGACGAGTACATCGTGGCATCCGAGTCCCTCGTGCTCGAGAACGCGGGCTTCGAGGTCGTGCGCGACGTCGAGCCGGGCGAGGCGGTGTTCATCAGCCTCGACGGCACCCTCCACGCCCAGCAGTGCGCGAAGAGCACGATGCTCGCCCCGTGCTCGTTCGAGTACGTCTACCTCGCCCGTCCCGACTCGGTCATGAACGGCGTCTCGGTGTACGAGACGCGCCTGCGCATGGGCGAGCGCCTCGCCGACACCGTGGCGAAGTACACGCCCGCGGGCTCGATCGACGTTGTGATGCCGATCCCCGACTCCGCGCGCCCCGCGGCGATGCAGGTGGCCCGCAAGCTCGGCATCGAGTACCGGGGCAAGAACGTCCTCCTCGTCGACGACTCGATCGTGCGCGGCACGACGAGCCGCGAGATCATCCAGATGGCTCGGGATGCCGGCGCCAAGAGCGTCACCTTCGCCTCGGCCGCGCCCCCCGTGCGCTACCCGCACGTGTACGGCATCAACATGCCCTCGCGCCACGAGCTGGTCGCCCACGGTCGGACGATCCCCGAGATCGCCGAGGAGCTCGGCTGCGATTACCTCGTCTACCAGGAGGTCGACGACCTCAAGGCCGCGATCATGGAGGGCACCGACCTCGTCGATCTCGACATGAGCTGCTTCGACGGTCGGTACGTCACCGGCACCGTGTCGGAGGAGTACCTCGCCTGGGTCGAGGGCAGCCAGGAGTCTTGACTCCCCGCCGCGCGGGGACCGTCGCGCTCGCCGCGGCGGCGATCGTCCTGCTCGCGCTGACGTTGCGCATCGCGGTCGCCTCGCTGTCGCCGCTGCTGATCGTCATCGAGCGCGACTTCCCCCTGCCCGCCGCCATCGTGGGGCTGATCGGCATGGCACCGCCCGTGGC
>JARBUN010000030.1 GCA_029239635.1 Microbacterium sp. | reverse complement strand
GGGTCGATGTTGCCGAGCCAGCCCATCATGAGCATGTCGAAGTTGCCGGAGTTCTGCTCGTCGAGCCACGTGGAGAAGTCGGGCTGACGGATCTGGACCTGGATGCCGAGCGGCTCGAGGTTCGCGGCGATGATCTGCGCGGCGGTGACCGTCTCGGGGTAGTCGCTCGTGGCGAGCAGGTCGAGGGTTCCGCCGGTGAAGCCGGCCTCGGCGAGCAGCGTCTTCGCCTTGTCGACGTCGGTGGAGTAGGTGTTGTACTCGGTGTACCAGACGCTCTGCTTCGGGATCGCGAGCTGGTTCTGCTCGGCGGTGCCGTAGCTGACGGCCTGGACGATGGCATCCCGGTCGATCGCGTAGGCGATCGCCTGACGCACGCGCACGTCGTTCCACGGGGCCTTGGCCTCGTTGAGGGCGAGGTACCAGTAGTCGCTCGAGGGGGTGAGTCCGAGCTGCACCGAGCTGTCGTTCTTCAGCTGCTCGACCTGCTGCGGGGGCACGACGTCGGTCCAGTCGATGTCACCGGCCTTGAGGGATGCCAGGGCGGTGGCGGGCTCGGAGATGAAGCGGTACTCCACTCCCCCGAGCGTCGGCGCGCCGCCCCAGTAGTCGGGGTTGGCCTTCAGCGTGATGTGATCGCCGGCGACGTAGTCGCTGACGGAGAACGGGCCGGTGCCCACGGGGGCGGTGGTGATGTCGCCCGATTCGACGTTGGCCTTCTCGACGATGGCCATGCCCTTGAAGCCGCCGAGGTTCGACAGCAGGTTGGGCGTGGGCTGCGACACCGTGATTACGACGGTCTTGTCATCGGGGGCGCTGACGTCGCTGACGGTCGAGAACTTCCAGGCGTTGGCGAGCTTCTCGTCGATGATGCGCCGGTAGGAGTACACGACGTCTTCGCTGGTGAAGGCGGAGCCGTCCTGGAATTTCACGCCGTCGCGCAGCGTGAAGGTCCAGGTGAGCTGGTCGTCGCTCGTGGTCCAGCTCTCGGCCAGCGCGGGCTGCATCTCGAGGTTGGCATCGGGCTGGACGAGCGTGTCGTACACGTTCTCGAGCACCTCGAACGCGAAGTACGACGTCGTCTTCTGCGGGTCGAGCTGGTCGGGCTCGCCGCCGATCGCGGCAACGAGGGTCTGGCCGGACGCGGAGCCGGAGTCGCCGAGATCGACGCTCTGGCCCGCCGAGCAACCGGCGAGGGCGAGGACCGCGGCGAGCGCGCCGGCGATGCCGAGTGTGGTGCGCGATGTCATGTGAATGCCAATCGGGTGGGCGGGTCATCATTTAGATGATGTTTCGATCAGTATGTGCAAGCATGGGGGCGGGCACAAGCCCGGGGCGGCGTCGAAACACGATCTTCACAAAGCCGCTCCGCCTCGACCGCCCGTCTCTCGCCGACCCCTTGGGAGCCCCATGACCTTCACCGTCCTCGCCCGCGACCCCCGTCACGGCCTGATCGGTGCCGCGACCGCGAGTCGCTCGCTCGCCGTCGGCGCGTCGGTGATCGCCGTGGATCCCGCCGTGGGGGTCGCCGCGAGCCAGGCGTGGACGAATCGGGCCCTTCGCGGGCGTCTGCTCGCCGCGATGCGCGAGGGACGCACGGCCGCCGAGGCCGTGGCATCCGTCCCCACGTGGGATGAGGGGCATGCGCTCCGTCAGGTCGCGGCACTCGGGTGGACCTCACCGGGGGCGGCCCGTTCGGGTGACGCGATCACCCCCTGGGCGGGCCATTCGACGACGACGGATGCCGTCTTCGCGGGCAATCTGCTGACCGGCCCCGAGGTGGTCGAGGCGATGAGCGCCGCCTGGATCGGCAGCAGCGGCGACCTCGCGGATCGACTGATCGAGGTGCTCCGGGCCGGGGAGGCCGCCGGTGGCGACGCACGCGGCCGGCAGAGCGCCGCCGTCCTCGTCGCGACCCCCGCGGACGCCGTCCTCGACCTCCGCGTCGACGACCACGACGATCCGCTCGCCGAGCTGGCGCGGCTGCGCGCGCTGTCCGAGATCCCGGTCGAGGTCCCGAGCGTCTCGCCCTGAAGTCCCTCCCGCGGGCGACACGCCTGTTCTGTGGTTCACTCCTGCACCGCTCGGGCCGGTCTTCGAGCGCCGGTAGACTCCCCTCAGTGACCACCACCCGCACCGAAGCCGCGTACCTGCGCTCGGTGACGGCGTTCAAGAATCCGACGCTCGATCTGCTGCACGGGCGCTTCGCCCCCTTCGTCGTCGCCGTGCTCTCGGTCGTCTTCACTCCCGACCGCCCGGCCGTGGCCGTCGCGGATGCGCACGTCGAGGTCGCGGAGGCCATCGACGAGCTGCGGGCTGCGGGCTACGACACCGACGACGACCGTCGGATCCCCGCGGGGTCCGCGCGCGACATCTGCCGCGGCTGGGTGCGCGTGGGCTGGCTGGGTCTGCAGATCGAGGACGACGTCGAGGTCTACCGCCTCTCCGCGCACGCGGTCGGGGCCCTCGAGATCGCCGGTCGAGCCGGTGGCGGCCGGGCGCGGGTGTCGCGCTCGCGCGTGCGCACCCTGCTCGACGCGGTCGAGCGCCTGGCCCGCGACGCCGAGAGCGACCCCGCCCGCCGGCGCGAGGCGCTGCTCGAGGAGCGCGCGGCCCTGGATGCCGAGATCGCGGCGCTCGACGACGGCATCGTCGAACCGCTCGACGACGACCACCTCCTCGAAGAGGCCGAGAACGTCATCCACCTCGCCCGCGAGCTCCCCGCCGACTTCTCGCGCGTGGCGGAGTCGATCGCGGCGATGCAGCGCGATGTCGTCGCCGAGCTCCGCCGCGACGTACGCCCCACCGGCGAGGTGCTGCGCGAGTACCTCGAGCGCGGCCGCCAGGTGATGCAGGCGACCCCCGAGGGTCGGGCGTTCCAGGGGGCGCTCCGACTGATCGGCGACCCCGAGAACATCGACGACCTCACCGAGCAGCTGCACGCGGTGCTCACTCAACCTTTCTCACGGCTGATGACCCCCGAGCAACGCGGAGAACTGGATGCCATCGCCCGCCGCGTCGAAGCGGGGGTGCAGGAGGTGCTCACCGCCCAGCGGCGGGCCTCGCACGTCATCACCGCCCAGGTGCGGACCCACGACCCGATCCGCGATCGCCAGGTCGATGACCTGCTGCGCGGGGTGATGGCGGGGCTTCACCGCTGGAGTCAGACCCGCTCCCCCGGCCGCGTCGAGCCGGTGCGCACGCTGCCGCTCGCCGACGTGGGGCACCTGCGCCGGTCGATCAGCGACGTCCGGCCTCCCGGCGCGCCCGAGCCCCTGGCATCCGACATCTCCGACGTCGAGTTCGTCGACGCCGACACGCGCGCCTGGGGCGGGCCGCACTACGCCGAGCTCGAGGAGTACGTCGCCACCCTCGGCGACGGCTTCGACCTCGCGGAGGCCTTTGCGGGAGCGGATGCCGCGACCCGGCGGCCCGTCGACCTCGTGGGTCTGCTGGAGATCGTGCACCGCGGGGGTCTCACCGAGACCGAGGACGTGTCGATCGTCGAGACCGTGCGGCCCGACGGCACGACGAGACGCTTCGCCTTCGGGGCGGTCAGAGCAGGGAACGTCAGCGAAGCCCGGAGCACGGGAGAACAGGATGCCGATGAGTGACGTGAGCGCCTCGCACGCCCCCGCGGCGGCCCCGACCGACCGGGGCGAAGAGGCCGAGTTCGAGACCTCCTCCCCTGCTTTCATCTCCCCGGTCGCGATGGAGAACGACCCCGACGCGCTCTTCGCCGGCGACCGCGGCACGCTCGACGCCGACGTGCGGCGCGTGCTCGTGCGCATGCTGCAGCGGCGCTTCCTGCTGGCGGAGTCCTCCCCCGCGGAGTGGAAGCTGCTGCTCGAGCACCAGCAGATGATCGAGTCGCGCCTCAACGACCTGTTCGTGCGACTCGTCGTCGACCACGCGCGGGGTGTGGCGTACAAGGAGCAGGTGCGCAGCGACGAGGTCGACGTGCCCATCCTGCTCAAGGACGAGGCGTACTCCCGCGCCGAGACGCTCGTGCGAGCAGACGGTGCTGACGTACTTCGCCGAGACCGACGGCACGCGCGCCAGCCAGCAGCGGGCCGTGCGCACGGCGATCGCGCGCCTCGACCGCGAAGGGATCATCGAGGAGGAGTCCGAGGGGCGCTACCGCATCGGACCGCTCATCGAGATCGTGCTGAGCGCGGAGACGCTGAGAGAACTGCAGACCTGGCTGGACGAGCAGACACAGGATGCCGGGGCCCAGCCGTCGCGCGAGCCCGAGGTTCTGGCATCCACGTCCCCCGACACCGCGGCATCCGAGATTCCCGAGATTCCCCAGGAAGACCCCCTCTCATGACCATGCTCGAGACCCTGTTCGGGCTCATCCCCGCCGCCTCCCGCGGACAGCAGTGGGTCGCCGAAGACCTGCAGCTGATCAACTGGGGCGGCTACGACGGCACGCACCGCGTGCGCTTCGCGCCGACCGCGACCCTGCTCTGCGGAGGCTCGGGCTCGGGCAAGTCGACGCTCATGGACGCGTACGTCGCGCTGATGATGCCGCACACGACCCCCTTCAACGGCGCCTCGAACGGCGCGGTGGTAGGACGCCCGCGCGGGCAGGAGCAGCGCAACATCCTGTCGTACGGCCGGGGAAAGCTCGACGAGTCGCGCACCGACGAGGGCACGAAGGTGCGGGTGCTCCGCGGCGACGGCGTCGACACGTGGACCGCGATCGCGATGACGTGGGCCGACCACGACGGGGCGCGCTTCACGGCCGTCCGCGCCTGGTAC
The DNA here is from genome assembly GCA_029239635.1 of Microbacterium sp. Taxonomy (GTDB): domain Bacteria; phylum Actinomycetota; class Actinomycetes; order Actinomycetales; family Microbacteriaceae; genus Microbacterium. The sequence goes on along the minus strand of JARBUN010000030.1, from coordinate 29,134 downwards.
ATCCCGGCGGCAGCGCGGACCCTCGACGACGCGGTCAAGGTGCGCGCGACCGTGCACGGGGCGTACGACCTGCGTCAGCTGGACCGGGCGGCGCAGAGCCACCTGTCCGACTCCGCGGTGCGGGCGACGGGCCTGGACACCCTCGCGACCGACCGCGAGTTCTCGGCGCGCCTGCACACCGTGCTCGGCATCGGCGCCGCCGGCGCCGGGACGAAGGCGATGAGCCTGCTCGCCCGCATCCAGGCCGGCCAGCAGATCACCACGGTCGACGACCTGTACAAGCGCATGGTGCTCGAGGAGCCCGAGACGCTCGCGGTGGCCGAGGCGGTCGTGTCGCACTTCGACGGGCTGGAGGGCACCCGCACGCGCATGCTCGAGGCGCGCCAGCAGGTGCGGGCGCTGCAGCCGATCCGCACGATGAAGACGCGTATCGACGAGGCCGCCGAGCGGCTGCGACTCATCGATGCCCTGGGTCGTTTCGCCGACCCCGACTCCCGCGCCTCGCTCTGGCGCGCGCAGCGGCGCATCGATCTGCTGGGGGCCGTGGAGGACGAGCTGCGCGATCGCACGCACGCCACCGACGCGCTCGTCCGCGAACGTCAGGCGCTGGCGGACGCCGCCGAGGCGGAGCGCGAGGGACTCGGCGACGTGTTGCGCGCCGCCGGCGGAGACCGCCTCGACGCCGCCCAGCGCGAGCTTCGCGCCCTCGAGCGGCGACTCGCGGGGATGCAGCGCGATCGCGAGCGGTTCGAGCAGGCTCTGTCTGTTCTGCACGCGGAGGCGACCTCGGAGAAGCAGTTCGACGCCCTCGTCGCCGAGGCGCGTCGCACCCTCGCCGACGCGGATGCCAAGACCGCCGTGCGCGACGCGTTCGTCACGGCCAGCAGCCGGCACACCGACCTGCGCCAGCAGCTCTCGACCCTCGAGGCCGAGCACCGGCGCACGCAAACGCGCGACGACAACATCCCGCCGCGGCTGCACGAGGCGCGCGAGGCTCTGGCGGAGGCCGCCGGACTCTCCGCCGCCGAGCTGCCCTTCGTCGCCGAGCTCGTCGACGTCCGCACCGAGTACGAGCCCTGGCGCGGAGCCTTCACCCTCGCCCTCGGCGGGTTCGCGACGACTCTTCTCGTGGATGCCGCACACCTGGCATCCTTCCGCGCAGCGATCGACGGCGTGCGTCTGTCGGAGCGTCTGCGGTTCGAGGGCGTGTCGACGGGACTTCCCGAGCGCACCGGCCTCGACCCCGCCACGCTCCCGGGCCGTCTGGAATACCGACGCTCCCCCTTCACCGGGTGGTTGCAGGACCGACTGGAGCAGCAGTTCGGGTTCGTGTGCGTGGATTCCTCCGCCGAGCTGTCGGCCCACCGCCTGGCGCTGACGATCTCAGGGCAGACGAGCCAGGGCGCGCGCGGAGCACACGGCGGGTCGACGCGTCAGAGCATCCTCGGGTTCTCCAGCCGCGTCCGCTTGACCGAGCTCGGCGAGCAGATCGTGACCGTGCGTCGCAACCTCGCCTCGGCCAAGGCGGAGGTCGACGAGGCCGCGGCTGCACTGGATGCGTTCGACGAGCGGCGCAGCGCTCTCGAGAAGATCGCCGATCTGTCGTGGGACCAGGTGGATACGGCATCCGTCCAGCGCGAACTCGATCGCTGGAACGAGACGATCGTCGAGATCACTGCGGGAAACCCCCGCATCGCGGAGCTGCAGGAGCAGATCGCCGGGACGCGGGCGCGCGCCGCGCGGCTGCGCGAGGAGATCGGCGGGGCGAAGACCGAACAGCAGGCGCTGGCCGCGCGCTGGGCGGAGGTCACCGACGACGTGGACCGCGCCAACGAGCGGCTGGAGCGGGCCGAGGACGCGGGGATGGTGCTGTCGGCGGAGGAAGCCGCGTACCTCGACGGGCTTTTCGTCGCGCCGTCGGACGACGCTTCGCCCTCGCAGCTGCTCTCGCGTTTCGACGCCGCTCTGGAGTCCGCGTCGAAGCGTCTGCTCGAGGAGCAGCGCGCCGCGCAAGAGACCTGGGGCGACCAGCGCGAGAGTCTGCGGCGCACGCTCACGGCGTTCACCGACCGCTGGCCGAGCCCGAACCTGCTCGCCGATCCCGACGAATCGCTCGGCGACTTCGAGCGGATCCTCGCCGATCTCGAGGCGAGCGGTCTGCACGAACTCGAGGCGGAGTGGCGGGATTCGCTGCTGCGCCTGTCGGGGAACGATCTCACGAGCCTCGACTCGGCGCTCACGCGCGCGCTCCGCGAGATCCGCGAGCGCATCGCCCCGATCAACGACATCATGCAGGACCTTCCGTTCTACGACGACGACCACCGACTGCAGATCGTGCCGCGGGAGAACCAGTCGGAGGTGCGGCGGCGGTTCCGCCGCGAGCTGCGCGACGTGCGGGCGGCGATCGACGCGGCGGCATCGGACGAGGAGCGCGAAGCCGTCTACGTCCGGATGGCGCGGCTGATCAACCGCATCCGTCCCACGGCTCCCGACTTCGCCGACCTCGTCGACGTGCGCAATCACGTGCGGGTCAGCGCCGAGCGTTTCCGCGCCGACACCGGCGAGCACGTCGCCCTGTACGACCACATCGGCGAGAAGTCGGGTGGGGAGTCGCAGGAGCTGATCGCGTTCATCGTCGGGGCCGCTCTGCGGTATCAGCTCGGGGATGCCGGAGCCGAACGGCCGCGGTACGCCCCGGTGTTCCTCGACGAGGCGCTCATCAAGGCCGACGCGCACTTCACCAAGCGCGCGATCGGCGCCTGGCGGGGGCTCGGGTTCCAGCTCGTGATCGGGGCGCCGAACGACAAATACAGCGCGATCGAGCCGCACGTCGACGTCGAGTACGACATCCTCAAGGACACGCGCGGGCGGTCGTGGGCGAAGGCGAAGGTGGGCGTCGCGGGCTAGCGGGCGACGCGTGGAGGCTGGGGTGGCCTTCGGGGTGCCGGGGGTTGCGGCGGTGGCGTGAGGTTCGGGCACGCCGGAGTGCCTGGGGTGCCTGGGGTGCCGGGGGTGCCCGGGGTTGCGGCGGTGGCGTGAGCTCCCGGGCGGGGTGTCCGGCGTGCCTGGGGCGCCGGGGTGCCGGGGGTTGCGGCGGAGGCGTGAGGTTCGGGCACGCCGGCGTGCCTGGGGTGCCTGGAGTGCCTGGGGTGCCGGGGTGCCCGGGGTTGCGGCGGTGGCGTGAACTCCCGGGCGGGGTGTCCGGCGTGCCTGGGGTGCCGGGGTGCCGGGGGTTGCGGCGGAGGCGTGAGCCTTGGGCGGGCTCCCGGGTGCCCGGGGTTGCGGCGGTGGCGTGAGCCTTGGGCGGGCTCCCGGGTGCCCGGGGTTGCGGCGGTGGCGTGAGCTCCCGGGCGGGGTGTCCGACGTGCCCGCGATCGCTGCGGAGGCGTGAGGTTCGAGCGAGCTCCGGGGTGCCCGGGGTCGCGACGGAGACGTGAGCTCCGAGGCGAGCTTGTTCTCACATCGTGATGAGCGTCGCGAGCGAGAGCAGGTAGCCCACGAGCAGCGAGACCACCCAGGCGGTGGCGGCTGCGATGTGCCAGCACTGCCGTTCCTCGGTGCCGGGGCGGCGGGGGTCGTCGGAGGGCATCCGCCGGAGAGCCCGCTGGGTGACGATGAAGGCGGGCGCCGCGATGACCAGGATCACGACCGTGGCGGCGAGTTGGAGGAGCAGGCCGTTCTCGCGCGGACCGATCGCCACGGTCGCGCCCGCCGACGCCACCGCGGCCACGATGTCGAGGGGGCCGCTCAGGGCCATGATGCCGATGGCGCCGAAGATGACGAGCACCGCGCGGACGGCGGCTTCTCCGGGGCTCGGAGCGGGTCTCGGGTTGTGGCGGCTCCACAGCTCGCGCCGAAGTCGTCGGAGTGCAAGGGGCCAGACGACCACGCCGGTGATCGCGGCGAGGATTCCGGCGAGGACCTGGGTCGATGACAGCCGGAGTCCCCACGCCTCGACGAGGAAGACGCCGCCGATCCACGCGAACAGAGCGAGCGGGATGCCGACGAAGACCGCGAGGAGGCTGATGAGCAGCCGGGTCCGGCGGGTCAGCCGGCCGGGGTGGGGCCGCCCGTCGATGTCGGGGCGCGAGCTCATAGGGAGATCGTAGTCAGGTGCATGAGGGAGCCCCGGGCGCGCGCGGGACATCCCCGTAGCTGCGCCCGCACGCACAGGGACGGGCCGGCGGCGGGAATGCGCGGCGCGCAGCAGATCTCATCCCCGGCGTATGCAGCCGGATCATGCAGCTCGCTCAGCCTCGCCGCGGTCACCGGGCCGAACCACACCCAGCCGCGCCCCACGGCGGTCACGCGGATCACGCACCACGTCCAGCCCTGCCACGGTCATCCGGATCACACACTCGACTCCGCCTGACCTCAGCCACGCGGGTCAGGTCAGCGCCTAGAAGGGCGGCGGATCCTCGGCGACCTCGGCGCCGAGCGGCGATGTCCACCGCATCTCGCCCGTGTCGGGGTCGCGCGACGGGCCCCACCGCGACTCGTGCCGCAGACGGTGGTGATGTCGGCACTCGGGCGCGAGATTGTCGTCATCGGTGGCGCCGCCGTCGTTCCACGCCGTGAGGTGATCGAGGTCGCATTCGCGGGCGGGTCGCCCGCACCCGGGGAACACGCACGTCGGAGAGGTGACTCCCAACCATCTGCGCAACGCGGTGGGCACACGATAGGTCGAGCGGTCGAGCGCGAGCGGCGCGCCCGTCAGCGGGTGGGTGAGAACACGGACCCACGAACTCGCCTCTCCGGCGAGACGGCGGGCGGTGTCGAGGTCGATCGGGCCATAACCGTCGAGGGTCGCGGGCTCTGTTCCTGCGCCGAGGAGCGTCAGCGCGGGGACGGTGACGACGACGGAGGGCCGGCGATCGGGGCGTGGCGCGGACGAGGGCGGCGTCGGGGTCTCGCGCCCGAGCACATCGTCAGCGACCTCCGGACCGGCACCGCGCGGGGGCATGAACGCACCCGCGCCACGCAAAGCACCCGCGCCAGCCGAAGCACCGGTGGCGGGCGAAGCACCGGTGGCGGGCGAAGCACCCGCGCCAGGCGAAGCACCCGCGCCGGGCGAAGCACCCGCAGCAGGCCAAGCACCCGCGGAAGGCGAAGCACCCGCGCCACGCGAAACGCCCGCGGCAGGCCAAGCACCCGTGAGAGGCGAAGCACCCGCAGCAGGCCAAGCACCCGCGGCAGGCGAAACACCCGCGGCAGGCGACGCACCCGCATCCGCGCCGACGAAGGCTCCCGCGGAGACGGGAGCATCGGACGTGAGCAGGTCCGCGACGGCGTCGGCGCGGAGTTGTGCGAGAGTCCGCTCCTCCTCAGGCGCAACGCGGAGGTGTCGGGCGATCCGATCGACACGGGTGAGGGCAGCGTGCGCACGGTCCGCGGGAAGGAGGGCGGTCAATGTGGCCATGCCGTCGAGCTCGGGGGTGAGCCAGACGCCGCGGTCGCGCGCCGCGCGGCGATGCCGGGCCTCGATCGACTCGCTGTGCACCCGCTCGCGAAGCGCTCGAGCAGCGACCGTGAAGCGGGCGGGTGGAAGCCGAAGCGCGCGGTCGAGAGCACCCTCGTCGAATGCGCGCCACGACTCGGGGGGCTCCGAGGCCGACGGTACGTCATCGGAGGGATTCGCGGACGGATCCGGAACGGATGAGATCCCCGCCAAGAGTCCATCGGCGGAGACGTCGGGCTGTTCGGCATCCGGAACGGGGTCGGCGCACGGCACCCCCGATTCCGCAGACACCTCCTCGGGGAGCGACGTCGCCAACCGCGCCGCCTCCACAGCGTGACGCTCGGAGACGAGCCCGTCCGAGAAGGCGTTCCAGACCTCGGGGCACCGACTCTGCAGCGTCTCGGCGTGCGCCGCTCGCGTGCGCACCGTCTGCTCCGACAGCCGCAGCCGCGTCGCGATCTCGGCGACGGCCGCGCGCTCCGCCATGTCGCGGCGGTCGCGGCGCACCGCGGCGATCGAGCGTCGCCGGGAGTCACTCCACGCGAGATCCAGCGTCGGGTCGGGACCGACCCACGGCACGGGATCGGCCGCGGCTGCCCCGAGGAGAAGGCCGATCAGGCGATACTCGGCGGCGGTGGCGCGGTGGCGCACGCGTACCTGATGGGCGAGTTCTTCGAGAAGCTCCGTGAGGCTGAGATCGGCGGACAACGAGCCCGGCTCCGACTCGGGGTGCAGCACCCAGACGCCGCCCGGGTCCGAGGCGGGGAAGGGGTCAGGATCGACGAGTCCCCTCTCGATCGCGGGGTGCCTTGGTGTCCATGATGCAACGCTAGCGAGGGGGTCCGACATCGGCTCGGCTCGCGAGCGAAAGCCCGGTCAACGAGGGAAACGGATGCCGGCTCCGAACGCAGGATCCCGACCGGGCGGATGCCGACATGCGGCGCACCAACCGGATCCCGGTGCCCACGGCCGGGCACCCGGCATCCGGCACACGGCACACGGCATCCGGCATCCGGCATCCGGCATCCGGCATCCGGCATCCGGCATCCAACATCCGGCATCCGGCATCCGGCATCCGCCACGAAACACCCGACGAACCAGCACCCGCCCCGCCCCGCCCCGCAGCACCCGACGACCCCGAACCCTCACCCGCCACGAAACACCCGCCGCACCCCCTCCCGCGCGCCCCGCCGAGCAGCCTCGGCGACCGATAGCCCACTCCACCGCGGCGCCCCTCCCGCGACGACGACCCTCTTCCCTAAGCTGGCCCGATGAAGCTCCTCGCCGCCGTCCTTCTCCGAGCGGGGATCCCTCTGGTGGTCATGACCGCGATCGGAATCACGCTCCTGGTCCAGGGCAGACCCTCGTCCACTTCCTGATCATGACCGTCACGGTTCTGCCGGCGCTCCTGCTGAGCGGGTGGTTCGCGCTCGACAGCGCCTGGGGGTACGTCGGCGTGGTCGCGACGTTCCTCGGGGCCGGCATCCTGCTCTGGACGTTCTTCTTCGTCCTGTTCACGAAGGTCCTCGCTAGACGGAGCGCCCCCGGGTCCTCCGTCTAGCGAGGCACGGGCGGCATCACACGCCCAGCGTCCGCTCCCCCACGCCCGGGTCCGCCGACACCCGCATCGCGAGCGACCGCACGAGAGCGACGACGCTCCCCCCGGCGCGCGACGAGTCCGGGTGCAGCGCCCGGTCGACGGCATCCAGAATCCCCTCTAGATGGACCTCGTGACAGCGCGCGTCGTCGGCGCCGATCCAGTCGAGCAGCTGGACGATGGTCCAATCGGCACGCAGTGGACCGACAAAGACGGTTTCGAGAGACTCGGAGCGGGTCATTGGCCCACAATCGGGGGTTATGACCCTCGTCGACAGAGCCACTTCCGCCCTGGTGGACCACCGCACGGCCATCGTCTCGGCCGAGCGGCTCGCGGCGCGACTCGGGCGCTGGGCGCACACCGACGCGACCCTCGCGGTGAGTCTGGCCGAGGCCATCGCCCGCCTGGTGCGCGACGGCGAGCTCCGCGGCGGCGACCGCCTTCCCTCGGAGCGGACGCTCGCGGCCACCCTCGCGGTCGACATCGTCCAGCGCCACCGTCCCGTGCTCGACGCCACCACCGTCGAGGCCGACCCGGCGGGACTCCCCGACCTGCGCGCGCTGATCGCCCGCACGATGACGGCCGACGGCACCCCGACGACCCCCGCGCAGATCCTCGTCACCCACGGCGCGCAACAGGCGCTCAGCCTGCTCGTCGACGAGATCGTGTCCCCCGGCGACACCGTCCTCACCGAGGAGGTGGCCTGGCCCGGACTCACGGATGCCGTGCGCCGCCGCGGCGGCCAGGTCCACGGCATCCGTCTGACGCCCGAGGGGATCGACGTCGAGGCGCTCGAGAGGGCGATCGTCGTGCGTCGCCCCGTGCTCATCGCCCTGAACCCGCACAACCACAACCCGACCGGGATGCAGACGAGTCCTGCGATTCGGCGACGCATCGCGGACCTTGCCGCCGAGCACGGCGTGACGGTGGTCGAGGACCGCGTCCTCGCGCACGTCTCCTTCGACGGGATCACCCCGCCGTCGCTCGCGGCGCTGCGCCCCGACGCGCCGATCGTCGTCGTCGAATCGCTGTCGAAGTGGGCGTGGGAGGGACTGCGCGTCGGGTGGCTCCGGGCGGACCCGGTGCTCGTGCGGCGCCTGCGCGGACTGCGCCAGAGCACCGACCTGTCGACCAGCGTCCCCGCGCAGCTGCTCGCCCTCGATCTGCTCGCCGAGGCGCCCGCACTGCGGCGCGAGGTCGCCACGGTGCACCGCGAGGCGGCGATCACCGCGGGGCGGTTGCTGACCGCCCATCTTCCCGACTGGCGGTGGCGGCCCCCGCGCGGAGGGCTCTGCCTCTGGGCGCAGCTGCCCGCCGGGTCGGCGCACGCGTTCGCTCGCCGCGCCGCCGGGTTCGGGGTGTCGGTGGCCGGCTCCGCGCAGTTCGCCTCGGATGTGGATGCCGACGACCACATCCGCATCCCCATCACTCCGGTGGCGGAAGTGCTCGAGGCGGGACTCGCCCGTCTCGGCGAGGCGTGGCGGGAGGACGCCGCGGCGCGGTGAGGGCGCGCTGCCGGGGGCTTGTTGATTGCGCCCCGCGTCCCGCGTGTGCGTTCCCGAGATATCGGATCGTCGATCACAATTCATCGACGGCGAATCTGAAAGGACATTAAGAAGCTCTAATGTAATCGCTGAGGGCGGCATTCAACGCCCCGGGGAGAACACATTTCATGACCAGTTGGAAACGCTTCGCGGTGCGCGGAATCGCCCTCGGTTCAGCGGCGGCACTCTTCTTCGCCCTTCCCGCGACGGCCGCGACCCCACCCGAACCCACGCCCCCGCGCGCGATTCCCGCGTGGGGTACCACGCAGGTTCTCGCCGCACCGTTGCGCGACCTCACCGCATCCGACGTCGATCTCGACGCGTCCGAGGCGGTGCGCGCGGTCGCGGGCCTCGGGGTGAACGTCCCCGGCGGTCTCGAGGTCATCGACGGCAAGGTCACGGTGTCGGTGCGTTTCGCCGACCCGGCGACGCAGGACGCCGCCGTCGACGCCGTGGCCGCCCTCGGGACGGTCGTCGCGGTGACGCGGTCGCTCCCGACCATCGTCGTACAGGCACCGCCCGCGTCGTTCACGCAGCTCGCGGCGCTACCCGGCGTGGTCTCTGTCACCCCGGCTCTGCGCCCCGCGACCTCCGGCGGCGCCACGGCCGCGGCGTCCGCACACGCGGCCGCCGCCACGACGAGCGACGCTGCGAAATCCTGTCGCGAGATCCCCGCCGAAGCCGACCCGATTCTGCGTTCCGACGCCGCCCGAGAAGCCTTCGGGGTCGATGGAACGGGCATCACGGTCGGGGTCATCTCCGACTCCTTCGACACCGCGGCCGACGTCGCCACCACCCCGCAGGACGACGTGAACATGGGCTCGCTGCCCGGACCGGGCAACCCCTGCGGGTACACGACAGCCGTACGCGTGCTCGCCGACGCCTCCGCCCCGTCGACCGACGAGGGCCGCGCGATGCTGCAGAACGTCCACGCCATCGCTCCCGGCGCCACCCTGCTCTTCCACAACGACGGCCCCACACCTGCCACGATGGCGGACGCGGTGCGCGCGCTCAAAGACGCCGGCGCCGACGTCATCGTCGACGACGTGCTCTTCGGGTACGAGCCGATGTATCAGCGCGGTGTGCTCGCCTCGGCTGTGGCAGAGGTCGTCGATGAGGGCGTCACCTACCTCAGCGCCGTCTTCAACTACGGCGCGATCGGGCGCAGCGGTCCCGCGGCAGGACAGCAGACCGGCGCCTGGGAATCGGACTCGTTCACGGGGATGCCGTGCCCCCAGGCGGTGATGGACACCCTGCCGCCGAAGACGACCGGCGTCGACTGCATGAACTTCGCACCCGGGGGCGACGCGAACGCGCTGCTCGGGGCGACGATCGTCGCCGGCCCGACCTTCTCGCTGTACACCCAGTGGTCGAACCCGGAGAACGGCATCGAAACGGGCGCCTTCGCGGTCGTGTTCGACGCCGCGGGGAAGCACGTCAGCACATTCGGTCTGGTCGATGAGAACACCGCGTTCTCGATGACGTCCGTGTCGACCGGGGCCGCAAAGGGCACGAGCGTGACCGCGGACTACCGCATCGCACTCGTGCGCACGGTCGCCAGCGCCCCCGACATGCGGACGAAGCTCGTGTTCGCGCTCGACAGCGGTGGCGTGCTCGGCCTGCAGTACGGGACCTGGCCCGCAGGGGTGACGGTGGGACCCGCCGCGTACGGCCATGCCGCCGACCCCTCCGCCATCGCCGTCGGCGCCTCGTCGGTGCTGACCCCGGAGAATCTGGAGCCGTACTCGAGCCCCGGACCCGCCACCTACCTGTTCGAGCCGGTGCGCAGCGACGCGGTCCCCGCGGCGCGCCTGCCCGAGCCCCAGGTGATCTCGAAGCCCGATGTCGTCGCGGTGGACGCCGTGCGCACGTCCTTCTTCGTCCCCGACGGAAATCCCCCCGGGATCTTCCGGTTCAGCGGGACATCGTCGGCCGCACCGAACGCCGCCGGCGTCGCCGCCCTCGCCGTGCAGCATGCGGGCAAGGGGACCTCGCCCGAAACCATCCGCGCAGCTCTGGTGGGCAGCGGTCGCCCCATCGACGGTCCCCTCGGCTACACCGGCATCGTCGACGAGAACCTGATCGGCAGCGGTCTCATCGACGCGGAGGCGACGTTGGCGGCTCTTCCGGCGCCGACCCCCACACCGACGCCGACCCCGACGCCCGAGCCGAGCCCGACGCCGACGCCGACGCCCGAGCCGACATCGAGCGCTTCCCCCGCGCCGGACGCCGCTGCGCAGCTGCCGCGTACCGGAAGCGACGGCACCTCGGCGCTGACGCTCGCGCTCCTCGGCGGAGGAGCCGTCGCGGCCGGGTGCATCGTCATGCTCCGGCGCCGGACGCGCTCCACGCGCTGACCCCGGGGGCGGACGGCGTCTGCCGGCCCGTCCGCCCCTCCCGCCCACCCGTCCTGCACACGCAGGCTCGACGCGGTGCTCTCCGCTCCTCCTCGAAAAGGTGACGGGAATGTCTCAGCCCCTCTCTACGCTGTGTGCTGTGGGTCACGGCGGAAGGCGGTAGGCATGGAGGGACTCGAGGTCACGGTCCTGCTCGGAATCGCGATGCTGGTGGGCACGGTCCTCGCGCCGCGCTTGCGCGTCGCGACGCCGCTGGTGCTGCTCGTCATCGGCCTCGCGCTGGGGTTCATCCCCGAGCTGCGCGCGATCGAGCTTCCGCCCGAGACGGTCCTGCTGCTGTTCCTGCCGGTGATGCTCTTCCGCGAGGCGTGGACCACGTCGATGCGCTCGGTGCGCCGCTCGCTGCGGTACATCGTTCCGATGAGCACGCTCCTCGTCGTGGCATCCGCGTTCGCCGTCGCAGGGGTCGCGACCTGGATGGGCGTGCCGTGGGAGGCCGCGCTCGTCATCGGCGCCGCGGTCGCGCCGCCCGACGCGACGGCGGTCGCCGCCCTCGGTCGTCTGCTCCCCGCCAAGACCTTCATGAAGCTCAAGGCCGAGAGCCTCACGAACGACGGCACGGCGCTGGTCCTGTACGCGATCGCCGTGTCCCTGCTGCTCGGCGGCCAGGTCACCCCGTGGTCGATCACCGGCATGGTGCTGCTGTCGTACCTCGGCGGAGCGGCCGCGGGAATCGCGGTCGCCGCCCTGGCCTATTTCGCCCTGCGCCGCATGCAGTCGACCCTCACGATCAACTTGACCATGCTGCTCGTGCCGTTCGTGTCGTTCCTGGTCGCCGAGCTGATCAACGCGTCCGGTGTGCTGGCGGTCGTGTTCGCGGGCCTCATCGTGGCCTGGGTCTCTCCCCGCATCACCACCGCGATGTCTCGACGCGCCGCGGATGCCACCTGGCCCTTCGGCGTCTACCTGCTCAACGGTGCGCTGTTCGTGCTGATCGGCCTCGAAGTCCAGCTCGTGGTGCACGAGATCTCCCCCTCGGAGATCGGGATGCTGTCGCTCATCACGGTGGCGGCCTGGATCGCGCTCTTCCTCGTGCGCTACCTGTTCCAATGGCTCTTCAGCCCGTTCTCCCGACCCGCGGCAGGGTCGACACGCTCGCTCCGTCACCGCTCGCGGCTGGTGAGCACCGTCGCGGGATTCCGCGGAGCGGTCTCGCTCGCGATCGCCCTGTCGGTGCCGATCACGACCGACAGCGGCGCCCCGGTCGCCGGACGCGACTCCGTCGTGTTCGTCACCGCGGGGGTCATCGTGCTGACGCTCCTCGTGCAGGGGCCGCTTCTTCCCGTCGTCATCCGCTGGGCCAAGCTCCCGAACGACGACGCCGCGATCGAGGAGTACGAACTCGCCGAGCGCGCCATCTCGGGTGCCGCTCTCGCCGCCCTCGACGACCTCGCCGTCGAGCACGGCATCAGCGACCGGGTGCGCGATCGCGCGCGGCGCGAAGGATACGAGCGTCTCGAGCTCGCCAACGCGCGCGCCGTCGCTCGGCAGCGCGCGATCGAGGAGCGCGACCTCGCCGAGCTCGACGCGTCGCTGGATTCGTCGCTCGACGACGGGGGCGACGGGTCCGCCTCCTCGACGATGGGGCCCGTCCCTCCGGCCGGAACCGACGAAGACGGGCGACGGACCTCCGGCGGACTCGAGATGATCGCGGTCAGCGACGACATCGACGTGACCCAGCGCTCTCCCCTCGTCCGGCACAAGGAAGCGACGCGGTTGCGCTTGGCGATCCTCGACCGCAAGAGAGAAGTCCTGCTCCGCTTGCGCCGAGAGGGCACGATCGACGACCTCGTCGCACGGAAGATCCTCGCGAACCTCGACCTGGAGGAGATCCGCACGCGCGGCATCGAGAAGGCGAGCGACTGAGCGGGAGTCGGTGCGGCGGCACGGCAGCGCGGCGGGGAGGCGGTGCGGCGACGAGGCGGTGCGGCGACGAGGCGGTGCGGCGACGAGGCGGTGCGGCGACGAGGCGGTGCGGCGACGAGGCGGTGCGGCGACGAGGCGGTGTCGGTGGAGACGTCGCGGGTGAGGGCGCCGAGGGAGGCGGTGAGCGGTGCGGCGACGACCGGCCGGCGATCGGGCCAGGCACCGGCGACAAAACGTTCCGCCCGCGCGGAACCGGTCGGTGATCGGGACCGGATACAGGACACGTCTCGAGACCCGCCATCCGTCGGCCCGCGTCCCCTGTTCTCCCGCCGCCTGGCGGGATACGGGGCGAGACGACGCGCGCACAATCGAGGAAGGACGCGACGAGGCGTCCCCGACGAAGGAGTCACCATGGCCGCCAGCGGCATCCCGAACCGTCCTCCCTTCGACCCCGAACTCGAGACGATGCTCGAGGTGATCAGCGAGATGGTGCCCCCGACGCTGACCGCCGAGATGCTGCCCATGATGAAGATGGGCAGCCTGCCGGGGATGCCGACTCGCGAGGAGATCCTCGAGACCGCCGACCTGCAGTCCCGCGACGTGACGATCCCGGGCTTCGAGGGCGACGAGATCGTGGTCTCGATCGTCGAGCCGAAGGAGCGCACGGGGCGCGGCCCCGGAATCTTCCACACTCACGGCGGAGGCATGATCTTCGGCGATCGCTTCACGGCGGTCGAGGGGTTCGCCGAGTGGCTCCATCGCTACAACGCCGTCCTGGTGACCGTCGAGTACCGGCTGGCGCCCGAGTTCCCCGATCCGTATCCGGTCGAGGACTGCTACGCGGGGCTCGTCTGGACGGCCGAGCACGCCGACGAGCTGGGCATCGAACACGAGCGACTGCTCATCGCGGGCGGCAGCGCGGGCGGAGGGCTCGCGGCGGGCGTCACGCTGCTCGCGCGCGATCGCCGGGGGCCGCACCTCATCGGCCAGATGCTCATGTATCCGATGCTCGACGACCGCGACGCGACCGTGTCGACGCACCAGATCCAGGGCGAGGGCGTGTGGGACCGCGAGAGCAACCTGCTGGGGTGGAACTCTCTCCTCGGCGCGCGTCGCGGCACCGACGACGTGTCGATCTACGCGGCTCCGGCGCGCGCGACCGACCTGTCGGGCCTTCCTCCCGCCTTCATCGACTGCGGCAGCGCCGAGGTGTTCCGCGACGAGGACGTCGCCTACGCCTCGGCCATCTGGGCCGCCGGGGGTCGGGCCGAGCTGCACGTGTGGCCCGGAGGCTTCCACGCCTTCGAGGGGTTCGCCCCGCAAGCCGCCCTCTCGCACGACGCCGTCGAGGCGCGGGACCGCTGGATCCGCCGGCTGCTCGGGTAAGGGGTGCGCGGCAAGCGCGCGGCAGGCCCGCGCTGCAGGAGCAGCACCCGTTCTAAGCTGTGACCGACACCACCGCTCGGGCCGAAGGGGGACGCATGCAGGAGCTCGTGGGCCGCCTGAAAGTCCTCGATCCTGCCGCGAGCGAGTCGGTGAAGATCATCGACTACTTCGACTCCCTGGTCGCCGGCGGTGCGGGTGTCGAGTCGGTGGTGCGGGCGGCGGCGATCCTCAGCGGTGCGACCGCGGGTGCGCGCGTACGCGGTCGCCTGATCGGCATCGACGCCGACGGTGCCCGAGTCCCTCCCACCCCGCCCCCGTCCCTGGCGGACACGGACGCTCCGCGCGTCTGGCTCCAGCGAGACACCGGATCCGCCCTGAACGACGCGATGATCGTCGATCGCGCGCAGGTCGCCCTCGCGATCATCACCGCGCGGGCCGACCCGACGACGAGCGCGGTCGAGCGCGTCATCGACTCCGGCGTCTCGCGCGTCGATCGCGAAGCGGCGGCCCGACGACTGCGCCTCGACGGCGCGATCCGCGTGGTCGCGGCACCCCCGCACTCGCGGCACGTGACCACCGCGTCCACCGTCCTCGCAACCGCGGAGGGCGCCGTCTGGATCGGACTCGGTGAGGTCGTCCCCCCGGACGGACCGGTCGGCACGAGCGTCGCGCGCGACCTCGACGACCTCCCCCGCGCCTGCGCCGATGCCCGCCTCGCCCTCCGGCTGGCCGACGACCGGCACCGTGTGGTCGATGCGGGCGAGCTCGGCGTCCTCGTCGAACTCGCCCGCGCGTTCGATCCGTCGGGTCCACGGCATCCGGATCTCCAGGCTCTCGACGCGCTCGACGGGCGCACGCTCGAGGCGCTCGATGTGGTCGTCGACAGCGAGAGCATCCGGGCGGCGGCGACGCGCCTCTCGTTGCACCACAGCAGTCTGCAGTCGCGTCATGAGACGTGGACCCGACAGCTCGGCTACGACCCCCTCACCCCGCGCGGCCGCGCCCGATTCCTCGCGGCGCGGATGCTGCAGCGGTTGGGGTGAGGGGAGCGCGCGTCCCGAGGGAAAGGGCACCGCGCCCCGCGAACGGGCGCGACTACCCTCGAGGCCTGCGCCACGGCCGCGGCGGGAGCCGCCCCACCCGAGCCCCCACTCGTCCCCGATCAGCCCCGCACCCCCGCCATCGCGAGCGCCGCCCCGCCGGAGCCTGCCCGACCCCGGTCAGCCCCGCCCGCCGCCATCGCGACAGCCGCCCCACCCGACCCCGATCAGCCCCGCCCCGCCCCCGTCGCGGGCACGGCCCGCCGCCGCCGCAGCCCGGCGAGCGTCGGCACGATCCCCCGCGGCACGAACAGCAGGAACACCACCAACACGATCCCGTACCCCGCGTACTGGAGGATCGGCCCCGCAGCCGCGGGCATGCCGGGGGTCGCGCTCAGCGTGCTCAGCACCTGCAGCCACAGGCTCAGCGCGAGGGTTCCGACGACCCCGCCCCACACGGTGCCGAGGCCGCCGACCACCGCCATCACCACGTAACCGAACGAAGCGAACGGCGGGTACGTGTCCTGGCTGACGTAGGGCGTGAAGAACGCGCCCAACGCACCCGCGAACCCCGCGAATCCTCCCGCGACCGCGAACACCGTGAGCTTGCTGCGCAGGATCGGCACGCCGCTCGACGCCGCCGCCGACTCGCTCCCGGCGAGAGCGCGGATCCCCCGTCCGAATCGCGACCGCACGAGGTTGTGGCACACCAGCAGCGCCGCCGCGAGCGCGGCCAGCGCCACATACGAGTACACGCGCTGGTCGGTCACCACGAGTCCCCCCACCGACAGCGGAGGGATGCCGAAGATCCCGACCCCCGCGCCGAACAGCGGAGCGGTGGCCATGACCGTCTGGATGATCAGCAGCACCGCAAGAGAGCCGAACGCGAGGTAGTGCCCGCGCAGCCGCAGGAGCGGCCACCCCACCAGCGCGGCGACCAGCGCCCCGAGAACGGGAGCGGCGATGAGAGCGATGAGCGGAGGGATGCCCAAGGTCACGGTTCCGGCCGCGACGGCGAGTCCCCCGACCGCGACGAACGCCCCCTGGCCGAGCGACGCCTGACCGGCGTACCCCATGAACAGCGACAGTCCGGTGACGACGAGCGCGGTGAGCGCGGTCTGCACGAAGAACGTCTGGTCGGTCAGCAGCAGCGGGGCGATCGCGGCGGCGACCGCCGCCAACGCGATGACGATGCGGGTCATTTCGCCTCCTCGGCGGTGAAGGAACGCGACCGGGCGATCATGATGACGAGCATCATGATGAGCGCGATCTGGGTCTGGTACGAGCCATTGGCGTAGCCCGCGACGAGCTGGCCGGTCACCCCGAGGACGAGGGCACCGACGAACGTCATCCACGGACTCCGCAACCCCCCGAACACCGCCGCGGCGAGCGCGCTGAGCACGAACGGCAGGTCGGAGGTCACCGACACCGCCGTCGTGGGTGCGATCAGCACCCCGGCGAGACCGCCGAGCACCCCGGCGATCGCGAACGACAGCAGGCCCATCGCCCGGGTGTCGATCCCGACGAGTCGGGCGGCACGGGGATTGGATGCCGCGGCGGTGAGCGCGCGACCGATGTCGGTGCGCGTGAACAGCAGGCTCATCGCGGCGAGCGTCACGACGGCCACCGCGAGGGTCACGAGACGCTGGGTCTCGATCTCGGCGCCGAACAGGTGGACCGTGCCGCCGATCCCGGCGGGAGAGACGGGATTCTGCCCCCAGACCGCGATGATCACGGCCGCCGCGACCAGCGACATCCCCAGCGTGATGAGGAGCGAGGTCATCGGATGCGTGCCGGGCTTGCCGATCGCGACCGCTCCCACGACGAGACCGATGAGGCCGACGACGACCACCGCCGCGAGTTCGGAGAGGCCGGGAGGAAGTCCCGCCTGCCGGAACGTCTGGGAGAGGAAGGCACCGAACACGACGAACGAGCCCTGCGCGAAGTTGAGCACGTGGGTCACGCGGTAGACCACGACGATGCCGCTGCCGACGAGGGCGAACGACCCCGCGAGGGCGAGACCGCTGAGCAGATAGGTGGCGAGGTCGCTCACGAGGTGCTCCCCTCGGGCGAGGGCCGAACGCAGCGCGCCCGGCGGACGGACGTGTTCACGAGAGGTCCTCCTGTTCGTCGAAACCGCCGAGATAGGCGGCGCGCACCTCGGGCGCGGCCGCGAGCTGCGCGGTCGGACCCTGGGCGACGATGCGACCGGCATCCAGCACGTAGGCCCGCGAGCACAGGCCGAACGCGAGGCCCACCTCCTGCTCGATGAGCAGCACGGCGGTGCCGCGGTCGGCGTTGAGGGCGGCGAGGTGGCGCACGAGATCGGCGGCGATCAGCGGGGCGAGCCCGAGCGACAGCTCGTCCACGACGAGCAGGTCGGGTTCGGCCATCAGGGCCCGACCGACCGCGACCATCTGCTGCTGACCGCCGGAGAGCGTGTCGGCGCGTTGACGGCGCAGGCGCTGCAGGTCGGGCAACAGCTCGTACACGGCATCCGTCCGCCGAGACCGCCGACGCCACGCGCCGAGGCGAAGGTTGTCGTCGACGCTCAGGTCTCCGAACATCTGGCGTCCCTCGGGAACCTGAGCGACCGTTCCCCCCACCCGGACGGTTCCGGATGCCGGACGCACGAGGCCGCTGACGGCGTTGACCAGCGAGGTCTTGCCGGCGCCGTTCGGCCCGACCAGCGCGACGAGCTCACCCGCATCCACTCGCACCGAGACGCCGTCGAGCGCCGTCGCCGAACCGTAGCGCACGACGAGGTCGTCGACCTCGAGCATCATGCGGCGGCCTCGCTTCCCAGATACGCGGCGATCACCGCGGGGTCGCGGCGGATCTCGTCCGGCGTCCCCTCGGCGATGAGCCGGCCCAGATCGAGCACCGCGATGCGGTCGGCGAGGGCCGTGACCATCGCCACGTCGTGCTCGATGAGCAGGATCGTCGTGCCGTCGTCGTGCAGCTCGCGGATGAGACCGCGGAGGTCGTCGCGCTCGTCCGCACGCAGACCCGAGGCCGGTTCGTCCAGGAGGAGGACGCGGGGGCGCGCGGTCAGGGCCCGCGCGACCTGCAACCGGCGCTGCTGCCCGAGCGGCAGCTGTTCGGCACCCCGGCCGGCCCAGTCGGCGAGTCCGACCCGGGCGAGGGCCGCCTCGGCATCCGCGAAGATCTCCCGTTCCTCCCGGCGGTGACGCGGCGACCGCACCGCCGCGTCGACAGCGCCCGATCGGGTACGGGCGTGCGCCCCGACGGCGACGTTCTCGAGCACGGTCATCCCCGGGAACAGCCGCGCACCCTGGAAGACGATGGCGATTCCGCGCTGCGCGCGACGGTGGGGAGGCAGACGGTCGACACGCTGCCCATCCAGGCGGATGACCCCCTCCTGGGGGCGGACGTGCCCGCTGATCAGGCCGAACAGGGTGGACTTGCCCGCCCCGTTCGGCCCGATGACGCCGCGGAGCTCACCCGGGGCCACCTGGAACGAGACCTCGCGGTTGGCGTAGACCCCGCCGAACCGGCGGGAGAGACCGGCCAGCTCGAGCCCGGCGGAAGCGGTCGCCGCGGGGCCGATCCCGGCCGGCGCCTGCCCCGCAGAGCCGGTGCCCGTCGAACCGTTCCCCGCGCGGGAGGGGTCGTCACGTGTGCTCACTGCGGAAGCTCGGTCGCGAACTGCTTCGTCGCGGCGTCGGTCGGAACCCACGTGCCACCCTGGGCTTCGAAGATCGCGAGCGAGGTCGCGTCGAGACCCATGTGATCGGTCGGGCTGTACGAGTAGTGGCCGTTCGAGGTCAGCAGGTCGGTCTTCTCGAGCGCGTCGCGGATCTTCTGCCGGTCGGTGGAGTCGGCCGCGTCGATCGCCGCGGCGAGGAGCTCGACGCCCGAGGCTCCGCCGAACGCGAACTCGGGCGGATACGCCCCGTCGTTGGCATCCATCCACGGCTTCGCGACCGCCATGACCTTGGTCTTGTACGCGCCGTCGGGCAGAGCGTCGCCTCCGAGGGCGATGGTCGCCGCCGCCTTGACGCCCTCCGCGGCGTCTCCCGCGGGCTGGAGGTAGAGGTCGGACGCCTCGGCGCCGGTGAAGTAGGTCGCGATGCCCTTGCCGGCGATCTGCTTGGTGATGATGACGGGAGCCGGTCCCGCGCCCCAGACGACGAACGCGTCGGGCTTCGCCGACACGACCTTGGTGATGAGCGGGGTGAAGTCGGTGGCGGTCTGGTCGTAGGACTCGTCGAGCACGACGTCGATGCCGGCTTCCTTCGCGTACTCCGCGGTGGCCTTGTCGCCGTTCGTGCCGTACAGGTCGCCGCCGGTGTAGCCGATCGCGAGGGTCTTCACCCCCTGGCTGACCCAGTAGTCGACGAGCGCCCTCGCGTACACGGCCGGAATGGGAGGCGAGGTGAAGGCGTAGGGGTTGCTGCCGTCGGCGAAGGCATCGACCGGGCCGAGGGCGATCGTGGGGATCTTCGCCGACTGCGCGGTGCTGCCCACGGCGGTCGCGGCCGAGACGAAGCTGCTCGCGAGCATCGCCGAGTACGAGGGATCGGATGCCAACTGGTTGAACTGCTTCACCGATTCGGTCACGTCGGCCTTGTCGTCGACGACGGTCAGCTCGACCTGTCGGCCATCGATGCCGCCCGCGGCGTTGAGGTCGGCGACCACACGCTCGGCGGCCTCCTTGTCGCCCTGCCCGAGAGCGGAGAGGAAGCCGGTGAGCGGCACGACCATACCGATCTTGATCGGCCCGGACCCGTTGCCCGACGCGGTGGAGCCCCCTCCCGAGCAGGCGGTGAGGGCGAGGACGAGAGCAGCTGTGGCGGCCACGGGGACGGTTCTGCGCATGGACTTTCTCCTGGTTCGTCGTTGAACGAGA
The DNA here is from genome assembly GCA_029239635.1 of Microbacterium sp. GTDB lineage: Bacteria > Actinomycetota > Actinomycetes > Actinomycetales > Microbacteriaceae > Microbacterium. Next base: position 8,953 of record JARBUN010000030.1, on the reverse strand, counting down.
GGACCGATGGGCCCGGCGCCATTGTTCGGGGGACGACGACGGTCCCGTCTATCCGTGAAATCACGTAATCCGCGCGGAAAGCATTCCGGTGAATCGAACGCCGACCGATAATGGGAGCTCCCGGACGCAAGGAAGCTCCCCGTGATCAGAGAGCCGCGCAACGAATTCGTCGGGCGTCGGCGCGAACTGGACGCTCTCGCCGACGCGCTCGAACGCACCCGCCTCATCACGCTCACCGGCGTGGGCGGAGTCGGCAAGACGCGCCTCGCGGTGCGGCTCGCGAACGCGCACGCGCGGCGCACCTCGACGAACGTCTACTTCGTCGGACTCGACGCGGTGAGCGACCCACGGCGCGTGGTCGCCGCGATCGCGCAGTCCCTGCCCTTCGGCGACCTGTCGGCCCGCGAGCCACTCGAGTTCGTCGTCGACGTGCTGACCGGGGAAACGGCGCTCCTCGTGCTCGACAACTGCGAGCACGTCATCGATGCCGCCGCGTCCGTGGTCGACGAGCTGCTCGACGCGTTGCCGGGCGTGACCATCGTGGCGACGAGCCGCCGTCGTCTCGACGTCGACGGCGAGCAGGTCTTCCCCGTCCCGCCGCTGGGAACGGAGGCCGCGGGCGGCGAGCCGGCCGAAGCGGTCGAGCTCCTGCTCGCGAGGGCGCGCGCCGCGGATGCCGGCTTCGCCCTCGCCCCCGCCGAGTACGCCGCCGCGGCGCAGCTGTGCCTGGCGCTGGACGGTCTCCCCCTCGCCATCGAACTGGCCGCCGCGCGCTTGCGCACCCTCTCGGTGTCCGACCTCGCCCGTCGCCTCTCTCAGCGTTTCACCCTGCTGCGGTCCGGTTCGCGCGCCCCCGTCTCGCGCCAGCGGACCCTGCGGGCGGTCGTCGACTGGAGCTACGAGCTGTGCACGCCCTCCGAGCGCTCCCTCTGGACCGCGCTCAGCGTGTTCGCCGGCCCCTTCGACCTGCCCGCCGCGGCCGCCGTCGCCGGCGGCGACGAAGCCACGACCGTCGAAACCCTCGAGCAGCTGATCGACCAGTCGCTCGTCGAGGCCGACCGCGACGCGGGACGCTTCCACCTGCTCGAGACGATCCGCGGTTACGGGCGCGACCGCGCCGAGGAGTCCGGGCAACAGCACGACCTGGTGCGGCGCCACCTCGAGTACTACCGCGGCCTCGCGCGGCTCGCGCGAACGCACTGGTACGGGCCGGCGCAGAGACGGATCCTCGCCGGACAACGCGCGGACCGCGCGGAATTGGATGCCGCCCTGCGCACGGCCGCGGCCACCGACACCGACATCGCGCTCGAGCTCTTCGCCGACCTCCGCTACCACTGGGCGGTGGGCGGATTCCTCTCGGAGGGGCGTCGGTGGACACGGCGGCTCTTTCGCCTGCCCGGTGCCTCCGCGGCATCCCGGACACCCGCGCTGCTCGTCGCGGTCTGGATCTGCGTGCTGCAGGGTGCCCTCGACGAGGCGCGGGGACACCTCGACGAAGCACGGGCGCTGCTGCCCTCGCTCCCGCCGGCGGAACAGGAGCAGTGCGAGGTGGAGCTTCGCCGGTGGAGCGGGACGCGCGCGCTCTTCGCCGGTGAGAGCGACCTCGCCTGCGAGGAGCTGACCCGGTCGATCCGGCTCGCCCGGTCCCTCGGCCGCCCCGAAGAGGCGCTGCTCGCGCAGTTCCAGCTCACGGTGGCCCTCGTGCAGAGCGAGCTCCCCGACACCGTCGGACCCGCGCGCGACGCGCAGCGCCTCGCCATCGACATCGGCGAGCGATGGATCCGATCGCTGTCGCTCTGGGCCATCGGGCTCGCGCTCTACGCCGAGGGCGAGCTCGACGAGGCCGAACGCCACGCGCGCGACGCCCTGGCGATGGAGGAGGGGATCGACGACCCCGTCGGCGACTGTCTCGTGCTCGAACTGCTGAGCTGGATCGACGCGGCGCGCTCGCCCACCGAACGCACCGCGGTCCTCCTCGGCGCTGCGCGCAGCTGGTGGCGGCGCATCGACTCCGGCATCGCCGTGCACGGTCCCCAGATGCTCGCGCAGCACGACCGCTGCGTCGCGGTCGTGCGCCAGCGCCTCGGCGAGGAGGCGTTCCAGCGGCTGTCGGCCGTCGGCGAGCGCCTCTCCCCCGCCGAGGCGGCGGCGTTCGCCGGCGCTCCCGGCCGCCCCGCCGCGGGGCTCAGCGCACGCGAGAGCGAGGTGGCCGCCGGGGTGCACGAGGGGCTCAGCAATCGCGAGATCGCCGAGCGGCTCGTGCTGAGCGTGCGCACGGTCGACACGCACGTGCAGCGGATCCTCGCCAAGCTCGGCTTCACCTCGCGCGCGCAGATCGCGGCGTGGTACCGGTCGACGCTGGTGAGCGTGCCGTAAGCGCGCCCGCCGGCTTCGACAGGCTCCGTCATCTCGTCCCGTCGCCGTTCGGTAGTCCTACGGATACCGCCCCGCACGACCCCGGCGGACACTGGCGAAGACGACGCCGAGGTCGTCCCTGTTCGAGGAGCGCACGCATGACCCCTTCCCCTCCCCGCATCCTTCTGGTCCACGGAGCCTGGTCAGGGCCCTGGGTGTTCGACCGCCTCGCCGCCGAGCTGGTCGCCCGCGGGTTCACCGTCGACACCGTGGCCCTGCCGAGCATCGGCAGCACCGCCGACATGTACGCCGACGCCGACGCGATCACCGCGAAGCTCGACGCGGCCGGAGGGCCCGTCACCCTCCTCGCGCACTCCTACGGCGGCATTCCCACCACCCAGGCCGGCGATCACCCCGCCGTCGAGCGGATCGTCTACGTCGCCGCCTTCGCGCTGGACGAGGGCGAGACCCTCCAGCAGGCGGTGGGCGGTGGCATCCCGGACTTCTGGGGGATCGCGGACGGCATGGTCTCGATGGGCCGCTCGCGCGAGGATCGGATCGCGATGATCGCGGCCGACTTCCCCCCGGGCGTTCCGGTCGAGGTCGCGGAGCAGCTGGCCGACACCTTCCAGCCGCAGGCGTTCGACGCCTTCACCACCCCGGTGACGAAGGTCGCCTGGCGGGGGAAGCCGACGACGTACGTGCTCACCGAGCGCGACGCCCTCGTGCCGACCGCCCTGCAGGAGCACTTCGCCGCCCGCAGCGGCGCCGATGTCGTCCGCGTCGACACCGGACACATCCCCTTCGAAGACGACCCCGCGTGGTTCGCCGGCGTCCTCGCCGACATCGTCACCCCGGCGGAGGTGGCGCGATGAGCCTCACGGTCACCACCGCCCCGGGCCGGCTGTTCATCGACGGGGAGTGGACGGATGCCGCGGACGGCGGCCGCATGGACGTCATCGCCCCGTCGACCGGCGAGAAGATCACCGACGTCGCGCGCGGCACGACCGCCGACGTCGACGCGGCCGTCGCCGCCGCCCGCCGGGCGTTCGACGAGGGACCCTGGCCGCGGATGTCGAGCCGCGAACGCGCCCGCATCCTGCAGCGCGCCTACGCGCTGATGCGCGAACGCAGCGAGGAACTGGCCCGCGCCGAGAGCCTCGACGTCGGCAAGCCCATCACCTTCGCCCGGGTCGTCGACGTCAACAACGCCGCCGAGCTGTACGAGTACTACGCGGCCCTCGGTCACCGTCTCGACGGCGATGTGCGCGAGATCACCGCCGAGGCCCACGCGTACGTGCGCACCGAGCCGCTCGGGGTGGTCGCGGCGATCACGCCGTTCAACTTCCCGCTGATCCTGTCGAGCACGAAGATCGCGCCCGCCCTGGTCGCGGGCAACACCGTGGTGCACAAGCCCGCGAGCGACACTCCGCTGAGCGCTCTGCTCATGGCGGAGCTGCTGCGCGACGCGGGCGTCCCCGACGGCGTGTTCAACGTCGTCACCGGCCCCGGCTCCCTGCTCGGTGACCACCTCGTCTCGCACCCCGACGTCGACAAGGTCGCCTTCACCGGGTCGACCGAGATCGGCGCGCACGCGGCGGCCCTCGCCGGCCGGACGCTGAAGCCCTTCACCGCGGAACTCGGCGGGAACGCGGCGAACATCCTCTTCGCCGACGCCGACCTCGACCGCGCGATCCATACCGTCATCTCGGCCTTCGTGTTCAACGCGGGGCAGTTCTGCATGGCGGGGCCGCGGCTGCTCGTCGAGCGTCCGATCTACGGGGTGGTGCTCGGCATCCTGAAAGACGCGGTGCCGCACGTGCCGTTCGGCGACATCGACGACCCGACCACCGTGATCGGCCCGGTCGCCAGCCGCACGCAGCTCGACAAGATCGCGGCCCTCGTCGACCGGGCGCGCGCCGCGGGCGCACGGGTCGTGACGGGCGGACACGCCGTCGAGCGCGACGGCGGGTTCTACTACGCCCCCACCGTCCTCGCCGACCTCGATCCCGAGGCCGAGGTCGTCGTGGACGAGGTGTTCGGGCCGGTGCTCACCGTGCAGCCCTTCGACACCGAGGACGAGGCCATCGCCCTCGCGAACGGCACGCGGTACGGCCTCGCGAGCGGCATCCAGACGGGCGACCTCGCCCGCGCGCACCGGATCGCGGGGCGCCTGCGCGCCGGCATCACCTGGGTCAACGGGTGGGCGATCCTCGACCCGGCCGTGCCGTTCGGCGGGGTGAAGGCCTCCGGCTGGGGGCGCGAGGGCGGACCGGAAGCCCTGCAGTCCTACCAGAAGGCCCACTCGATCGTGTTCGACCTGGGCGGTGCGCAGTGACCGCGGGACGCGCGGCGATCGTCGAGGAGAGCCGAGACGACGACGCCCCCGCGACCCGGACGATCACGGTCGCCGACGTGGAGTACGCCGAGCCGGGCCACGGCGAGGTGCTCGTGCGCCTCACCGCGACCGGTCTCTGCCACACCGATCTCGGGGTGCTGGCCGGCGGCATCCCGTTCCCCGCCCCGGGGATCATCGGGCACGAGGGGGCCGGGCGCGTCGAGAGCGTCGGGCCGGGCGTGCGCGGGGTGAGCCCCGGGGATGCCGTGCTCCTCAGCTTCACCTCGTGCGGAGCGTGCGAAGCCTGTGTCGGTGCGCATCCCGCGTACTGCGAGACGTGGCTGCCGCGGAACCTCCTCGGCGGAGTCCGTGGGGAGGACTCCGGCGGGATCACCCGCGAGGGCGAGCCGGTCGCGGCGCACTTCTTCGGGCAGTCCTCGTTCGGGACGTACGCGATCGCCGACGAACGCTCGCTCGTGCGCGTCGCCGACGACGCCGACCTGACGGTGCTCGCGCCGCTCGGGTGCGGCGTCCTGACGGGCTTCGGCTCGATGTGGAACGTGCTGGATCCCGGTCCCTCCGACGTGGTCGCGGTGTACGGCACCGGAGCGGTCGGGCTGTCGGCCATCATGGCCGCGGCCATCCGCGAGCCGGCACGTCTGATCGCGATCGACCGGGTGGCCGCGCGCCTCGAGCTCGCGCGCGAGCTCGGGGCGACCGACACGATCGACGCCGCGCACGAGGACGTCGCAGCCCGTCTCGCCGAGCTGATCGGGGGACGCGGCGTCACGCTGAGCTTCGACACGACGGGGCATCCGGGCGTCGCGCGCACGGCGCTCGACGCGGCCGCCGCCCGCGGCACGGTGCTCGTGTGCGGGGCGCCCCCGCCCGGAACCGAGATCGCGGTGGACATCCAGGGCATCCTCACCGGCAAGGTCCTGCGCGGGGTCACGATGGGCGACGCCGATCCGCGGGAGCTCATCCCGCGACTGGTCGCCCTGCACGCTCAAGGACGGCTGCCGCTGGAGAAGATCGAGCGTCGGTACCCTCTGGACGACATCGGCCGGGCCATCGACGACATGCACCACGGGCGGACGGTGAAGCCGGTCATCGTGTACTGATCGTCGGCTCGCGCGGTCGGGGTACCGGCGTCACATCGGGCGCAGCACCTCGGCCGCGCGGTCGAGCGCGGCCCGACCACCCTGCTCGAGCACCGCGCGCTCCGCCGGGTTGTCCCGGAAGAAACGCACGATCGCCGCGACCTGATTCGGATCGGACCCGAGAAAGCGCATCGTCGCGGTCACGGGCACGTAGCCGTCCTTCCTCGTGAGCGAGAGCGCCGCGGGCGGGCCGGAGACCTCGACCGCGCCCACCTCGTCCCACGACCAGGCGAGGTCGCCACGCGCCCGGATGCCCCGGATGCCGTCGACGGTGAGCCGGAGTCCGGACGGGATGCGAAGCCGCCAGAGCATCACGCCGAAGAACACCAGCACCACGACCACCAGCAGCATCGGCGAGCGCCGAGGGGTGAACAGGTCGTCGGCGCCTCCCACGGCGACCGCCACGGCCGGCAGCGTGAACAGCAGCAGGAGCACGACGGTCAGCGCGGTCGGCCAGATGGGCGGGCGGAAGTGAAGCCCCGGCCCTTCCGTGTCGATGCGCACGACGCCGTTCTCCGACAGGCGGCGCAGCAGAGTGACGGACCCGGCGGTGGCGGCCGCGAGCACCGCGAAGGAGCCCATCACGAGGCGCGTGCCGAGGTCGCGCTCCACCACGACGATCAGCGTGAAAGCGATGGCCGTGAGGACCAGCACGATCCGCGCCGCCGAGAAGCGGCGGTCGTCCCCCGTGAGATCCACGTGCGGGTGATCGCCGGAAAGACGTCTCACCAGGATCTTCTCTCGAGACATGCGGCCCCTCCCCGAGCGACGGTAGCGCATGCCTTTACGGGAATGAACCCCCGACAGGGATGCCGAGGTGCTCCACGGTCGAGACGGGTCCGCGAGGCCGGTGAGCGCTCTTGCTAAGGTAACCCTTGCCTAAGCTTCAGCTCGCGGCATCCCCCACCCGAAAGGACATCTCGCCATGCCCGCACGCCGTTCCTCCCGGCGCTTCGCCCTCCTCGCCGCGTCCGCCGGCCTCGCCCTGGCGCTCTCCGGCTGCGCCGGCGGAGCCGCCGCGACGCCCGCCGAGAGCTCCGCGTCGACCCACGAGGTGACCCACGCCCGCGGGACGACCGCCGTCTCGACCGCCCCGCAGCGCGTCGTCACGCTCGAACCGCTCGAGCTCGACACCGCGGTGGCCGTCGGGATCACCCCCGTGGGGGCGGCCGTGGCGAACATGGTCAACGGCGTGCCGAGCTACCTGGGCGTCGAAGGCGTCACCCCCGTCGGCACCGTGAGCGAACCCGACCTCGAGGCGATCGCCGCCCTCCAGCCCGACCTCATTCTCGGCACCGAGTCCCGGCACTCCGCGCTCTACGACCAGCTCAGCGCGATCGCCCCGACGGTGTTCATCGCCACGCAGGCCGACCCGTGGCGCGACAACGCGGCCCTCATCGGCGACGCCCTCGGCCGCGAGGACGACGTGAAGAAGGCCGTGGATGCCGTCGACCAGCGCTGCGACGAGATCAAGGCCGCGCACGCCCTCGCCGGGAAGACCGCCGAGATGATCCGCCCGCGCGACGAGACGACGCTGAGCCTGTACGGCCCGGTCTCGTTCGCCGGGAGCCTGCTCGAGTGCGTCGGCTACACGATCCCCGACCACGAGTGGGAGGACGGCCTGCAGGCCGATATCTCGCCCGAGAACATCGCGAGCGCGACCGCGGATGCCGTCTTCGTCACCACCGCGGACGTGAACGACCCGTCCACCGTCCCCGCGGCGATCTCGCAGAACGCCGCCGCGTTCCCGGTCGTGACCATCGTCGACACGAGCACGTGGGTCGCCGGTGTCGGGCCGAAGGGCGCGCAGTCGGTGCTGGACGACATCGAGACCTTCCTCGCATCGGGGAAATGACCTCGGTCGTCCCCCCGCGGGCGCCGGACACGGCACCCGGATCCCCACGGATCGGTCGGACCGCCATCGGCATCCTCGTGCTGATGGCGGTCCTCGCCGTCTCCGTCGCCCTGTCGCTGATGATCGGTGCGAACCCGCTGCCCTGGCACGCGGTGTGGGCCTCGCTCACCGGCACGGGCACCCCGGACACCGACTTCGTGGTCCAGGGACTCCGCGTGCCCCGCACGATCGCGGGGATCGTCGCGGGAGCCGCCCTGGGGGTGGCCGGGGCCCTCATGCAGTCGTTCTCGCGCAACCCGCTCGCCGACCCCGGCATCCTCGGCGTCAACGCCGGGGCCGCGTTCGCCGTCGCCCTCACGGTGGCGGTTCTCGGCATCCAGAGCTCTCTCCTGCTCCTCTGGCCGGCCTTCCTCGGCGCGCTCGTCGTCACCGTCGCCGTTGCTCTCGTCGGCTCGTCGGGGCGGGGGCCGGCCGATCCGATCCGCCTCACGCTCGCGGGCGTCGCCGTCGGCGCGGTGCTCTCGGGCATCACCTCGGGCATGATGCTGAGCGACCCCGACGCCTTCGACCTCATGCGCGGGTGGAACGCCGGCTCGCTGCTCGGGCGGGGTCTCGACATCATCCTCCCCGTCGTGCCGTTCATCGTGGTGGGCCTCGCGGTGGCCTTCGTGCTCGGCCGCGCGCTCAACGCCCTCGCCCTCGGCGACGACCTCGCCCGGGCGCAGGGCATCCCCGTCGGCGCCGTGCGGGTGGCGTCCATCGGCGCCATCACCGTGCTCGCCGGGGCGGCGACCGCTCTCGTCGGCCCCCTGTCGTTCGTCGGGCTCATGGTGCCGCACGTCGTGCGGTGGATCGTCGGCCCCGACCAACGGCGCATCCTGCCGCTCAGCGCCCTCGCCGCCCCGATCGTCGTGCTGCTCGCCGACGTGCTGGGGCGCGTGATCATCGCCCCCGCCGAGGTGCCCGCGGGCATCGTCACCGCCTTCGTCGGCGCCCCCGTCCTCATCGCTCTCGCGCGTCGACGCAAGGCCAGCGCGCTGTGACGGCCGTAGAGGTGGGGTACCGCCGGGTGCTGCTGGGGGGTCTCCCCGTGCGCATCCGCAGCATCGCGGTCGGGGCCGCCGTGCTCGCGGCCGTCGTGGTCCTCTCGGTGTTCTCGCTCGGCTGGGGCACGTATCCGGTCGCTCCGGATGCCGTCGTCCGCGCGCTCCTCGGAGCGGGCAGCGCCCTCGACACCACCGTGGT
>JARBUN010000128.1 GCA_029239635.1 Microbacterium sp. | reverse complement strand
GACGATCGTCGTCAACGCCGAGGAGAAGTTCGGCGTCACCATCCCCGACGACGAGGTCAAGAACCTCAAGACCGTCGGCGACGCCGTCACCTTCATCACCTCGAACCAGGCCTGATTCTCCCGGTGGGGGCTTCGGCCCCCACCGGTCAGGCCCCATCGGTCCGCAGCAAGGATTTCGCACCCCATGAGCACACCCCGCATCGTCGTCACCGGCATCGGAGCCACCTCGCCCATCGGCGGGACGGCACCCGAGAGCTGGTCCGCCCTGCTGGCCGGCACCTCCGGCGCGCGCACCCTCGAGCACGAATGGGTCGAGAAGTACCAGCTTCCCGTCACGTTCGCGGCTGAGGCGCTCGTGCGCCCCGAGACCGTCCTCGAGCGTCCGGTCGCCAAGCGCCTCGACCCCTCGTCGCAGTTGGCGATGGTCGCGGCGAAGGAAGCGTGGGAAGACGCGGGCGCGCCCGACATCGACCCCGACCGTCTCGGAGTCGACTTCGCCACGGGGATCGGCGGCGTCTGGACGCTTCTGGACGCGTGGGACGTCCTCCGCGAGAAGGGTCCGCGTCGGGTCATGCCGATGACCGTGCCCATGCTCATGCCGAACGCGGCGGCGGGCAACCTCTCCCTCCACTTCCACGCCCGGGCCTTCGCGCGCACGGTCGCATCGGCGTGTGCCTCGAGCACCGAGTCGATCGTCAACGCCGTGCAGCACATCCGCGACGGTCTGGCCGACGTCGTCATCGCCGGTGGCACCGAGTCGGCGATCCACCCGATCACCATCGCCTCGTTCGCATCCATGCAGGCGCTCTCGAAGCGCAACGACTCCCCCGAGACGGCCTCGCGTCCGGCGAGCATCGACCGTGACGGCTTCGTCATGGGCGAAGGTGCCGGCGTGCTGATCCTCGAGACCGAGGAGCACGCGAAGGCCCGCGGCGCGAAGATCTACGCGTCGATCGTCGGCGGTGGCGTCACGGCGGACTCGTACCACATCACCGCGAACGACCCCGAGGGCCACGGTGCCGCGCGCGCCGTGCACATGGCGCTCGAGATGGCGGGCGCGTCGGTCGACGACGTCACCCACATCAACGCCCACGCCACGTCGACCCCGGTCGGCGACCCGAACGAGTACAAGGCGCTGCGCGCCGTCTTCGGTGAGCGCGTCGACGAGATCCCCGTCTCCGCGACCAAGGCCTCCACTGGCCACCTTCTCGGCGGTACGGGTGCGCTCGAGGCGATCTTCACCGTCCTCGCGCTCCAGAACCGGGTCGCCCCGCCCACGATCAACCTCACCGAGCAGGACCCCGAGGTTCCCTTCGCTCTCTCCGGCTCACCGGTCGAGCTCGGTTCGGGCGACCAGCTCGCCATCAGCAACTCGTTCGGCTTCGGCGGTCACAACGCCGTCGTCGCGATCGCCTCGGTCTGATCACGACCGAACGCCCCCGGCATCCCCCGACTGCTTCGGGGATGGCGGGGGCGTTCGCTTTCCGATCGGGAGAGGGATACGCGGTCCCGGTGCCGGGAATGATCACCGACCTCCGGTAGTGGCGCCTCCGCTCCCCCGACGTCTGGGGATCAGCCGACCTTGTGCAGCCAGACGATCTGCTGGTCGTCGCCGGCGTGGCGGAAGGGCTCGAGCTCCTCGTCCCACGCCGAGCCGAGGGCGACGTCGAGCTCGCGCTGCAGCTCCAAGGCGTCGCCTGCGGCGACCTCCATGGCGTAGCGCACACGGTCCTCGCCGATGACCACGTTTCCGGCCGCGTCGGTCTGCGCATAGTGGATGCCGAGACCCGGCGTGTGCATCCACCGACCGCCGTCGCTGCGCGGGGTGGGGTCCTCGCTCACCTCGAAGCGCAGGTGCTCCCATCCGCGGATCGCGCTGGCGAGGGCGGCGCCGGAGCCGACCGGGCCCTCCCAGTAGAACTCGGCGCGCCGACTGCCTGTCAGCACCGGCTGGTCGGTCCAGTCGAAGTTCACGGCACGGCCGAGAGCGCGTCCGACCGCCCACTCCAGGTGGGGGCACAACGCGCGGGGCGCGGAGTGGATCAGGATCACTCCGCGCGAAGACGTGGTCGCCATGGTCTCTCCTTCGTCAGGTACGTCTTCCCCTACGACCTGTGATGGAGTCACGGCGATGTTCTGTTGTCTCGGTCATTATCGCCCGTACATAACGAAATCACAACACTGTGATTCGGCCGTGAACACTCACCCGAACCAGAGTGCCCAGTACAACGCGAAGTTGCGGTTTCCGTAGGACGAACAGGAGTCGCCCGTCCCCCACGCGGCCTCGAGGGCGGCGGGATTCGGCTGATAGGGCGTGTAGTTGTAGAGGGCCGCCGTCGCCTCGTTCGCGATGGTCAGATCCGTGCCTCCGCAGTCGGGATTCGGCGAGTACGCGATCCAGTGCGTGCCGGGTTGGCGCATGAAGTCGGACGCGCTGTACGACTTGAGGTCGGTGGCCCCCTGGGCGATCTGTGCGGCGAATCCGGCGAGACCGGCGTCGCACGGCGCGGTGTCGGGGCACCGAGCCCCCATGGCCGCCCCCAGAGCGGCGTCGTCGGGGCCTCGAGCCGTGCGGCCGGACACGAGGCTCTGCTCCTTCTGGAGCGTGACGAGCAGCACTTTCGCCGAGATGCCGCAGGCGCGCTGCACCCGGTCGATGATCTCGGCGGCGGTGAGGTCGCCGCCCTCGTAGGCCTCGCAGACCGTTTCGCCGGTGGCATCCGAGACGATCCTGTCGCGAGCGGGGAGGGTCGTGCGTAAGACGTTGAGGCAGGTGTCGGTGCGGCACGACCCCACTTCGTCGTCCAGGAAGCGCTGGATCTCGTCGGCGGTCATCGCGTTGCCGTCGTAGAAGTCGGCATCGTCGATGAGACGTCCGGGGTCGAACGCGGAGAGATCCATGCGCTCTTTGCGCACCTCGGTGTTCCAGGCCGACGCGAGACCGAGAAGAGGGACGACGGTGGCGGCGAGGAGACCGACGATCGTCACGACCCCGACCGCGACGAGCGCGCCCACCGTGATGCGGCGTCGGCGGAGCATCGCCGCCGTGGCCCGGCGGCGGGGACGACGACGCGGTGCGACGCGGCTCCGCGCGGCGGGACGGCGGGCCGGAGGTCGCCGTGTGCTCATGCATCGATCGTGCCCCACCGCGCTGACCGCGGCCTGCACGTGGGGTGTGCGGCGCGGCGGTCAGCGCGGTGCGGTGCTCAGCTGCCCGGGGTGGCCGGGGTCGGCGGGGTCGGTGCCTGCCCGTCGGCGGGTGGGGTCGGCGGGGTCGGCGCGGTGCCATCCGCGGGCGGGGTCGGTGCCTTCCCGTCGGCGGGAGGAGTCGGCGCGGTGCCGTCCGAAGGCGGGGTGGTGACGTCCGGTCCGACGGCACCCGGTCCCCCGGGACCCTTTCCAGCCGGTCCGCACGCACCCGGACCGGCACCCTCCCCCGGTCCCGCGGGAGGTGTGGCCTCGGTCCCGGGAGTCGGCGCGTCCGCTCCGGGGGTCGGCGCGTCGGTCGGGGTGGCGCCCGGCATCGGGGCGGTACCGGGCCCGCTGCCCCCGTCGGCGCTCGGAGCAGAGGTCGTCGATGCGCTGGCGAGGGCGAGGGGACCGCTGGACTGCGCGGCGAGGGCGGCGGAGCCCCCGGCGAGGCCGACCGCCACGACCACGGCTCCGGCGATGAGCGAGGGCCGCGTCCAGCGGCGACGGGCCGGTTCGGGCTGCGGCTCTGTTCGTGGCAGCGGCAGGGTGGGGTTGTCGTCGTCGGTCATGATGTTCCTTCCTGGCCGGAGGGTGTTCCGGCGATATGTCCAGCCTTCGAGGCGGGACTGAAGCGAACCTGAAGCTCCGATGCGGATCCGGATGCCATAGCCACCGCATAAGAAGTGCACAGTGGTCGGCCCTACCGTGGGCGGGGTGTCCACCCCTGCCCGCGTCCTCGTGCTCGACGACGACGAGACCATCCGCCTCACCATCGTGACGGCGCTGCGCGCCGAAGGCTTCACCGCGGAGGGCGCCCCGGACGGCACGGATCTGGCGATCCGTCTGGCGGCGTTCCGCCCCGACCTCGTGGTGCTCGACTGGATGATGCCCGGGCCGGCCGGCATCCGGTTGCTCCCGGTGATCCGGGCGGAAGGCGACACCGCCGTGATCATGCTCACCGCGCGCGACGAGGTCGACGATCGCCTGCGGGGGTTCGCGGAAGGCGCGGACGACTACGTGACCAAGCCGTTCACGGTCGCCGAGCTCGTGGCGCGCGTGGGCGCCGTGCTGCGTCGGCGCGGACGACTCCCCCAGACGATCGCGATCGGTGATCTCGTCGTCGATCCCGATGCGGCCGTCGCTCATCGCGGAGGCGGCGCCCTCGATCTCACCGCGACCGAGTTCCGCCTGTTGCAGCTGTTCGCGGAGAGTCGGGGGCGCACGCTGTCGAAGGGGCAGATCCTGACCCAGGTGTGGGGCTACGACGACTACGACCCCAACCTCGTCGAGGTGCACCTCAGCGCCCTCCGGCGGAAGATGGAAGCGCGCGGACCGCGGCTCATCCACACCGTGCGTGGTCTCGGCGCTCTCCGTGGTGGTGGACGTCGCCCTCGGCGCGCGTCTCCGCGGCCAGATCGAGGAGCGGCTGCGCGATCGTGCGGCGGCCGCCGCGTCGCTGGTGGGCACCGTCGATGACACCGACCTGGCCGAGCGTCTGTCGGATCAGGGGCTCGCGGTGAGGATCGACAGCGCCGGCGGCGGGTCGATCGTCGCCGGTCCCAGCCCGGAGCAGCTTCGGGACGGTCCGCGGGGGCCAGGGGGCCCGGGACCCGGAGAGCGTGCGGCACCCCAACCGACCGCAACGGGATCCGACGTCACGGTCGTCGCCTCCACGGTCGGCGGCGACGACGATCTCGTGACGTTGAGCTCGACCCTGAGCGATGGATCGACGCTGACGCTGACGGCATCCGCGGTCGGTGTCGAGGACACGCTCGTGCAGGTGCGGTGGATCATGGCGATCGCGTCCGCCGTCGTCTTGGCGATCGCCGCGGGCGCGGTGATCCTGATCGTGCAGGCGACGCTGCGACCCCTCGATCAGGTATCCGAGGTGGCTCGCTCGATCGGTGCGGGCGAACGGGGACGCCGACTCCGGCCCACCCGTCCCGACACCGAGATCGGCCGCGTCGCGACAGCCTTCGACGACATGCTCGACGATGTCGTGGGGGCGGAGGAGGCCGCGCGCGGAGCCGAGCGCCGTCTGCGCGCCTTCCTCTCGGACGCCGCACACGAGCTGCGGACGCCGGTCGCCGGCATCCGTGCCGCCGCCGATACCCTGGTCCGCGCGGATCTCGACGGCCCCGATCGCGAGATGCTCGCGGCTCAGGTCGCTCGCGAGGCGGCCCGCGCGTCGCGCCTGGTCGACGATCTGCTCATGATGGCCCGGGTCGACCGGGGTCTCGACCTGAACCTCGCCGACGCCGACCTGCGCGCGTTGGTGAGCGCGGAGGCGGAGCGGGCACCGCTTCTGCACCCCCACCTCGATCTGCGGGCGACGGTTCCGGATGCCGCGGTCAGGGCCTCCGTCGACCTCGACAGGATCGCGCAGGTGCTGTCGAATCTCGTCGAGAACGCCGCGCGCGCGACCGGCGGACGCGGGGTGGTTCGGATCACGCTCGAGGAGTTCCCGACCGAGATCCGCTTGACGATCGCGGACGACGGACCCGGGGTGCCGGATGCCGATCGCGAGCGCATCTTCGACCGGCTCGTGCGGCTGGACCCGGCACGGTCGGCGACGGGGGTGGGGCTCGGTCTGCCGATCGCACGCGGAATCGCCCGCGCGCACGGCGGCGACGTCCGTTGCCTGACCTCAGACGACGGGGGTCTCTTCGCGGTCACGCTCCCCCGCGCCCGCGCCCGCTGATCGGGCGGCGCGAGCGCGAGGGAGTCAACGAGCGGCGCGCGCCGGGGATGCGGCGGCGATCACCGGCCCGGTCGAGAGAAGAGTGAGTCCGTCGGCGCTGCTGGCGTCATGCATCATCTGGTCCACGAGTTCGCGGTCGATCGTGGGCTCGCGGCCCCCGTAGAACTGCAGCACGAGCGCATTGGATGCGTGCACCCAGATGCTGGCCTGGCGCACTCCCTCGTTCACGGGGAGTTGCAGCATGAACCCTTCGTTGCGGCGCAACTTGTTCATGATGACGATGCGGAGGTGGGCGAGAATGCGGTCGTCGATGTCGAACGATGCGCGATCGCGGTAGATGAGGCGTCCCACGGCTGGTCCTTTTCTGGCGCGCAAAAGCGCCTCGTGATGCAAAGGGCGGGACCGCGCCGGGAAGCGCAGCAATGCGGGGTACGTCCATTATCTCACGCCGCGAGATATTAACGGCCTTGACACGTCATGCCTCGGCGTTGCATGGTTACTTAGTCAAGTAATGAACCAACGGACGGAGAACGCATGATCGACGACGGCAGGGCGCTGTTCCTCCAGATCGCCGAGAGCGTGGAGGACTCCATCGTCGACGGCTCGCTTGCCGAGGAGACCCGCGCGCCTTCCACCAACGAGCTCGCCGCGTTCCACCGCATCAACCCCGCCACCGCCGCGAAAGGAATCACCATGCTCGTCGACAAGGGTGTCCTCTACAAACGCCGAGGAATCGGCATGTTCGTCGCCGCCGGCGCGCGCGACAACCTCCTGCGCGAGCGCCGAACGGCCTTCGCCGATCGCTTCGTCGAACCTCTTCTCGCCGAGGCCCGCACCCTGGGCCTCGGCCCGGACGACCTCGCGGACCTCATCCGCGAGCGCGCGCATCTCGTTTCGTCCACCCCCTCCCCCCGCACAGAAGGAGCCACACGATGACCGCCGTGATCGAGGCAACGGGCCTCAGCAAGCGTTACCGGGGCGGACTCGCCCTCGATGACGTGTCCTTCCGGATCGAGAAGGACTCCATCTACGGTCTGCTCGGCCGCAACGGCGCCGGCAAGACGACCCTCATGTCGATCCTCACCGCACAGAACCTCGCGTCGAGCGGCGAGGCGCGCGTCTTCGGCGAGGACCCCTACGAGAACCCGCGCGTCCTGTCACGCATGTGCTTCGTGCGCGAGAGCCAGAAGTACCCCGACGACGCGCAGCCCGTCCACGCGTTCCGCGCGGCCCGCCTCTTCTTCCCGCACTGGGACCAGGCGTTCGCCGACCGTCTCGTGGACGAGTTCCAGCTCCCGTTGAAGCGCACGATCAAGAAGCTCTCGCGCGGCCAGCTGTCCGCGGTCGGCGTCATCATCGGGCTCGCCTCGCGCTCGGAGATCACCTTCTTCGACGAGCCGTACCTGGGTCTCGACGCCGTCGCGCGCCAGATCTTCTACGACCGGCTGCTGGAGGACTACGCGGAGCACCCGCGCACGATCATCCTCTCCAGCCACCTGATCGATGAGGTGGCGAACCTCCTCGAGAAGGTCATCGTGCTGGATGGCGGGCGCATCGTCATGGACGAGGACACGGATGCCGTGCGCCACAGCGCCGCGACGATCATCGGTGACGCGATCGCCGTGGACGCCTTCTGCCTGGGGCGCGAGGTCATCCATCGCGAGAGCCTCGGGGGCGTGGCATCCGTCACCGTCATCGGCGAGCTCACACCGGCGGACCGCCGGGCGCTCGTCGAGGCCCGTCTCGAGGTCGCCCCGGTATCGCTGCAGCAACTCATCGTGCGTCGCACGCAGAGCACCAGGCCCCGCGCCGCCGCGACCGTCGGCGCTGTCCTCCCGGAAGGAGCGCTGCGATGAACCGCACGCTGAAGGTGGTCCGCCTCCAACTGATCAACCGTCAGACGTTCGTCTGGCTGCCGCTGATCATCCTGTTCGGGGCCTTCGCCCTCAGTCTCCTCGTCTACGGGATCATCCAGGCGGCAGGAGCCGATGGGGTGAAGATCAGCGGCGGAGCGCAAGCGCCCCTCTGGTACTTCGGCGTGATCGGCGCGCAGGCACTGACCCGCACGTTCCCCTTCTCGCAGGCGCTGAGCGTCACGCGTCGCGAGTTCTTCACCGGCACCTTGCTGACGGCGGGGATCACGGCCGTCGTGCTCTCGGTCGTCTTCGTCGTCGGCGGCCTCCTGGAGCAGGCGACCGACGGGTGGGGCATGAACGGCTACTTCTTCTACATGCCCTGGCTGTGGGAGGCCGGTCCCCTCGCGGCCGGAGTCATCTTCTTCGCGGTCGCGATGTTCTTCTTCGTCATGGGCTTCTGGGGCGCGACCATCTTCAAGCGCTTCGGTGCCCTCATGACCACCGTCACCCTCGTGGGGGTGGGTCTCCTCCTGGTCGTGATCATCGGGATCGTCACCCTCACGCGTTCGTGGCCGACGGTCATCGAGGGCGGAGCGGCGCTCGGCGCGTTCGGGATCGCGCTGTGGGGCCTGGTGCTGATCGCCGCGCTCGCGTCGTCGTCGTTCCTCACGCTTCGGCGCGCGACTCCCTGACCGCGAGGGGAACGGGGGCCGGACCGGAAGACGGTCCGGCCCCCGTTTTTACGCGGTCAATCCCCAGCCCGCGGGTCATGCCGCTCGATACAGTTGAGAACGATCTTCGATCAACCGACCCACGAGAGAGAAACCCCGTGAGCCATCACCGAACCTCCCCCGACCAGGAGGGCCGATCTTCGAGCCCCCTCGCTTCGAGAGGGGGTGAAATCTGATGGTGGCTGCAACTCTGACACTCCTGGTGGGTGTCATCGTGACTCTGGCGATCATCGTCGCCTGCGGCTTCTTCGTCGCGCAGGAGTTCGCGTACATGTCGGTCGACCGCTCGCGCATGGCGGCCCTGGCCGAGAAGGGTGACGCGCAGGCGAAGCGCGTTCTCGCGATCACGAAGCGCACGTCGTTCATGCTGTCGGGCGCGCAGCTGGGCATCACCGTGACCGGTCTGCTGATCGGTTACGTCGCCGAACCGCTGATCGGCGAATCGCTCGGGACGCTGCTCGGCGGGGTGGGCATCGACCCCGCCGTCTCCGTCCTCATCGGTACGGTCGGCGCGCTCCTGCTCGCGACCATCGTCACGATGATCTTCGGTGAGCTCTACCCGAAGAACCTCGCGATCGCGAGCCCCGAACCCCTCGCCCGCGCCCTCGCCGTGCCGACGCGCATCTACCTCCTGCTCTTCGGCTGGCTCATCACCGTCTTCGACGTCGCGGCCAACGCGCTCCTCCGCCTGCTGCGCATCGAACCGCTCGAAGACGTCGACGAGAGCGCGACCGCGCGCGACCTCGAGGCCATCATCGAGGAGTCGCGTCAGAGCGGCGACCTCCCCGACGATCTGTCGATCATCATCGACCGCATCCTCGACTTCCCGCAGCGCGACGTCGAGCACGCCATGATCCCGCGCTCGCAGATCGACTCGGTGACCCCCGAGACTACAGTCGGCGAGGTGCGTGCCCTCATGGCATCCGGTCACACGCGTTATCCCGTGATCGGTGACGAGGACTCCCCCGTGGGCGTGGTCGAGCTGATCGATCTGCTGCGCGAGCAGCCCGCCGATGACTCCGTCGTCGCGACGGTCATGCGTCCCGCGGTGGTCCTGCCGACCTCGATGATGCTGCCGGTCGCCCTCGACCGGATGCGCAAGACCCGCAACGAGCTCGCGTGCGTGGTCGACGAGTACGGCAACTTCGGCGACCTGCACCTCGACGAACTCGAGCGCGTGATCGGGCACGACCTGGCCGAGACCGACACCGAGACCGCCGCGGGCCTGGTCATCGAGACCCACGGCGACCTGCCCGCGATCGGCGCGGTGGTGCGGGTCGACCTGCCCGAGAAGCCGTCCGAGTCCGTCCAAGGACTCGACATCGAGCGCTGGTTGACCGTCGAGGTCGTCGAGGTCGACCGTCATGTCCCGTCGCAGCTCGCGGTGCGTCTGCACGAGCGGGACCGGGACGCCGAGCCCGTCGGCGAAGCCTCGCGCGCCGATGAGGAGGTGACCCGATGAACGGCTGGACGGTCGCCCTCATCACGGCACTGCTCATCATCGCCAGCGCGTTCTTCGTGATCGTGGAGTTCGCGCTGCTGGCCGCCCGTCGTCACCGCCTCGAGGAGGAGGCCGCCACGAGCGCCTCCGCGCGGGCGGCGCTGCGCGGGGTGAACGAACTGACCGTGATGCTCGCGTTCGCGCAGCTCGGCATCACGGCCTGTACGTTCCTGCTCGGTGCGATCACCAAGCCCGCGATCGACTACGCGCTGTCGCCGGCGTTCGAGGCGTGGGGCCTTCCCTACGTCCTCGCCGACATCATCGCCTTCATGCTCGCGCTGATCGTCGTCACCTTCCTGCACCTCGTGATCGGCGAGATGGCCCCGAAGTCGTGGGCGATCGCGCATCCCGAGACCGCGGCGAAGGCCACCGGCATCCTGGCCCGCGCGCTCACCTGG